>JAYGEB010000407.1:0-12350 GCA_046582595.1 Alphaproteobacteria bacterium | reverse complement strand
ACTCCAATCCGTTGGTATTGGGATTTCGCCCGACGGCAAATAAGACGCTCTCCGATTCCACTCGCTTGCCGTTGGATAATGAAGTGATGACCTTGTTTGTCTCAACCTCCATGCCTTCAAACCGACAGGAATGGATGACGCTAACGCCGCGCATGGACAGCCCGCGCGAAAGGAACTGGCTAACATCTTCATCCTCGCTGGATAGGATGCGATCCTGGGTGTCGACCAGTTTCACTTTCGAACCCAATTCATTGAAGATTGAAGCAAATTCACAGCCGATTATGCCTGCCCCTATAACGAGCAGGGATTCAGGTAGGGATTTTAGGCCAACGATTTCGTCGCTGGTCAGTACTTGGCGGCCGTCCACGGCAACGCCCGGGAAGACTCGCGGCACCGTGCCGGTTGCGATCACGATGTGATTGGCCCGGATGGCATCGTCTCCAACCATGACCGTGTTCGCATCGATGAATCGGCCTCTGCCTTCGATGACTTCCACGCCAAGCCGGTCCAAACGAGTTTGAATGCTTTCGCCCAGGCCCTTCGCGGCCCGTTCAATGCCCTGTTCAACCGCGCCATAACCAGGCGCGGACGGCATTTCGAATAGGTCCGGCCGCATTTTCACGTGAGCATAAAGTTTCGCAATTTCAAATCCGGCCTTGGATTTGAATGCCCCCTCGATACCGTATCCCATGAGGTGGCCGTCACTGACGACGATGACCTCCTTGCCATGCAGAGCCAGCGACCCCGCCACGCTGAGCCCGCCGGGACCAGCACCGATAACAACAGTGTCTACAGCTCGGTCCATGATATTTCAGTTTCCAACCATGTTTTAGGATATGCGTAAAATCCACATTATCTATATCCGCGAATATAGTTCATTCCGCAGATTGCTGCTTCAGGCGTTCACGGCCTAAACAACATAACGAATTCGTTGAAACCGGCGCGGCTGCCCAAGCTTCGACCGTGAATACTCGATACCGGAGGGACGGCAGAAATAGCCCCTACTGCGGATAATGCTTGAAGAGTGCCAAGGAGGAGACATTGGCGGCGGGATCAGCAATACCGTGGTCCGCCAGCGAATTTCAATTTAGACCGGCCGATCACCGGCCGCCGTTGTGCGATGTAGATATCGGGTCAGACTGTCGTCGTAGTCGCGTACCGCGTAGTGCATGGTGCAGCGATTGTCCCACATCAGTACATCGCCGACCCGCCAGGTGTGCCGGTAAATGCTCTCGTGCCGGGTGGCGTGGTCGTAGAGGAATTTTAATAGCGGCTGGCTCTCCTCCCGTGTCATGCCCAGGAAATGCGAGGTGTAATACGGATTGATGTACAGCGCCCTGCGGCCGCTGCCGGGGTGGGTTCGGACGACCGGATGAACAACGCCGGGCGGGACATCTCGCGCTTGGACGCGGGACGGCACCTCGTTGACCAGTTGATCGGCGTCGTGCACCGCTTCCAGGCCATCGAGGATGGTGCGAAGGCGCTCGGACAGTTCCTCGTAGGCGGCATACATGTTGCAAAACATCGTGTCCGCCCGGCCTTCGGTGGCCTTGATGGAATACAGCATGGAAAGCGCAGGCGGCTTCTCGGCGAACGATATGTCGGAGTGCCAGAAATCGTTGCGCGGGCCGAGCCTGCCCGGACGGTTCTCCAGCACCATGATCTGCGGATGATCGTCTAGGCCGCGTATGCCGAGCGGATGCGGTTCGATCGGCCCAAAGCGTTCAGTGAAGGCCATCTGATCGGCGGGACTGATCGTCTGATCGCGGAAGAATATCACCAGGTGGTCGTGGAAAGCCTGCCGGATCTCGGCAAAAACATCGTCATCTAGAGGGCGCGACAGGTCGACGCCGGAGATCTCCGCGCCGAGGGCACCCGACGCTGGCCGAATACGGATATGCTGGCCGGTCTGCCGGGCGGAATCCGAAATCGTCATCAACTTGTCTCCATTACTGACGAGCGCATGCCGGTCAATGTCGTGCGGCAAGTTATCCTAAACTTATCATACTTGGTCAACCATCGCACCATCCAGAAAGTGGCGATGGATTTATCGGGATGGCTATATCGATTGGTCGTCAACAATCTCCACGTAAGCGGTCAATGCTCGAAATTGGGTGGCATGCGGAAATGGGCCTGACGCCGCCTGATGCTTGAAGAGTGCCATAATACCAAGGTGCGATGATAAAGACTCTTATAGACGCATTACGAAGTCTTTCGGGTAGGAGCGTGTTGCGCCGTGGTACCAGTACCACAAGCGGCGCGCGACACCGCCGAAAGTCTTCGTAATGTGTCGAATTCGGTCGTTTCAGGGGCCCCTCGGCGGCGTCGTGAAACCTTGAAGGTACTGGCCGGCGTCGGCGCCATCGCCGATATGTTGAAATAGCCGCGTCGGCGATCTGGGAGCGCCTGGGGGTGAGAATCCCCCAGGCGACTCAACAATCGCGACGGTCCCCAGTTCAGCAGTGGATGCTCGGTATCAGGGCAACAGCGGAAGTCGCGGTTTTCGGCCCTGATCCTCGAAGAGTGCCATGGGCCGCCATTCGTCATCGTTCATGTTGCTCATGGATTGCCCGTCTTGATATTCTCGTAAGCTACCGGACTCATAGGCATTCTCTGAGATGTTGAAATCTGATTGAAGACGGTCCCCTAGCCCTGTGCGCCGCGATTAGAATGTCACCATCGCGCCGAACATGGTAATTGATACGTCGTCGAAACTGCTGCCGGGCCGGTCAAGATAATATTGGCGGAAACCGGCGTATAGTTCGGTCGCCCATTCGTCCAGCCTCTGTGTCGCGCCGATCGCGAAAAAATCCGCCTCGTCGCCGCTCGCGGCAAGATTGTCCTGAGAGGCGTATCCGAAAGAAAACGCCGTCTTGCCGATTTTGAACGGGGAAAACTGATAGCCCAGCTTGCCATATAAGAACTCGGAATCGCTGGACGTGCTGGCCTTGAAATTACGTACGCCGCCGGCGAGCGTAAAATTGAGGCCATTTTCGAGCAGGAGCGAGGCCGAGGCGTTATAAGTTTCTCCGACGGTCGTGCTCGTGGAGCCGGTGTTGGCGGCCGCGATCGAGGAGGCGAAATCGGCGCCGCCAAAGCTGGCGGAATAGCGTAGGGCGAGGTCCGTCGCGCCACCCTGGAGCCAGCTGCCGGAAACCATAAATCCGCCAAAGTTCGGCGTATCGTACCGTACCCGGTCATCGCGGCTGAGCCCATCGAAATTGTTGAATACGCTTCCTATGGATACGGCGCTGAGGGCATTGGTGGTCGAATTACGGAACAGTATGCCGCCACCGAAGGTGCCGAAATTAGACCGTACGACGACATTGGTTCCGGAAAGATCGGTTTCCGAGGTGCCTTCCGACGCCGTGTTGCCCTGACCGAGCGACAGTTTGCCGAAACTCTTGCTGTCGAAAAAAACCTCCAGATGACGTTCGGCGAAACTGATGCTGCCGGTCGACGCGTTTTCGGTGACTTGGCTGACTGCATTAGACGCGTTGGAGGCAAGTTGGACCTCGAACTGCGCGCCAATCGTTAAATCACCGGTGGCCGCGACGGTTCCGGTAAAATTGATGAGCGTCGGTTCGGTGTCGTTATCGACATGAAACGCATCCGTTTGGTTGCCGTCGCTGGTCAGCATGACAGCCCGGTTGACGTGCCCCTTAACGGTCAGTTGTAATCTGTCGTCGCGCGAAAGCACAATCTTGTTTTCTTCCTTCGCCGGCATGGCCGCCGCCGCCGATTGTGATCTCAGGTTTTGCCGCACAAGGGCATCAAGCTTGGATTGCAACGCCTGCATTTTCTGTTGCTGCCGTTGAAGTTGTTTTTGCTGCTGGCGGATCATATCCGCCAGCTCTTGGATGGTCGTCATGCCGGCCGCCTGAACACTGGTGGATCCGGCCGTCAAAGCGGCTAAGACCAGGAACGACACAAATATCCCGCGCAAAGAATCATACATCCCTTCCTCCTTCCAGAAATTGCCCCTCGCTCGAGGCATCGAATTCCGCATCAAAAAAATTGTCATTGTAGTCACAATCTAAACTAACAAAAAAAATTTATGCAATCATACAGCGTGCGAAAATTTCAAATTCATTCCAAAATAAATATTCTAGAAGAAGAAAATTTACCAATTTGTAATTTCGGAGTTTTTATCATTCAGATGGTAAACAAACCGTTAATATTTAGGGGTCATCCTTGAGAACATATGGAGGAAATGTGCCCGGGCTGTTAAGTATAGAGCAATTGAACCAATCACTTGGGTCGCGAAAGCGACTCAGATCAATTGAATATTGCACCAGTCTACGTCCTGAAAGTGGTGTTGTTATGCCAGACATACCCAATGTCTCCTGTACAACAAAAAGCTGGAGGACATCGCCGCAATCTAGACCAAGGCCGGCGCGACCACGCTAACCGTTCCTGAACGATCATTTGGCACCAATATGCCGGCGGGTGCGAGCCGTCCACTGCATCAATCGCGGACCTGCCGCCTAGGCGATGTAAGATAGGGATTCCGATACCCACGTGGTTCTGGGTGAAGCGGCGGCAATTGTAGGTTCCGCCGTGGACATGGAAACCGGTATGCGCGGTTATCTCCTCGCCGGCAAGGATGAATTCCTCAATCCCTACAAGGGCGGCGAGGAAGCGACCTACAAGGGTATTACCGAACTCCAGAAAGTCGTGGATGACAATCCCAAACAGGTGGCCCGTCTGGGCGAGGTGGAAAAGGTTCTGCGCGAATGGCAGAAGGAAGTCACCGAGCCGACCATCCAGCTGCGCCGTGAGATCGGCGATGCCCAGACCATGAATGACATGGCCACATTGGTGGGCGAGGCCCGGGGCAAGGTCTATTTCGACAAGGTCCGGGAACAGGTCAAGACCTTCCAGGATCGCGAGACCAAGTTGTTGAAGCAGCGCCGGGCCGAGTTCAAGACGGCCCAGGAAAACGTCGCCAAGGACTTTGACACGGTCGGCAAGACCATCGGCTGGGTTGGTCATACCCACGAGGTCCTGGCGGCGGCCCAGCGTGTGCTGGCCCAGGCGGTTGATATGGAAACCGGCATGCGCGGCTATCTGCTGGCGGGAGAGGAGGAATTTCTTGATCCCTATAATGCCGGTAAGGCCGGTTTTTATAAGGAAATCCGCGCATTGCAGGAAACCGTCAACGACAACCCGGCTCAGGTCGCCCGTTTGAAAGAAACCGAGACGCTGATCCGAGCATGGAATGACAAGGTCACCGAACCGGCGATCGCGGCACGCCGCGCGGTGGTAAGTGGTAATGCCACCATGGCCGATATCGTCGCCATGGTGAACAAAAAGGCCGGAAAAAAATATTTCGATGCCTTCCGGGCCAAGATCGCAGAATTCAGCGCCATCGAATTCAAGTTAATGCAGGAGCGCCAAGCCACGGCCGACACGGCCTCGGGCCAGGTGACCGCCAATCTTCAGGTCATGCGCAAAAACGAGGGCTGGGTCACACACACCTATGAAGTGCTGGCCCAGGCGGATGCGGTCATGGCCGCCGCCGTGGACATGGAAACCGGCATGCGCGGCTATTTGCTGGCGGGTCAGGACGCCTTCCTCGCCCCCTACACAGATGGTGGCAAGCGGTTTTTTGAACTTACCGGCAGCCTGAGTCAGACCGTCAATGACAACCCGGCCCAGGTCAAACTGCTGAAAGAGACCCTGGCGACCATCAGCGAATGGAAAGAAAAGGTTACCGAGCCGGCTATCGCCTTGCGTCGCGAAATCGGCAGTGCCAAGACCATGGACGACATGGCCGACCTGATTGGCGAGGCCCGTGGCAAGAAGTACTTCGACCAGTTCCGCCAACTGATGGGCGAGTTCTCGGCCGAGGAAACCGCTCTCATGGAGCAAAGGCAAGCCAGCAACGAAGGTACGGTTTGGACCACCTATCTGCTCATCGCCCTCTGTGTCGGGCTTGCTATCCTGATCGGTGGATTGTTGGCCTGGGTTATCGGCAACGGTATCGCCCGGCCCATCGGCGCCATGACCGAGGCCATGACCCGTCTGGCCAAGGGTGACAATGAGGTCGAGATTCCCGGGATCGATCGCAAGGACGAAATCGGCGACATGGCCGGCACTGTCCAGGTCTTCAAGGACAACGCCATTGCCGTCAAGCGCATGGAAGGTGAACAGGAGCAACAGCGCCTGGACAACGAGAAGAAGATGCGCGAAGAACGCAATCAACTTGCCGACAACTTCGAAAGCGCGGTCATGGGCATCGTCCAGTCCGTCGGCGACGCCGCCAATACCATGAGCGGATCCGCCGAGCAGATGCGCGGCATTGCCGAACGAACTTCGGAACGGTCCGCGACGGTGACCACGGCCTCCATGCAGGCCAGCGCCAATGTGCAATCGGTTGCCACGGCGACGGAAGAAATGTCAGCCTCGGTGCAGGAAATTTCGCGCCAGGTTGTTACGTCCTCTGACATCTCCAACAAGGCGGTCGAGGAATCACGACAGGCGACCGAACAGGTCCAGGGTCTGGCGGAAGCCTCGCAAAAGATTGGCGACGTAGTTGATCTGATCAACGAAATCGCCAACCAGACCAACCTATTGGCGCTGAATGCCACGATCGAAGCAGCCCGCGCCGGTGATGCCGGCAAGGGCTTCGCGGTGGTTGCATCGGAGGTGAAAAACTTGGCCAGCCAGACCGCCAAGGCGACGGAGGATATCGGCGGGCAAATCACCCAGATCCAGAGCGCCACTGGCACCGCCGTCACGGCCATCGAGGGTATCTCCAAGACCATCTCCGAGATCAGCGAGATCGGCAGTTCTATTTCGGCCGCGGTGGAAGAGCAAGGTGCCGCGAACCTGGAGATCAGCCGCAATGTGCAGGAGGCCGCCAAGGGCACCGAGGAGGTCAACAGCAATATCGGCGAAGTCAACCAGGGCGCCCAGGAGACCGGCACGGCCGCCACTCAAGTACTGGACGCGACGCACGAACTCAGCAAACAAGCTGCCGACTTGCGCGGAGAAGTTGAGAAGTTTCTGGCTTCGGTCCGGGCCGCCTGATCCCCTGGCCCGGGATTGTACAAGGCCCAATGCGAAGTCCAGTTTGCGACAAGGCGGCATGATCTAGTTTCCCCAGGATTATTACGCCTATACAACGCGCCTCGGTCGATAATCATCGGCCGGGGCGTTTGTTATTTTGAGCCGCGCCAATCACATTTCCCGTGGCTCCCGAGGACCGCTTCGGGTCAAATCTGAAAATGAGTTTTCCTAATATAATGCTCGAAACCGAGGGGATGGCGGAAGTTGGCCAGGCCGGGTCGATGGTGTCTGCGGGAACGAAGTTTTGCTTGATGAGGTCCTGGAAGGCCATCTTGGCTTCCCTGCCGTTCTCCGCAAACCCCGCGCCACATGCCATGATGAGAGCGTCCGCGACGTGAAGGCCGTTCGGGTACGGTGCGGCGAAATCCGGCTCTTCACATATGCCGCGCTGTCGCGGACGGATGCCACTTGTGCTAATATCGAAATTGATGATTCAAACGAGCCATCTTGGGATTTCAGGATAGATAGACCCGCGGTTTTCCCGGCCCGAGACCCTTGGTCCCGTCCGCAACCCGGCTAATAAGGCAAGGCCCATAATCACGGTCGCGCTGTTGCGAAGCGCCGGGCGGGGAATGGCATATTCGCGAAGGCAACGTACAGGAATGGCCGAAGGCAGGGCGGAAAACGCGGAGCAAACGGCACCACCGCCCGATCAGGCCATCACCTTGCGGCAACAGGCCTACAGGGGAATGGCGGAGCAAACGGAGCCCGGCGTCGGCTCCGATGCGGCGGTGTTGTGGCGGATCACCCGGCTTGTGCTGCGCTATCGCCTGCGCATGGCGCTTGCCGTGGGCGCGACCGTCGGGGCGGCGGTCTTCCAATTGATGATCCGGCGCTTTTTGGGCCAGGCCGTCGACAATGCCCTTGGCCTGTTGGGCGGCGGCGCCGTCGCGGGGGAGGCGGCGCGGGAGGCGCTGTTCGAGGCCGCCATGCTGCTGCTGGGCGCCTCCATGCTGCGCGGGGCCTTTACCCTGATGCACAACTACGGCGGCGAGGCGATCGGCCATTTGGTCGCCTATGACCTGCGCCTGGCGTTTTACCGGAAACTGCAAACCCTCAGCTTCTCCTTTCACGACAAGGTTCATACCGGCGAGTTGATCACCCGGGGCATGCTGGACCTGGAAGGCGTGCGCATGTTCGTCAATACCGGGCTGCTGCGGCTGGTCCTACTGGTCAACCTGATCGGCGCCGGGGGTTATCTGCTGCTTTCCACCGATCTGCTGCTGGGCGCGCTGAGTTTCTCCTTCGTGCCCTTCGTCGCCTGGCGTTCGTCCGTGGCACGGCTGCGCCTGCGGGCTTTGTGGCTGGCCCTGCAGGTGCGCATGGGCCGGCTGGGTCAGATCATGGATGAGAATTTGACCGGCATCCGCGTGGTCCGGGCGTTTGGCGCCGAACCCCACGAAATCGGTAAATACGACGTGGCCGCCGACGATGCCATGACCATCGCCGATGAGCGCATCAGAACCCGCGCCGCCTCCACCTCCGTCATGACCTTCGCCTATTTCATCGCCATGGGCCTGGTGCTCTGGGTCGGCGGCCGCCAGGTCCTGCACGGCGAGATGACCGTCGGCGCCCTGACCGTATTCCTGACCTTCATCACCATATTGCAGCAGCCGGTGCGGCAATTGGGCCTTTTGGTGAACGCCATCGCGCGCGCCTCGACCTGCGGCGGGCGGCTGTTTTCCGTGCTCGACCTGGAATCCGCCATTTCAGAGGGGCCGGAGGCAAAGCCGCTCGAAACCGCGGACGGCACGGTCCGCTTCGAAAACGTCACCTTCGCCTATGCCGACGACGATACGCCGCCCGTGCTAAACGATATTTCATTCACCGTTCCGCGCGGCAAGACCCTGGGTATCGTCGGGCCGCCGGGCAGCGGCAAATCCACCATCGCCAACCTGTTGCCCCGCTATTACGACCCCAGCGCCGGCCGCGTGACCATCGGCGGCCATGATATCAGGGATGTGACGCTCGCCTCCCTGCGCCAGGCCGTGCGCATCGTGCAGCAGGACGCCTTTCTGTTTACCACCTCGTTGGAGAACAACATCGCCTACGGCGATCCCTGGGCCGATGACGAAAGGGTGCGGAGCGCCGCCGCGACGGCGCAGATCGACGGCTTCGTCGGCGCCCTGCCGGAAGGCTACCGCACCCTGGTCGGAGAGCGGGGCGTCTCCTTGTCCGGCGGCCAGAAACAGCGCATCGCCATCGCCCGGGCGGCCCTGTTGGACGCGGCGGTGCTGGTGTTCGACGATTCCACCGCCGCCATCGATGCCGAGACCGAACGGCGCATCCGCGCGGCGCTGCGCGATCATAGGCACAATTGCGCCACCATCATCATCTCCCACCGCCTGGGCGCCCTGCGGCATGCGGACGAAATCATCTTTCTCGAGGACGGCCGCGTTGTCGAGCGCGGCGGCCACGACGGCCTGATCGCCGCCGCCGGCCGCTATGCCGCCCTGTTCGCCCTGCAAAGCCGGGACGACGCCAGCCAGGATGCGGCCCAATGACGGCATTTTCCAGCATTGACCAGCCGCGAAATGATGGTCCGGACCAGCAAGGGCGGCCACCCAGGGCGGTGGTCGGCTCGCAAATCAGCCAGGACGAGGAGATGTTCGGCGCCGCCTTCGACGGCCGGGTGCTGCGCCGCTTCTTCCACTACGTCAAACCCTACCGGGAGCGGATTTATCTGGCCCTGTTCGCGGTCCTGGTCTTCACCGGCGCGCAACTGGCCATTCCCCTGATCATCCGTTTCGCCATTGACGAGGCCCTGATCGCGCAAAACCAGAATGGCGGCGGCGAGGCCCTGTTGGCTTGGGCGATCGCGGCCTTCGCGGTGGTCATCACCATCAACTATGGCGCCTCCTACATCCAGGACCGCCTGGTCGGCCTGACGGGCGAAAAAGTAATTTTCGATCTGCGCCGGGCCATGTTCGTGCACCTCCAGCACGTGGGCCTGTCCTTCATGGACAAGACCGAGATCGGCCGCATGATGTCGCGCCTGCAGGGCGATGTGAACGCCCTGCAGGAATTTTTGGAGAACTCCATCACCGCCATCGGCGATCTGGTGTTGCTGTTCGGCATCGTCGCCATCATGCTGATCCTGGATTTCAAACTTGGCCTGCTGACCCTCTCCGTGGTGCCGGTGCTGTTGTTCGTCCGCCTGATTTGGCTGCCCCGCGCCCGCATCGCCTTCCGGTCCGCGCGGGAAACCAATTCATCCGCCAACGGCGCCCTTGCGGAGGGCATCCATGCGGTGCGCACGGTGCAGGGCATGGGGCGGGAGGCGGTCAATTTCACCCTGTACCAGGAAAAAGCCCGGGAAAACCTGGCCGCCCATCTACGTTCGGCCAAATTCGCCCAGGCCATGATCCCCATCGTCGATACCCTGACCGGCGCCGCCATGGGCATCGTCGTGGTGGTGGGCGGCGCCCTGGTGCTGGATGACGCGCTCGATATCGGCGTCATGATCGCCTTCCTGTTTTATGTGCAGCGCTTTTTCGACCCGATCCGCTCCCTGACCATTCAATACAGCGTCATGCAGCGCGCCATGGCCTCTGGCCAGCGCATATTCGAAGTGCTCGAAGTACCCATCGTCATCGCCGATGCGCCGGACGCCGCCGATCCGGACGCCATCGAGGGCGAGATTGAATTCGACCGCGTCACCTTCGGCTATGTGAAAAATCAACCGGTGCTGAAAGACATCAGCTTCACCGTGCGCAAGGGCGAGACCGTGGCCCTGGTGGGGCCCACGGGTTCGGGCAAGACCTCCATCACCTCTCTCCTGCACCGCTTTTACGAGGTTTGGGACGGCGCGGTGAAGATCGACGGACGGGACGTGCGCGGCTATGCCAAGGCCGCCCTGGGCCGCCATATCGCCATGGTGTTGCAGGATCCGTTCCTCTTTTCCGGCACCATATTCGAGAATATCCGCTACCGCACCCAGGCCGCCGGTCGGGAAGAGGTGGAGCGGGCGGCAAAGGTGGTCGGCGCCCATGACTTCATCGCCCGCCTGCCCAATGGCTACGGCACCATGCTGGATCAGCAGGGGCGGAATTTGTCCCTGGGCCAGCGGCAATTGCTCAGTTTCGCCCGCGCCCTGGTGGCGGATGCGAAAATCCTGATCCTGGACGAGGCGACGGCGAATATCGACAGCTATACCGAGCGCCAGATCCAGGTGGCCCTGGCCCGCCTGCTGGAAGGCCGCACGGGCATCGTCATCGCCCACCGCCTGGCCACGGTGCGCGGCGCCGACCGCATCGTGGTGCTGCAGGAAGGCCGCATCGTCGAAACCGGCCCCCACGACGCCCTGATCGCCCAGGGCGGCCTGTACGCCCGCCTCTACGCCCTCAATTACGCCTCCTTCGACGACATCCCCGAAGACCTCCTCGCCGCCGCCATCAACGAACAGGCGCGGACTTAGGCGAGACTCAGCCGTAGAATTGTGGAGCCACGGACCCGGCCTGTCCCCAGAAGCATCAACGCGGTCTACGGACCTGTCGATGCAAGCACGAGAATAGCGGGGACGTACGTCCACGATTTTCGCTCTCTCGGAATGGGCTTGATTGGCATTTTAAGACCTGACCTCCGACTTGCGGCGGCGCCAACTTCACGGCTCTGGCGAAGTTGTCGGATTTGGCCTGAGAAATGCCCGGCCAGCCACGGGAGAATTTGCTATAATGCGACGTTGACCGCGGTTACTGGGGAGTTGTCCGATGAAAAACATCCGAATTCTGCGGCTATTGTCTTTTACCCGGATGGTGGCCGTTTCGGCGGCCGGCGCGACAGCCGGTTTGCTTGCCGCCGCCCCGGCCGGGGCGGCGCCGCAGCTGCTGGTGCTGCTGGAGAGCGGCGGGCGTCTGCCGCTGCAATGCGAGGGAACGGTTTGCCGGGCGGAGCTGGCCACCATGTGTTTGCAGCCCGAACGCCGGATGCCCGAAGCGGGCCGCCGCTATCGACCCCTTGATGGAGGCGAGATCACCGTGGCCGGCCTTGATCCGGCCGGCCGGGCGGTGCGAATCGCCGTTCCCGCTTCAGCCCGGATCAAGGCCTTGCGCGGTCATCTGGCCGTTCGGTTGGAAATCCCGGCCCATTGGTTGAGGCGGCATTTTGCCTCCCTTCAAGGCGTTGTCGTGAACGACGGCGCGGTCCTGCGTCCCGTCGCCGCCAGCGACGATGCCAAGCCTCTTACGGAGGCTGAAATCCTGCGGGCGAAGGGGTATGCCGTTACAGTGGCAAGCGACGCTTTCGCCGCCAACCCCGGCTCGGTACTGACGGCGCGG
>JAYGEB010000378.1:0-23043 GCA_046582595.1 Alphaproteobacteria bacterium | reverse complement strand
TAAAGCTGAGTTCCGCGAAGATAGGATAATATTGTGGAAAGTCGTCCACCAAACGGCCCGCTAGGATCGACAGATCCTTGGCGGTGGTCACCTGTTCGGGATGCGGCCAGCCGGAGGAATTGACGAAATGGCTGTCGAACATGCCAAGTTTCCGCGCCGTTTCGTTCATCAGATTGGCGAAGGAGGCTTCATCGCCGGCGATCCCCTCCGCCACGACGATGCAGGCATCGTTGCCCGATTGAATGATGATACCCCGGATCAAATCGGCAATTGTGACCTGGGTATTGACCCGCACGAACATTTTCGAGCCGCCCATGCGCCAGGCTTTCTCGCTGACCGGAAAGGTGTCGTCCATGTTCAGCCCGCCGTTGGCCAGGCGGTCGAACAGCACATACAGGGTCATCAACTTGGACATGGAGGAGGGCGGCATGGCTTGTTCGGAATTCTTGGCGAACAGAACCGTTCCCGTGGCATGATCGATCAGGATCGCCTGCTTGGCCGGCGTTTCGGTCGTGGCTTGCGCCGCCGCGTTCCGGCCGCCCAGAAGGAGCAGGGCCAGAACGGCCAGCACGATCGGCCCGGCAAAAATTCGCTTCACACCCATTCCCCGCACGCTCTCCATGGCTGGCGTTATTCTAAAAGCGAAATATAGCGAATTTGTGGCGAACATGGGGGCGGGATGAAAAATAATTTTCGCCTATTCGGCTTCGGCCGCATCCAATTGCGCCCGCAGGGTGAATTTTTCCACCTTGCCCATGGCGTTGCGGGGCAAGGCGGCCATGAAGATCACCTTGCGGGGATGCTTGAAACCGGCCAGCCGTCCCTCGAACAAGGCCAAAATGTCCGCCCCCCGGATATCGCTATCGGCCTGGCGGACCACGCAGGCCACGGGGATTTCGCCCCAACGTTCGTCGGGCCGGCCAATCACGGCGGCTTCCGCCAGGTCCGGGCAATCGGCCAGAATATTCTCCAATTCGGCCGGATAGATATTCTCGCCGCCCGAGATCACCACATCCTTCTTACGTTCATCGACGTAGTAATAGCCATCTTCGTCCTGGTGGCCGATGTCGCCGGTGTGGAACCAACCGCCCGCATAAGCCTCCGCCGTGCCCGCCTCGTCGCGCCAATATTCCCGGAACAGGTTCTTGCCGGCCAGGACAATTTCCCCGGCCTCGCCCCTGGCCACGGCCTGGCCTGCATCATCGACAATACGGGCGCGGGTATGCAGGGCCGGTTTGCCGCAGGAACCCGCCTTGGTTTCCACATCGGCCAGCGGCAGACAGATGGCCACGGGCGCGCTTTCGGTCAGGCCATAGATCTGTGTCGCGGGCACGCCCCGGTCCAAAAAGCAGCGCAGCACGGCCTCGGGCACCGCCGAGGAACCAACGCCGACCAGCCGCAGGCAGGATAAATCCGTCGTTGTCCAATCCGGGTGGGCGGTCAGCGCCAGGGTCATGGCCGGCACGACCAGCAGGATCGAGGGTCGGCGGCGGGCAATCGCGGCCAGGGTATCGGCGGGGTCGAAGCGGGCCTGGATGGTGGTCGCGGCGCCGGCATGGATGGACGGCGTGGTGTGGATATTCATGCCGCCCACATGAAACATCGGCAGCACCGTGAGGCCATGGTCGTCGCGGGTAATATGGTGGGCGGCGGTGGCGTTGAGGGCATTGTAGAACAAGGCTTCCTGGGTCAGCACGGTGCCTTTCGGTCGCCCCGTGGTGCCGGAGGTATAGACGATGGTCACCGGGTCATCGAGGCCGCCGCCGCCCGCATCCGTCCCCGCCGCCCGCAGCAAATCCTGATAGGATCGCCAGCCCGCGCCCGGCGCCGGGCCATGGGCGACCAGGGCGGTATTGGGTATTTCGCTTCGGATGTCATCCAAATGAGTGAAGAAATCCGCCTCCGCCAGGACCGCCCTGGGCTCGCAGTTCCGCAATATCCAGGCATGCTCGGGCGGCGCCAGGCGCCAATTCAGGGGCACCAACATGGCGCCCAGGCGGGCGCAGGCAAACAGCAATTCCAGCAATTCCGGGCTGTTGTATCCCAAGTGCGCCACCCGGTCGCCCCGGCCCACGCCCAACTGGCCCGCCAGCATATTGGCCAGGCGGCCGACCCGGTGGTCCATCTCGCCGTAGGATATGTCCCGGCCCTCGAAATGCACCGCCAGCCGGTCGCCCCGCCAATCGGCCCAATGGCTGATCCAGTGGGAGATATCCATGCCGGCTAGCGTTCCCCCGGCTCGAACAGGCTCTCCCGGCCCAGGCGTTCCATGCAGATTTCCGGTGTCCAGGGCAGCATCAGGGCGCCGCAGCGGCTGTCGCGGTACAATTGCTCCAAGCGCAAGGTCCGGAAGATGGCGCGGCCGCCGCAGGTGCGGAGCGCCAGGCGGCAGATATCGTTGGCGAATTCCATCACCGTGTATTGCGCCGCATAGGCCCGCAGGCGTTCCTCCTTGGAGGGGCTCATGGCGGCCTCGCTGACGGCGCGATCAAACAGGGCGCGGGCCTGTTCCAGCTTGATGCGCATCTCGGCCACGGCCAATTGCTTGGCCGCGCTATGCCGGGCGCTGCCCGCGGGCGGTCCGCCCTCAATCTCGCCGCGCAGATACTGGCAGGTAAAATCGAACGCCGCCTGGGCGATGCCCATATAGGTCGGGCACAGGCTCATGAACATATGCGGCCAGTTCAGGGCCGCCTCATAATATTTGCCCCGCGGCATCAATTGATGCTCGTCCGGCACGAAGACATTTGTTAGTTCCAGATTGTTGGACGAGGTCGCCCGCATGCCCAGAACGTCCCATTCGCCAGTGATCGTGAAACCCTCCGCCCGGCCGTCGATGGCCAGATAAATGGTGTCCCGCACGTCCGCGTCGCCTTCCGCCCTGGCTTCCGTACAGAGCACGCCGTAGTAATCCGCCGAACCGGCCAGGGACGCGAAATGCTTAAGACCGTTGACCCGCCAGCCGCCCTCCACCTTGACGGCGGTGGTGCCGAAGGGCGCCTTGCCGGCGGCCGCCGCGCTGTTCGGTTCGGAAAACGGCTGGGCGAAGATGGCGCCGTCCTCGATGACCTTGCGGTAAATGCCGATGCGCCGTTGTTCATGCTTCTGGCGTTGTTCCGGCGTCATCTCCAGGTCGTCGGCCATCTGGCCGGACCACAGCATGGTGGCGCAGTGCATATTGAAGGTCAGGGCCGTGGCGCCGCACCAACGGCCCAATTCGGCGGAAATCTCCATATACTGGCCATATTTCACGCCCAGACCACCATAACGCTCGGGGATCACCAAGCCAAGAAACCCGGCCTCGCGCAGATCCTCATAGTTCTCCGTGGGAAAGCGTCCCTCCCGGTCATAGGCGGCGGCGCGGGGCAGGAAGTTCTCCCGTCCCAGCCTTTCAGCGGTGGCGAGCAGCTCTGCTTGGTCCGCCATGGCTAGGCGACCCGGTCGAGAAAACCGCGGACGGCGTGATTGAAATTCACCGGGTCCTCCAGATTGGCCAAGTGGCCCACGCCCGCGAGGCAGTGGTAGCGGCAATCGGGGATATGGCCAGCCATCTTCTCCACCATGGAGGCGGGGGCGGCCTCGTCGAATTCACCGGCCAGGGCCAGGGTGGGGCAGGCGATATCGCCCAGTTTGTCCCGCTGGTCGAAGCGCGCCAGGCAATGCAGCGCGGCCCGGTAGGTTTCCGCCGACAAGGCCGACATGGAGGCCATGGCCGCCGTCACCGCCTGTTGCGGCGGGTTTTCCGCCATCATGTTGGGCACCAGTTCGCCGGCGAAGTCCGCCGGGCTCAGACCTTGATCCAAGGGTGCCAGGCGCTGGCCCAGAAACCATTCCCGCCATTCGCCGCCCGGCTTGCCGAACGACGGCGAGGTGGCGGAAAGCACCAGGGCGGTGGCGCGCCCGGGGTAATGCACCATGAATTCCTGGGCCACCATGCCGCCCATGGAATGGCCGACGATGGCGGCGCTGGGCGCCTCGAGATGGTCCAGCAGGCGGGCCACCGCATGGGCCAGGTTTTCGAATGTCATCTCCGCCAATGGGGCGGAGGCGCCATAGCCGGGCATGTCCCACGAGACCGCCCGCCAACGGTCGGCGAAGGCGGGAAGCTGCAGATCGAAGGATTGGCGATTGCCGCCGATGCCATGCAGGAACAACAGCACCGGGCCGTCACCCTGGCTGACAAAATCTGGAATGTCGCTCACGCCAACTCTCCTTGCAAAACGCCGTCCCGGACCACGGCCTGGCCGTCAAGTTCGACCGTGCAGTTGCGCATGGGCAGGTCGAAATGGCCCAGGGTCCGCCGCCCCGCCACTTCATTGGCGCCCGTGGAAAAAACCACATTACCGGCGAAGGCGCGCAATTCGGTTCCGTTGAAATCCTTGCGGTCATACATCGTCATGGCATCC
This sequence comes from Alphaproteobacteria bacterium, assembly GCA_046582595.1. Classification (GTDB taxonomy): domain Bacteria; phylum Pseudomonadota; class Alphaproteobacteria. Next base: position 18,637 of record JAYGEB010000378.1, on the reverse strand, counting down.
CAGCGGGCGCCCTGGTTCATGCCCCAGCCGACGTGCGAGGCGGCATAGGCGTCCCGGTCATTCCAGGCCGCGAAATAGCTGCGCATCAATTCTGCATCGACGCCATTTCCCTCGATGGCGGTGACATAGTCATCCTCGATCGTCAGCGCGATGGGAGCATCCAGATAGCGCTTGAAGGTCAGGTTCACATCGCCCCGGTCCAGCACCAGGGTGCCGTTGACCGTGCCGGCGGCGGGGAAGCAGAGGCACAGACCGCCCGGCCAGTGGGATATGATGCCGGGCCGGGTGACCCAGCCCCAGCCGCCGCCCGCCACGGCGCCGCGCAGATCCACGGATAGATCGCTGCCGGCGCGGGAGGTGATTTTCATGGTCTGGGCCTGGCGCAGCATCTTCATGCCGATCTTCACCTTGCCTTCCAAGGCATCGTCGGGGGCCAGGCGTTCCAAGGCCTCCGGATGCTCGTTGGAGATCATCAGCACCCGCGCGCCGCCCTTCAGGATTTCCGGCAGTTCGGGGGCATGCAACAGGCCCTCGACGGTGCAATCCACCACCATCGCGGTATTGGCCAGGGCGCCGACCACGGGGCGGATATTCTGGATCACGTCCGAGGCGCCGGTGGAGCGCACGGGCACGGCGGCGGTTTGCGCCGGCGTCGGAATGACGATGTGAAACGGCTGCGCGCCAAGCTGGTGCAACGCCAATTCGGCAAGCTGAACGTTGACCGGCCGGGATTGGCTTTCCGACAGGATCGCCACGGCCTCCCCCCGTTCTACCTTGCACTTGGTGAAGACGCGGGCAAAACAGTCGATCCATTTACCTTCGATGCGTTCCTGTAACATGGCCACCTCATTAAATTCGCCGTAATCTTAGAGTAATTACCCAAGCTGTCCGAAGGATAAAGCATGACCTTGCTGTTTGAACACGAGAACTTCCTGGAACACGACATGGGCACGGGGCATCCCGAAGGTCCCGATCGCCTGCGCGCCATCCAACTGGCCCTGGCGGAGGATGAATTCGCCGGCCTGGACCGGCGGGCCGCGCCCCTGGGCGAAACCGGACAAATCGCCCTGGTGCATCCGCGATCATACATCGACCATATTGTCGCCACGGCGCCAACGCGGGGCCGCGTTCAACTGGATGCCGATACCGCCATGAGTCCGGGCACGCTGGAGGCCGCCCAGCGGGCGGTTGGCGCCGTTTGTGCCGCCGTGGACGGGGTCATGGCGGGGGATGCCAAGAACGCCTTTTGCGCCGTCCGCCCGCCCGGCCATCATGCCGAACCGGAACGCTCCATGGGGTTCTGCATCTTCAATTCCGTCGCCATCGGCGCCCTGCATGCCCGCGCCGCGCACGGCCTTGAACGGATCGCGGTGGTGGATTTCGATGTGCACCACGGCAACGGCACCCAGGCGGCCTTTTGGGACGACGGCGATCTATTCTACGGCTCCACCCATCAAATGCCCCTATATCCCGGCACCGGCGCCGCATCCGAGATGGGGCGGGGAAATATCCACAATTTTCCCCTGCCGCCGGGAGCCGCGAGCGTTCAATTCCGCGCTGCGTTCAGCGATGGCCTGTTGCCCGCGTTGGACGCCTTCAAGCCGGAGTTCCTGTTGCTCTCCGCCGGCTTTGACGCCCACGTGAACGATCCCTTGGCGCAGTTGCGCCTGGAGACCGAAGATTACGCCTGGGCCACGGCGGAATTGCTGGCCCTGGCGAAGCGCCACTGTCAAGGGCGGGTGGTGTCGTCCCTGGAAGGCGGCTATGATCTGGCGGCGCTGGCAGCGGCGGCGGCGGCCCATGTGCGGGCTTTGATGGCAGCCTAGAGTAATTTTCAATTAATCGGAGTCGCTTTCGCGACACAAGTGATTGGTTCAATTGCTCTTTTCTTAAAAGTCCGAGCATGTTTAAAGAGAACACGCTCTAGGGGGATGGGCCAATGGCGAAACCAGATAATGACCAGGATGGCGCTATCCCCAAGGATATCGCCGCCTTGAATTTCGAGGCCGCCATGGCGGAGTTGGAGAATATCGTGCAAAGCCTGGAGGGTGGCCAGGTCGATCTGGATGCCTCCATCGCCCTGTACGGCCGGGGCGCCTTGCTGAGGCGTCATTGCGAGGCCAAGCTGAATGCCGCTTCCGAACAGGTGGAAAAGATTGTCGTGGACGGTGCGGGCAACGCTCGATCGAGCGAAGCGGCCGATATTCAATAGCCGCCGAAATGTCTGATATCAAAGCCATCCTGGCCAGGGCGGCCAGGGCTGTCGATGAGGAAATGGACAGCCTGTTGCCCCAGGGCGAGGAATTGGAACACCGGCTGTTCGACGCCATGCGCCACGCGGTGCTGGGCGGCGGCAAGCGGCTACGGCCGTTTCTGGTTATCGCCAGCGGCGAGATATTCGATCTGGACATGGCGGAATGCTTGCGCGTGGCGGCGGCGGTTGAATTCGTCCATGCCTATAGTCTGGTGCACGCTGATCTGCCCTGCATGGACGATGACGATTTGCGCCGGGGCCGGCCAACGGTGCATGTACGCTTCGACGAGGCGACGGCAATTCTGGCGGGCGATGCCCTGTTGACCCTGGCCTTCGAAGTCCTCTCGGACCGCTCGACCTCCCCCGACCCCGAAGTACGCATGGACCTGGTTGCCGGCCTGGCGCGGGCGGCGGGGGGCCATGGCATGGTTGGCGGGCAGATGCTGGACCTGTGGGCGGAAAGCAACCCTCTGGACGAATCGGGCACGGCCCGCATGCAGCGCTTGAAAACCGGCGAGATGATCGCTTTTGCCGGCGAGGCCGGGGGCATTCTGGCGCGCGCCAGGCCGCGGCAGCGCCAGGCCCTGCGGATGTTCGCCCATGATCTGGGCCTGGCCTTTCAAATCACCGACGATTTGCTGGATGTGGAGGGCAGCGTGGAACAGGTGGGCAAGGCCACCGGCAAGGATGCCGCCGCCGGCAAGGCCACGATCGTGGCCAACTTGGGGGTTGAAGGCGCGCGGAATCGCGCTAGTTTATTAACTCGGCAGGCGGCGGCGCACCTGGATCATTTCGGAATAAGGGCGAATACTTTGCGGGACCTGTGCGAATTCGTTATAAATCGGACTAATTGATACGGTTGGCGGGGGACGACGTGCCGGAAAGCAAGACACCATTGCTGGATACCATCAAGGAACCGGCCGATACGCGCGCCTTGTCGGCTGTTCAATTGCGCCAATTGGCCGAAGAATTGCGCGCCGAGACCATTGACGCGGTGGCCCAGACCGGCGGCCACCTGGGCGCCGGCCTGGGCGTGGTGGAATTGACCGTCGCCCTGCATCACGTCTTCGATACGCCGGACGACATTCTGATCTGGGACGTGGGCCATCAGGCCTATCCGCACAAAATTCTTACCGGCCGGCGTGACCGCATCCGCAGCTTGCGCCAGGGCGGCGGCCTGTCCGGTTTCACCAAGCGGACGGAAAGCGCCTACGATCCCTTTGGCGCGGCGCATGCCTCGACCTCCATTTCGGCGGCCCTGGGCTTCGCCGTGGCCCGCGATCTTGATGGCCGGGACAATAATGTCGTGGCGGTGATCGGCGATGGCGCCATGAGCGCCGGCATGGCGTTCGAGGCCATGAACAATGCCGGCTCGCTGGATACCCGCCTGATCGTGATCCTGAACGACAACGATATGTCCATCGCGCCCCCGGTCGGTGCCATGAGCGCCTACCTCTCCCGCCTGCTGTCGTCCCGCCCCTACCGGGGCCTGCGCCATTTTGCCAAGCAACTGGCGCAAAAATTGCCCGAACCCCTGGAACGCACCGCGCGGCGGGCCGAGGAATTTGCCCGCGGCCTGATCACTGGCGGCACCTTGTTCGAGGAACTGGGCTTTTTCTATGTCGGGCCCATCGATGGCCATAACCTGGATCATCTTCTGCCGGTTCTGAGGAACGTGAAGGAGGCCCGGCGCACCAATCCGATCCTGGTGCATGTGGTCACGCAAAAGGGCAAGGGCTATGCCCCGGCGGAGGCATCGGCGGACAAATTCCACGGTGTTTCCCGCTTCGACATCGTGACCGGCGCCCAGGCCAAGGCGAAACCCAACGCCCCCAGTTACACCAACGTCTTTTCCGATCAGCTTGTGCGCGAGGGCGAACGGGACGACAAGATCGTCGCGGTCACCGCCGCCATGCCGTCGGGCGCCGGGGTGGCGGAATTCCAGAAACGCTTTCCCAACCGCTGTTTCGATGTGGGCATCGCGGAACAGCATGGGGTGACGTTCGCCGCCGGGCTGGCGGCGGCGGGCTACCGGCCGTTCGCGGCGATCTATTCCACCTTCCTGCAGCGCGCTTATGATCAGGTTGTTCACGACGTCGCGATCCAGAAACTGCCCGTGCGTTTCGCCATTGACCGGGCCGGATTGGTGGGCGCGGATGGCCCCACCCATGCGGGCGCCTTCGATATTACCTATTTGGCCAGTCTGCCCAATTTCGTCGTCATGGCGGCGGCGGACGAGGCGGAATTGACCCGCATGGTGGCGACCGCCGCCCGCATCGACGACCGCCCCTCGGCTTTCCGCTACCCCCGTGGCGAGGGCGAGGGGGTGGAGATAATCTTGCCGGCGGAGCCGTTGGAAATCGGCAAGGGCCGGGTGCTGCGCGAGGGCAAGGTGGTGGCGATCCTGTCCCTGGGCACCCGCCTGGGCGAATCCCTGAAGGCGGCGGAAGACCTGACCGCCAAGGGATATTCGACCACGGTGGCCGATGCCCGCTTCTGCAAGCCGTTGGATGAAGATTTGATCTGCGGCCTGGCCCGCGGCCACGATGTCCTGATCACCATAGAGGAAGGCGCCATCGGCGGTTTTGCCGCCCATGTGCTGCGATGTCTGGAGCTTCATGAGCTGCTGGACGAGGACCTGAAGGTCCGCACCATGATGCTGCCCGATGTCTTCGTCGAACACGATGCGCCGAAAGAGATGTATGCGGCCGCCGCCCTGAACGCGCCCGATATCGTCGCCACCGCCCTGTCGGCCCTGGGCCGGGCACAAGAGGTCGAGGCCCCGAAACTGGCCTAGGGCATGTTTCTTCCAAACATGCCCGGATTCTTAAGATTGGAGCAATTGAACCAATCACTTAAGCCGCGAAAGCAATTCCAGTTAATTGAAAATAGCTCTGGCCGGACATGACGTCCGGCGCCAAAATTAAGAAATTGAGGCTGGATCTGCTGCTGGTCGAGCGCGGTCTGGCGGCAAGCCGCAATAAGGCCCAGGCTTTGATCATGGCCGGCAAGGTGCATGGCGTTGATCGCCTGCTCGACAAGGCCGGCCAGGAATTGCCCCTTGATGCCGAAATTACCGTACGGGGCGGGGACCACCCGTGGGTCTCCCGCGGCGGCGTGAAACTCGCCCATGGTCTTGCGGTCTTCTCCATTGATCCCAGGGGCTTGATTTGTCTGGACGTGGGCGCCTCCACGGGCGGTTTCACGGATGTCCTCCTCCAGGGCGGCGCGGCGCGGGTTTATGCCGTGGACGTGGGCCATGGGCAATTGGCCTGGTCCCTGCGCAATGATAGCCGCGTCGTGGTTCTGGAACGGACCAACGCGCGCTATTTGACCCAGGCCCTGGTGCCGGAACCGATCGATCTGGTGGTTTGCGATGCCTCCTTCATCGGCCTACGCACCATATTGCCGGCGGCCCTGGACCTGGCCGCGCCCGGCGCCCGGCTGATCGCCTTGATCAAGCCGCAATTCGAGGTCGGCCCGGAACGCGTGGGCAAGGGCGGCGTGGTGCGGCAGCCTGAACTGCATGTTGAAGTTTGCCTGGAAATAACGGACTGGCTGGCGCGGCGGCCGGGTTGGTCCGCCGGCGGAACGGAGCCAAGCCCGATCAAGGGACCGCGGGGCAATGTGGAGTTTCTGCTGGCCGGGCAAAAGAATGGCGGCCGAGGTGGCTGAGTTTCAGGTCGAGAGGCTGGGCGCGCGAGGCGACGGCGTCTGCCACGACGGCGAGGGCACGGTCTATATCCCCTACGGCGCGCCCGGCGATAGGCTGGAAGCCACGATCACCGGCCAGCGCGGCGCGGCGCGGGTGGCCCGGCTGGACAGGGTGCTGGCGCCGGGACCGGACCGCGTAACGCCACCTTGCCCGCATTTCGGCCTTTGCGGCGGCTGCGCCGTGCAGCATCTGAATGAGCGGGCTTATGGCCGCTGGAAGCTGGATATTCTGCGCCACGCCCTGGCCCGCCGGGGGTTGGAGGACGTCCCCATCGGGGAGATGATCGTCATTCCACCCGCCAGCCGCCGCCGGGCGCGGTTCTCGGCGCGGCATACCCGCAAGGGCATCCAATTGGGTTTCAACGCGCCAGGCAGCCACGACATCGTCGATGTGCGGAGCTGCCAAATTCTGCTGCCGGATATCGTCAATGTGATGGATGACATACGCGGGCTGTTGTCGGATCTGCTGTCCGGTGGCGGCAAGGCCGATGTTCAGGTCACCGCGACGGAAACCGGCCTGGACCTTTGGCTGGTGGTCGACATTCCCCATGGCGCCCAAACCGATATGCGGTTGGCTGAATTTGCCCAAACGTCCGATCTGTCCCGCCTTTCCACCGGTAGGCAGCCCGACGTTGTCATGGTGCGCCGGGCCCCGCGCGTGACCTTCGATGGCGTGGCCGTAACGCCCCCTGCGGACGGTTTTCTGCAAGCCAGCCTGGCGGGAGAGCGGGCCCTGACCGAGCTTGTGCGCCGCGGGGTTGGCCAGGCCGGCAAGGTCGCCGATCTTTTTGCCGGTATCGGAACCTTCAGTTTTCCCCTAGGTAACAGCGCCGACGTGCTGGCGGTGGAAGGCCAGGCGGAACAGGCCCAGGCCTTGACGGATGGCCGCAACGCGGCCCGGCGCGGCCGGATCGAGGTTCAGGTGCGCGATCTGGAACGGCGCCCCCTGTCGGTGGCGGAATTGCGCCTCTTCGAGGCCGTGGTTTTCGACCCGCCGCGCGCGGGCGCCCGCAATCAGACGGCTATCCTGGCGGCGTCCGCCGTGCCCGTGGTCGTCGCCGTCTCGTGCAACCCCGCGACGTTTGCCCGCGATGCCCACGCGCTGGTCGAGGGCGGCTATCGTCTGATCTGGCTCGTGCCGGTGGATCAATTCCCCTGGAGCCGCCATCTGGAGCTTGTCGCCTGTTTCGAAAGGTGACGTTATGGTCCGGGGTGGAATTGGCTTCCGGTCGATTTCTGCTAGATTTGGCCAAGGAATATGGCAGCTAGAACAATTTTCAATAAATCGAGGTCGCTTTCGCGACCGAAGTGATTGATTCAATTGCTCTATTCTTAAGAATCCGAGCGCATTTTCTTCGAATGCGCTCTAGCAACAGGGAGACGGGAACAATGGGCACGATGATTGAATTCGCCAGGCCGGACGGCGGCGGCACGAAGGGGTATCTGGCGACGGCGGGGGCCGACCGCCCGTCATTGATCGTGATCCAGGAATGGTGGGGCCTGAACGACCAGATTTGCGGCGTCGCGGACCGCTTTGCCCGGGCCGGCTACAACGCCCTGGCGCCCGATCTTTACGAAGGCCGGGTGACGCAGGAACCCGACGAAGCCAGCCATATGATGAGCGGCCTGGATTTTCCCGGCGCCACCAATCAGGATTTGCGCGGCGCGGCGCTGCATCTAAAGGGCATCGGCGCCAATGTGGGGGTCATGGGCTTTTGCATGGGCGGGGCCCTGACCATCGCCACCGCCGTGCATGTGCCCGAAGTCACCCTGGGCGTTTGCTTCTACGGCATTCCACCCAAGGATTTCGCCGATCCGGCCAAGATCACCATGCCCCTGCAATGCCACTTCGCCAATCAGGACGACTGGTGCACGCCCGAGGCGGTGAACGAGTTGGAGGCCAGCCTGACCGCCGCTGGCGCCAATGCGGAAATTCACCGCTATGACGCCGCGCATGGCTTTTTCAACGAAACCAGCGAAACGGCCTATGACGCAACCTCGGCCAACCTGGCCTGGCGGCGCATGAACGACTATTTGGCGGCTAATCTATAGACCGGGCGATCAATTTGAACTTTTCCTAAACCTGGAAAACAGCATCAAAAGAGCGGCGGCCAAGGTGCAGCCCAGGCCGGCGATGGCGGGCGGCAGGGTATCGGTGAAGATGTAAAGCGCGCCGCCCGCTATCAGCAGCAATGCCGCCAGGCCCGTGCAGATGCCGCCGCGTCATCGGCGCCGTTAGCCCATTTGCGCCCGATGGCGCAGCATGTGATCAGCCAGGATGCAGGCCATCATGGCCTCGCCCACGGGGACGGCGCGGATGCCCACGCACGGGTCGTGCCGGCCCTTGGTCACCACCTCGGCCGCGGCGCCGGAGGTGTCCACGCTGCGCCGGGGGATCAGAATTGACGAGGTCGCCTTGACCGCGAAGCGGACGACGATATCCTGGCCGCTGGAAATGCCGCCCAGGACACCGCCGTTGTGGTTGGCGGAAAAGCCGGGGCCGTCGTTGCCGGGCAGCATTTCGTCCGCCGCCTCCTCGCCGCGCAGCCCGGCGGCGGCGAAACCGGCGCCGATCTCCACGCCCTTGACCGCATTGATGCTCATCATGCCCGCCGCCAAATCGGCGTCCAGCTTGCCATGAACCGGCGCCCCCCAGCCCGCCGGCACGCCCGAGGCATGCACCTCGACCACCGCGCCGACGGAAGAGCCGGCCTTGCGGACGCCATCCAGATAATCTTCCCAGACCGCGGCCATGGCGGGATCGGGGCAGTGAAACATGTTGCCGCCAACCGCGTCCCAATCCCAGTTCTCATCGGAGACGCCATGTTCGCCGATCCGGCGCAGGGCGCCCCGGATGGCGATGGAGGGGCCCAGCACCTTGCGCGCCACGGCGCCGGCGGCGACCCGGCAGGCGGTTTCCCGGGCCGAGGCGCGGCCGCCGCCGCGGGGATCGCGGATGCCGTATTTGCGGTGATAGGTGTAATCCGCGTGGCCGGGGCGGAAGGTCTCGGCGATGGCGCTGTAATCCTTGGGGCGCTGATCGACGTTTTCGATTATCAGGCTGATCGGCGTGCCCGTGGTCCGGCCTTCATGGGTGCCGGACAGGATGCGCACCTGGTCGGGTTCCTGGCGCTGGGTGACGAAACGTGAGGTGCCGGGCCGGCGGCGGTCCAGCCAGGGCTGGATATCGCCTTCGCTCAGCTCCAGCAGCGGCGGCGTTCCGTCGATCACGCAGCCAATGGCCGGGCCATGACTTTCCCCCCAGGTGGTGACCCGAAACAGCGTGCCGAAAGTATTGTGCGACATGATGTTTTGGCAAGCTAGACGGTGCTGATATCGGGTGCGTCGACGGCTTTCATGCCGACCACGTTGTAACCACAATCCACGTGATGGGTCTCCCCCGTGACGGCGGCGGCCAAATCGCTGAGCAGATAAACGGCCGCGCCGCCAACCTCCTCGATGGCCACGTTGCGGCGCATGGGGGAATTATATTCGTTCCATTTCAGGATATAGCGGAAATCGCCGATGCCCGAGGCCGCCAAGGTTTTGATGGGCCCGGCGGAAATGGCGTTGACGCGGATATTGGCCGGTCCCAGGTCCACCGCCAGATAGCGCACGCTGGCCTCCAAGGCCGCCTTGGCCACCCCCATGACGTTGTAGTGGGGCATCACCCGTTCGGCGCCATAGTAGGTCAGGGTAATGATGGAACCGCCATTCGCCATCAGCTTCTCCGCCCGCTGGCACAGCGTGGTGAAGGAGTAGCAGGAGATATCCACGGAGCGGGCGAAATTAGCCGCCGTGGTGTCCACATAACGGCCTTTCAACTCGTTTGGATCGGAATAGGCGATGGCATGGACCATGAAATCCAGCTTGCCCCATGTGGCGGCTATCTGTTCGAACACCGCATCCATGCTGCCGTCGTCGGTGACATCGCAGGGCATGACCAGTTCCGAACCAACCGATGCGGCCAGCGGCCGCACGCGCTTCTCCAGGGCCTCGCCCTGAAAGGTGAAGGCTAGTTCGGCCCCCTGTTCGGCGGCGGCCTTGGCCACGCCCCAGGCGATGGAGCGGTTGTTCGCCACCCCCATCACCAGACCACGCCGGCCCGTCAATAATCCCGCCCCAGACATTCCGCGCCTCGCTAAAACAAATGGAAGCTCAACTGCTTGGCATTCTACACGAGATCAAGGATCGTCGCCGCTTGTTTTAACATCACCGGGACGCTATTCGGGCTCGGAGCTATTTTGCCGTTGCGCCGCCCATTCCTCCAGCAGCGCCGTCAGATCGGGATCGGGCGGGTCGGGCAAGATGATCTGAAGGTGGACATATTGGTTGCCGGCGGCCTTGGCCTTGGGTGGATTGATGCCCTTGCCCTTCAGACGCAGGGTCTGGCCGCCGTTGGCGCCTTTCGGGATCGACATGGTAACGGGGCCATCGATGGTCGGCACCTCGACCTTGGCGCCCAGGACGGCATCGGCCAGGTTCAGGGGCAGGTCCAGATGGATATCCTTGCCCTCGCGGCGGAATTGCGGATGGTTCTTGACGCCGATCTCGACCAGGGCGTCGCCGGGACCGGCGGGGCCGGGATCTCCCTGGCCGCGCAGGCGGATCTGTTTGCCGTCTTCGATGCCGGCGGGAATGCGCACATCCAGCATCTTGCCATCGGGCAGCGTGATGCGCCGGGTTGAACCCTTGGCCGCGTCCAGAAAATCCACGGCGATTTTGTAGGCGCGGTCGGGGCCGCGCTGTTGCCGGGCCGCGCCGGCCCGGCCGCCGCGCATGTTAGAGAAGAATTCGCCAAATATATCCTCGGCATTGAAGGCGGCGCCGCCGCCGAAGCCGGGGCCGCCTCGGCCGCCGGCGTATTCATAGCGGGTGCGCGCCTTTTCCTGGCCATCGGCGCCGATCTCGCCCATGTCATAGCGTTTGCGCGTCGCCGCGTCGCCCAGCACGGAATAGGCCGCCGAAACTTCCTTGAAGCGATTGGCGACGGCGCCATCATCCGGGTTCAGATCCGGATGCAGTTCCTTGGCCAGGCCGTGGTAGGCCTTCTTTATTTCGCTCTCGCTGGCCGTTCTTGGCACGCCCAGCACATCATAGGGATCTCGCATTGCCGCCTATTCCCAAACACAGGATTCCATCCGCCCCGGGTACTGTCATACCGTCCCTATCGCCACCATCAAACATTAATATGGTGGCGATAGGGAATAGTTAACAGAAAAAATATCGTTTACCGCCTCCCGCCGAGCGTAATTTCCGAACGAGACGCGGTCTCGCCGGTTCCAAGCGCCGCAAATTCCGCGGCGCGGCGCGGCCGTCAACCGATGTTCGCGGTCACCGATATTGGCGGCGTGGAGGTGAGCGTCTGATAGACGACGCAATAGCGTTCCGTCAGTTTCATCAGGGTGGCCAGCTCATCCTCCGTCAGATCGCCGTCGATATCGAAGCTCAAACGGATATCGCGGAAGCCAACCGGCGCGCCCTTGTCGACGCCCAGCGTGCCCTTGAAGTCGAGATCGCCTTCCGCCCGGACCGTGGCGTCCCGGACCTTCAGTTCAAGCGCCGTCGCCACCGCGTTGAGGGTAACGCCGGCACAAGCCACCAACGCTTCGAGCAGCATATCGCCGGAGCAGGCCTGCATTCCGGAGCCGCCCGTGGCGGGATGCAAGCCCGCCTCCACCAGGGCGCGGCCGGTATTGACGGAACAACTGACCCCCTCGCCTATGACGCCCTCGGCCGTGAGAGTGATGACGGCGGCTTCCGGATCTTCGCGGTAACGCGCCTTTATCGGCGCCTGTATGCCCTTGAGTTCCGCCGCGTCCATGGTCACCGCCTCCTGATTATCTGGTTGTTGGCATCTTACACCAGGCGCCGTTGTCTTTGAAACGCAATAAAAAGGCGGCTTTTGGCAGGTGCGGAGCGGATCTTCACGTCTTTTGGTCCGCCCGGTTTCCGGCGGAGTTTGGACGTTCTACCTGGGCTTGGACCGCCGCCAGGACGCTCAGCGCGGCGGCCTTGTCGAGGCGCGCCAAATCCGCCCTGATTCGCCGCTCAATCAACGCCTCGGGCGAAGTGACCGCCGCCGCCGGGATCGGGACGTCGTAGGTCCGCACCGGGTCGCGCAGGCCTTTCAGGCGGATCGCGTCTTGCTGTTCGGCCTCGATCTCGTTCTTGACCAGGGCATGGGTTCCGTGCGCCAGCAGAATGCCGCCTGGCTCGGCATGAGCCTGCACCCGGGCGGCCAGATTTACCTCGTTCCCGATGATGGTGTAATCCATGCGTTCGTCGCAGCCGAAATTACCTACCGTGCAGTAACCCGTATTGATGCCGATGCGAATGCGGAAGGGGCGTTCCAGGCCAAGATCCAGCCATTCAATTTGTAGTTCCGCCATGCGCTGCTGCATGGCGATGGCCATCTGTACACAGGTCAGCGCATCTTGACGTACACCCCGGCTCTCGGGATCTCCGAAGAACATCATCATGGCGTCACCGACGTATTTATCGATCGTGGCGCCGTGGGCGAGAGTGATCTTCGACATTTCCGTCAAATAGTGATTGAGCAAGTTGGTCAGGTCCTCGGATTCCAGGCTTTCCGTGGTCTCGGTGAAGTGTTCGATATCGGAAAAGAACACTGTCAATTTCTTGCGCTGGCTGGCGACCTTGACGTCCTGGCGCCCGGAAAGGATCGAGACATAGACCTGGGGCGATATATATTTGGCCAAATGGCTGGATATATGCTGCAGTTTTGTCTGCTGTTCCTTGCTTTCGGAAATATCCGCGATAGCGCCAACGAGGCGCACGGCGCGGCCGCGTGCGTCCCTCTGCGCTACTGCATTGTCGCGTACCCAAACATATTCGTCGGCTAGGTTGCGCATGCGGTATTCGACTTGCAGGCGGTTGGTTTTCTGGCGAAACAAATCGGTCAGCGCCTGGCGGTAGATGTCTTTCTCGTCCGGATGCACCCGAATGTACCAGGTCTCGGAATTGAATCTGCCGCCCTCAAAACCGAACATCCGGTTCAGGCGTGGCGAGACGTAAAGGGAGTTCCCGGCGATATTCCAATCATAGAGACCTTCCGTCGCCGCTTCCGCGACCAGCGCAAGACGCTCCTCGCTTTCGCCCAGGTCATCCACATGGCATTGATTGCCGGCAAACGTGGCGTGGTTAGCGGCTTGTATCATCGCGTGTTTCAAATTGACCTCCAATATGTCTGCCCCAAGGTCGAGGGGTCGGGCCGGTGACCAGCCAAGCTGCGCCAGAGCAATTTCCAATTAATCGGAGTTGCTATCGCGATCCAAGTTATTGGTTCAATTGCTCTTTTCTAAAAAGTCCGGGGCATGATTTAGAAGAACATGCTCCAGGCTTTGGTCATAATCCAGATGAAGCGTCAACGTAGCGTTCGAGTTGGCCGATCGGTGCCGTGAATAATCCGTAAAATCCGCGAAAATTGGATATTCTGCCGGATTTTTGACTTGCCAGGTGGCAATTCATATATTTCAACGTCACATATCGGATGTCGGACCGGCCACTGGAGGGAACGTTGCCAGCATTTGAGCTCAAAATCCTGGGCGGGTTTGAATTGCTGGGCGAGGACGGGAAAGCCGTTCCGATCCGAAGCCGGAAGGTGCGGGCCCTGCTTGCCTATTTGGCGCTTGCTCCCGACCGGCCGCATGAACGCGAAGTTTTGGCGGGTTTGCTGTGGGCCGACCGTTTCGAGTCCCAAGCCCGGCAAAGTTTGCGTCAGGCCATATTATCATTACGAAATCGGCTCGGTGTTGGGGCATCAAGCATCCTCATAAGCGACGGATCGACCTTGACTTGCGATGGTGCGGCGGTCCGAGTTGATGCGGCCGTGTTTGAACGGCTTGCTGGGGAGGCAAATCTGGAAGCCGCCGCCGCGATCTATGGTGGTGAGTTGCTGGCGGACCTGAGCGTGGCTTCGGAACCGTTCACGGCCTGGCTGGCGCGGGAGCGGGCGCGGCTGAACGAATGCGCCGGTGACTGTCTGGTGCGCCTGGGCATGAATTTGCTGGACAGAGGCGATGGCGCGGCGGCCATCAGCATAGCCAGGCGCGCCGTTGAGCTGGATGCGATGAGTGAACCGGCGCACCGCTTGGCAATGTCGGCTTATGCCGCCGCCGGCCGTCATGTTGAGGCGCTGCACCTCTATCAGAGCTTTTCCGGGATGCTGAAGGGCGAGCTCGGCACGGAGCCGGACGACGAAACGATCCGGCTTTTCGAGGCGATCCGCGACGGCGGGCATTTTCCGGTTATTGAACTATCGCCGGCGGTCAGTATCTCCAGCCCCGCCCGGCACGCGGGCTTGGACCGGCCTTCGATCGCCGTGCTGCCGTTCGTAAATTTGTCCGGCGATCAGAGCCGGGACTATTTCGCCGACGGGATTACCGAGGACATCATCACCGCGCTGTCGAAATCCCGCATGTTCTTCGTCACCTCGCGCGGTTCAACAATGGGCTACAAGGACGCCGGCCTGAATGTGAAGCAGACCGCCGGCGAACTTGGGGTGCGTTATGTCGTCGAAGGCAGTGTGCGGATCGCGGGTGAGCGCATGCGCATCACCACGCAGTTGATCGACGCCGAAACCGACAGTCATGTTTGGGCCGAACGCCATGACGGCGACATGCGGGATGTTTTCACAATACAGGATGGTATAACAGACCGCATTGTCGCGGCCATCGCGCCGGAATACATTTCCGCCGAAATCCATCGCGTGCACCGCAAGGAGAGCCGCAACTACGATGCCTGGGACCATTTCGTGCGCGCCTATTGGCACTTATCGCAAATCACCAAGTCGGACGTGTTCGAATGCCGGCGATTATGCCGGGAGGCGATCAAATTTGATCCCAATGGCGCCAAGCCTTATTCGATTATCTCAATCACCCATTTGTTCGATGCGATTTATGATTGGGGGCAATCGTGGGAACAATCCCTGCACGAGGGACGGGACGCGGCCTTGCAAGGCATGGCGCTGGACGACCGCGATCCCATGGTCCTGCGCTGCCTTGCCATCGTCGATTTCTGGAGCAAGCGCCATGACGACGCCATTCATGCAATTCGCCGGGCGATCGAAATCGATCCCCTTGAAGCGGAGAACCACGGTCAACTGGGGCATTTTTTGGGAATGTCGGGAGATTTTGAAAATGCATGGTGGCATTTTGATCACGCCGTCGAACTCAGCCCGCGCGATGTTTTCATGGCGACGTGGTACAGCCATTTCTCAATGGTCGCCATGGCCGAGCGTCGCCCCGAAAAAGCCGTCGAATTGGCTAGAATCGGCATTCGGCTGAACCCAAGGTTCCCAGGCTGCCACCGGTCGCTGGCGGCGGCGCTTGGACATCTGGATGAATTGGACGAAGCCAGGGCGGCTTTGGATGTCCTTGATGGCCTGCTGCCGGACCTGAGCATCGCCAAGCTGCGGGAACGCCTGCCCTTCAAGCATTTGGCCAATTTGGAGCATTATCTTGATGGCATGCGCAAGGCCGGATTGGCCGAGCAATAAAAAGCCGGGTTCCGGCCAGCGGGAATTGTCACGCGCCGATCTCACTTATTCAGCGGCTTGCAACAATTGCCGTGCCTTCAGGCGTTCGTCCTGGCTCATCACGCCGTCCAGCGCCGCCCTGCTGGCCTTGGCGCCTGGGTGGCGTTGCGCCGCCGCCCGGGTCAGCCAGAAGAAACCTTGTGGCTTGCTGGCATCGGAAAAGCCTTGCCGCAGATAAAGTTTGCCCAGTTGGTATTGCGCCTCGGCATGGCCGCCCTCCGCCAACGGTTGCCAGCGGTTTTTGGCGGTGGAAAATTTTTCCGCATGCAGCGCGGCCAGACCGGCCACGATGTCACGCCGAACCGGATCGTCGGGCGGTGTCTCGAACACGATGTCCGGATCGGAGGCATTGCTGGGCGCCGGTGGGTTGGTAATCCATGATGCCAGAATATCGAGAACAGACTCTTCCGGTGCCGGTGCGGCGGCCTGTTTCACCGGATCACGCTTTACGGCTTCCTTGAGCAGCGGGTTCCGGTCCAGATACCGCCTTTTTCCGGTCTCCGGCCTTGCCGGCGGCGGGTCGGGCGGCCCCGCCGGGCCGGAGATCACCGCGACCAATTTGGCCAAGGCGCGCATGGCGGGTTTGTGCCCGGCCTGGGCCGCTCTATACAGCCAGCCGGCAGCCTTGGCCTCGCTCCGCTCCACCCCTTCGCCGCGCAGATAGAGCAGCGCCAGATTGTATTGCGCCAGGGCATGGCCATTCGCGGCCGCGACGGTGAACCAATAGGCGGCCTGTTTGGCATCTTCCCCGACGCCCTGGCCACGCAGATACATGGCCGCCAAATTGGCCTGGGCGCGGGACAGGCCAGCATCGGCCGCCCGCCGGTACCAGGCCGCCGCCTGGGTGAAATCCTGGGCCACGCCCAGGCCCATGCGGTAAATATGGGCCAAATTGCGCTGTGCGGCGGGATCGCCGCGGTGGGCCCAGGGCAGCCAAATTTCCCGCGCCACGGCATATTCACCGCGGTCATAGGCCGAAACGGCCGCCGCGAACGGCAGCGCGGGTTGCCGCGTCAGCGCTATTTTACCTGGGTCGATATCCTGGGCCCGGACCGGCTGGACCGCGGCGGCGAACATCACCAGGCATGCCGCCGCCAGGGCGGTCCGGCCCCATGACGGCGCCTTATAGCCGGGTGCGGGGGATTTAGCTGCTGACGATCTTCCAACTGCCATCGGGCTGCCTGCAGGCGGTGCCATAGGCCGTCTCCGTCTTGCCTTGCACGGAAATGGTCTGTTCATATTCCCGGCAATATTGCCCGGTGCCATTTTGATAGGACGGCTGGGGCGTAATGGTTCCCGAATTACCGCTATCGGGGTTGCGCCAACTGACCGTGTCGCCCGACGGGGTCGCCTCCAGGGTCCGTTGCGTGGTTTGCCCCATGGCGAGGCGGTCGGCGCGGTCAAGGGACTTGCCAACTTCGCCGCCCAGGAAGGCGCCCAGGAATGTACCGGCGGCGACGGCGACAATGCGGCCCCGGCCCTTGCCGACAGTGCTGCCCGCAAGGGCGCCGCCAACGGCGCCCAACAGCGTACCCAGCGTTTGTTTCTGCCCGGCGTCCTGGCAAGCGGTCAATCCAAGAGCGATGAAGGCAATGGCTATAAAACGTGCGCTTCTTATCATTGTTCGTTCCATTCAATGCCGTGATGGCTACAATGTTTTGTCTGCCCGTGCCCGGCTGAATACGCCCGAAATTTGTCAAAATTGCGACATCGCGCCACATACCAGAGTAATCCGGCGCGCCAGCCACATATATATAGGACGAATGGGCCGGACAACCAGAGCAGATTGCACCCTGGGAGGTTACCATATAGGTAACGCCGGACCAAAACTTACGGCGCAATTCGTGGAGCGATCCCTTTGAACGACGCACCGAACCGTGAAATCCCGGCAAAAGACGCCGGCAAGGCCGGGGACAGCCAGCGTGCCGGGCTGTTGCGCCTGGCGACGCGGGCCGCCGTGGCCGTGGCGGACCTGCTCATCGTGGCCAAGCTGACGGCATGGTTCATGACTGATTCCGTCGCCATATTGAGTTCATTGATGGATTCCGTACTGGATGTGGGCGCCTCCCTGGTCAATATGTATGCCGTCTCCCATGCCTTGATGCCGGCGGACCGGGAGCATCGTTTCGGCCATGGCAAGGCCGAGGCGTTGGCGGGTTTGGCGCAATCGGCCTTTATATCCGGTTCGGCGCTTTTCCTGGTGGCCGAGGCCGCGCAACGCCTGCTCGAACCGCGCGCCATTGTCCGCGATGAAATCGGCATCGCGGTCATGGTGCTGTCGCTGGTTCTGACCATCGGATTGGTCATTTTCCAGCGAAGCGTCGTGAAACGCACGGGGTCCATCGCCATTTCGGCGGATTCCATGCATTACCGTGGCGATATTCTGGCTAATCTGGGGGTCATCGTGGCGCTGGTCCTGGCCGGCCGCCTGGGCTGGCTTTATGCCGATCCCATCATCGCGCTGCTGGTTGCCGGCTATATCCTGTTCGGCGCCTGGGGCATCATCAAAAGCGCCCTGGATCAACTGATGGACCGGGAGTTGCCCGAAGATCAGCGGCGGCGTATTCGCGGCATCGCCCTGGCCCATGACAGGGTGGAGGACGTGCATGATTTGCGCACCCGGTCGTCGGGCATGCAAACCTTCATCCAGTTACACATGGAATTGGATGGCGATCTGACCCTGATGCAATCCCACGAAATCGCCGATGAGGTCGAGGACGCGATCCGCGCCGCCTTCCCCGGCGCCGAAGTTATCATCCATCAGGACCCGGCGGGACTGGAAGAATGGCAACCCGACTACACGCGGTGACGCAGCAAGACATTATCGCTTTCCTGAAACGCCCCGAGAGCCACGAAAGTCATGATTTGGGCCGGGATGACGGCGTGTGCTGTGTTGAGACCCACGCCGCCCTGATTTTCTTGGTGGGTGAATTTGCCTACAAACTGAAGCGCGCGGTGCGCCTGCCCTATTTGGATTTCTCCACCCTGGAGAAACGTCACGCCGCCTGCGAGAACGAGGTGCGCCTGAACCGGCGCACGGCGCCCAAGCTTTATCTCGGCGTCGAAGCGGTCGAGCGCCAGGCGGACGGCGAACTGACGATTGGCGCCGG
>JAYGEB010000376.1:0-4695 GCA_046582595.1 Alphaproteobacteria bacterium | reverse complement strand
GTGGTGTTTTTCGCACCGTTGTCCGCCGCGGCCGCCATGGTCCGTTGTTCGATACGCTCGAGAACCGACATGCAATGCGCCAGGTCTCCATCCGAGATATCCGCCAGATGTTCGTGTCTCACTTCCGCCGCGACATCATCGATCACCTCGATCATGCGCCAGCCTTCAGCCGTCAAATGCACGGTCTTGCCGCGACGGTCGGCTTTGTCCTGGCGGCGTTCGATCAGGGCCCGTTTTTCCAGTTTGTCCAGAATATGCACCAATGTCGGCCCCTCGATCCCGACAAAACCGGCCAAGGCCTTTTGTTGAAAGCCGTCACCGCCCCGGCTTAATTGCAACATTACAACCCAGCGCGCCTGGGTCAGGCCATGGGGGCGCATTTTTTCGTCCAGACGCGCCCGCCAGCGCCGGGCCAGCCGTCCGATACGGAAACCGAATTGTTCGCGCGGGTCGGTATTTTCGTCGTTAATCATACGACTGCATCATGTTTCTGGCGGGACTGGCGCTTCACCATCTCCGAGAACGATCTCGTTTCCGGATATAGTTTGCATACTATTAATTAGCATACTATTAATATGAACGCAAATTAATTTCACCTTGGGAAAACCATGCCACCATGGCGTACACTGCCCGGACCAGAACCTATTTGTAGAAGGAATTCGCCATGTTACTTGATGTCCGCACCTATACCTGCAGCCCCGGCACCATCAACAAACACTTGGCTTTGTACGCCGAAAAGGGCTTTGGCCCGCAAACCCGAAATCTGGGCCAGCCGCTGGCTTATCTGAAAACCGAAACCGGCAATCCAAATCAATATATGCATATCTGGGTCTACGAAAATGCCGGCGACCGGGAGGCGAAGCGCGCCGCATTGTGGGCCGATCCCGATTGGATCGCATATACCCAGGCTTCCGCCGAGCTGGGCGCCCTGCAAGCCCAGGAAAATTCATTGATGACGCCGACGGATTTCTGTCCCCTGAAATAGGATGCCGGCGGACGCGCCGCCGCAAGCCGAGCGAACCGAGCGAACCGAGCGAACACAAGGGCAGTTTTGAAAGACTTTCGCCATGACATTGCAAATCGACGACAAACTGAAATTCGGTGTTCAGACCATGCACCGGCGAACCGAACCGGCGACGGGGCCGTGGCTGCCGGATGCGGAGGACGGCCGCGTCATGGTCGAGATGATCGACCGTCTGGGCTACGATTCCCTCTGGGTTGGCGATCACCTGTCTTTCGCCATTCCCATTCTTGATCCCTTTATCCAACTGGCCCAGGCGGCCACATACAGCGACCGCCTGGCGCTGGGCGTCGGCGTCTATCTGCTGCCCTTGCGCCATCCGGGTCCAGTGGCGAAACAAGTGGCCACGCTTGATCACCTGTCCAACGGCCGTCTGATCCTTGGCCTCGGTGTCGGCGGCGAATTCAAGACCGATTTCCAGGTTGCCGGCGTCGATCGGTCCGAGCGCGGCGCGCGCCTGAGCGAGGGCATCGAAGTCTTGCGCAAATTGTGGAGCGGAGAAGCGGTTTCCCACCAGGGCGCGCATTTCCCGTTCCCGGAACTGACCATGTCGCCACCCGCCCGCCAGCCGGGCGGTCCACCCATTTGGTGCGGCGGCCGCTCACCCGCCGCCTTGCGCCGGGCCGGCAAGATCGCCAATGGCTGGCTGTCCTACGTGGTAACGCCAGAGATGTACAAGACATCCATGGAGCGCATCCAAGATGCCGCCGCGGATGGTCCCGACTGGCCGTTCGGCACCGGTCATTTATTGTTTGCCACGGTGGATGACACCTATGAAAGCGCCCTGGACAAGGCGACGGAGACCCTCAGCGTCCGCTACGCCATGGATTTTCGCGCGGCCGCCAAAAAGTATTGCGCCCTGGGCCGGCCCCAGGACGTGGCCGAGCGTCTGCTTGAATTTCATGCCGCCGGCGTGCGTCACATCATCATGGATTTCGTCGGACCTTACGAAGACCGCGACAGACAGTTCATCCGCTTCGCCGAAGAGGTTCTGCCCCTGATGAAGGATTTGCGGTGATGGCGGCAGAGGCGGATGATTACGCCGTACCGGCGCGGGTAATCATGACCGCCAACCGGGCCACGGTTCCCCTGTCTCCGGCGCCGCCTTCGCCGGATCGCTCCAAATAGGCCCGCATGGCGTCAATATGGGCATCGATGATTTTCATCTGAACCGATCCCAATGTTTCGATCTTTTCCAGATATTGACACAATGAAGCCGCGATCTCGGCGACCGGGCGGTAGCCGAAACCGCCGGCCTGACCCTTAATTTCGTGCGCGATACGGAACAATTCGCGTTTGCCGCCGGCATCGTTGGGCGCGGCGTGCAAGTTTTCCTGAATTGCACTCAATGCCTCCAGATCCGCGGACAGCCATTGCGCATAGATTTTGGCGATGGCGGCCATGACGCGATGAGCCTTGGCCATGGTCTGAGACACGCTGAGATCGGAATCCCGCGCCTTGAAATGCAACCGTTTGGCGGGCCGGATGATCCGGTGCTGGCTGGACAAACTCATACAATCACCTCATGCAATGTGCGATTTTCTGGCGGACAACCACCGCTTATCACGGCGCCGGCGGTAGGGAACGGCGACGCCGGCTGTTCCCGTGCGGCGGTCCGGCTCAAAATAACTGCCGGTCTCGAAGAACGGACGGGGTTGACGGACGATCGAGGTGAGACGGCCATACAGCGCCTCGGGTGAAAACGGCTTGGCCAGAATTTCATTGACCCCCATATTCCGGGCGATCCGCATCCGTTCTGGATCCGTGAAGCCGGACAGCAGGATGATCGGCAAATAAGGATCCGGACTGGTTTTTTCCGCGCGGACCATGCGGGCGAAGTCGATGCCGCCCTGGGCTTTCATGGGCCAATCCACGATCGACAGATCAATGCCGCCTTTCCGCAATAGACCCAGGGCCATTTGGCTATTGGTTGCATAGTGAAATGCTTCAAAGCCGAACGAGCGGAGCAGCGGCGTCAGAATACGGCGCATGTTGGCGCTGTCCTCAAGAATCAGCACCCCCATGTCCCTGAATGACAAGGCGGAATTAGTTTTCAACCCATTTTCCGGCCACCCTCGCGGCCAGTCCCAAGTAAATGGTCTTGCAACCGAATTTTACAAATCTGCTAAATGTTGCGGCCGGTATGGTTAATGTTTCGTTAAAATGGCGGTGATGGCGTCAAATTTTAGAGGAATCATTGCTCGTTTCGCACAATCCAGCCGCCGCCCAATAGATGATCGCCATCATAGAGGACGCAGGCCTGGCCCGGCGCCACGGCCTCTTCGGCCCGCGCCAATTCCAACGTCATTGCCCCCGCCAACTCGTTGGCGGCCACGAGATCGGCGGCGACCCCGTGATGGGTGGAGCGGATGCGCGCCTGCAACCCGCGCCCCAGCCTGGGCGCCTGATGATCCAGCCAGTTCACATCCCGCAGGCGGACAAATTTCTGGCCCAATTCAGCCCGCGGACCCACCACGACACACCGGCCCTCGGCGTCGATGCGCAGAACGTATAGGGGTTCCGGTCCCGACAACCCCAAGCCGCGGCGCTGGCCAACTGTAAAGTGGATGACGCCATCGTGGCGGCCCAACACCCGCCCGGCGGTATCGACGACCTCGCCGGGTTCCGCCGCGCCCGGCCGCAGCCGTTCGATCAGTTCGCCATAGTTGCCATCCGGCACGAAGCAGATATCCTGGCTATCGGGCTTTGCCGCCACGGGCAGTGAAAACGCTTCGGCCAGGGCCCGCGTGGCCGCTTTCGCTTCCAAACCGCCCAAGGGAAACCGCAGATAATCCAGTTGCGCCTGGGTGGTGGTGAACAGGAAATAACTCTGATCCCGCCGGCGGTCGGCGGCCCGGTGTAATTCGGCGCCGTTGGCCCCTTCGATACGGCGGACGTAATGCCCGGTCACCAAGGCGGCGGCATCAAGATCCCGGGCCATGGACAGCAGATCCTTGAACTTAACACTCTGGTTGCAGCGGATGCAGGGGATGGGGGTGGAACCGGCCAGATAATCATCGACAAATTCGTCGATCACGGCGGCGCGAAAGCGATCTTCGTAGTCCAGCACATAATGGGCGATGCCCAGGCCAGCGGCGACCTGTTTGGCATCGTAAATATCGGCGCCCGCGCAACAGGCGCCCTTGCGTTGGATGGCCTGGCCGTGGTCGTAAAGCTGCAGGGTGATGCCGATTACTTCATAACCGGCGCGTTGGCACAGGGCGGCGCAGACGGAGGAATCGACGCCGCCCGACATGGCCACGACCACGCGGGCGCCCGCCGCCACCCCATCCAGTGGGGCGCCGTTCGAAATCATTCTCTCCAGTGCGGCATTTGTCGGCATGGCAGGCAATATAGGGGCCTCTCGGTGCGCCGCAAGGGTAATACCAACCGGCGCTGAAGCATTTCTTAACCATATACCGCCAAGCTTCGCCGATCATGAGCATGAACCAACAGCCGGCCGCGACGGCATCCGCCGATCCGGAGGCGATGTGGCGGCGCGCCAACGAATTGGCCGGGCGGGGTGAATTACTGGACGCCATACCCCTGTACCTGGAATTGTCCGATCTGTGGCCGGAGCGGGCCATGGTCTGGCTCAATCTCGGCGTTGTCCTTGGCGCCCTGCACCGCGATGAAGAGGCGCTGCAGTGCCTGCAACGGGCCCTGGACATGGA
>JAYGEB010000281.1:0-3084 GCA_046582595.1 Alphaproteobacteria bacterium | reverse complement strand
CGAGGCGTTGTTGTGGAGCGACCGGGGCCCCAGCCAAGGGGTATCCTTGGCGGGCGAATTTGAATTGGCCGGGGAAACCTGGCGGGTGGAGCGGGAAGGCTCCCGGATCCGATGGCGGCGCAATGGCGCCGATTGCCCGCCGCCGTCCCTGCCGCCATCGCATTTGCACGGGTGTTATTTCCTGCTGCTGAGAGATCTGATCGAACCTTCCGCCATGGGCGCCCAGGACGTGGCGATGGAAATTCGAAAGCAGATGACGGGTGGATATGATTTACCCCGCGTCGTCGCCGATTTGTTCGATGGACCGCGTTCAAACCACGGACGCGCGGACCGGCGAAAATTCGAGGAAACCTTGGCTGAAGTAAGACGTGCCGAGGCCAAGCAGTCCGATCTCCGGCAAAAAGCCGACCGGGTCGAAGATTTTTCAACATTGTTGCATGGCGCCGAAGGGGCCGAGCGCCGTCTTGTTTACGTGAACCGGGCGCGGGAACTCGCGGCCCGGAAAACCAGGCTGCGGGAGCTGGTGCAAGAGATTTCCAACCTGCCAGCCGGCCTCGAGGCCATCACGGGCAGGGAACGTGATCAGGCCGAGAAACTGCAACTCGAGATCCGCAGCTTCGAAGATCGCCAGAAATCCTTGCAGCGCGACCTTGAGATTGCCGGGATGGAACGGCAAAACAGCGATTTGGTGGAACCTCTGGCCGCCGTTGAACTGAAAACCTGGCGCGCCCGAATTGAGGAACTCTCGCGGTTTGAATTGGAATTGGATGCCGCGCGCCAGGCGCATGAGGGCGCTTGCGCGGAACTGCGGACCGCGATCGCGGCGGTGGGGGAAGAGGGTGAGGCGGAAGGCAGCGCCGCGCCATTGCCGCTCGATCTCGGCAAGCATGGTGAATTGTTCGCCTTCCTGCGCGCGGCGGAAACCTTGCGATCCAAGACCGATGCCATGGACGAGCGCCTTCGACTTCTGGAAAAGTTGGAGTTTCCCGATGAAAACCGGCGCCTGCTTGAGAGTTATCGGGACGCCGCCGGAAATCTGCGCGCCTGGCTGCGCGCGCCCGACCCTGAAGCCGCCCGCCGCGCATCCCGGATCAATCGGATTTGGCTGATCATTTCCATCCCGCTCATGGCTATTGGCGCCGCGCTCGCCTTCATGGTGGACCCACGGCTGGTCATACTGATCGGTATCGGAGGCGGAATTTTTCTGCCGCTCCTATTCCGCCGCACCGGTCAAACGGATACCGGGGCGCGTCAGGCCGCGCAAACCAGTTTTCAGAACCTCCGCGTCGATGAGCCGGCGCGTTGGGATATCGCTTCGGTGGAGGACCGGCTGCGCGAGCTTGACGGCGCGGCGGCTGAATTGAGCGCCAGTGAAATGCGCGCACGGGACAGGAATGTCGATCGGGTGAATTTACAAAATACCAGGGAAGGCCTGGCCGAGGAGGCAAGCCGGCTGGAAGGGCAAAGGCGGGAGCTTTGCGACGGCCTTGGGCTTGAGGTCGGGCGGGGTGATGTTGAACTGGTCGATCTGGCCCGCGCCCTCGACCAACTTCGCCTCGCCCGCGGCAAGGAAGGCAAGGCGGCGGAGCAACGCGCCAACCGTGAAACCAAGTATAACCAACGGCTCTCCGATGCCGGCGGGTTTCTGGAAAGTAATGGCGAGAGCCGTCCCGGCGATGCGGCCATGGCATTGGCGGGCCTGGGACAATTGGAAAAGCGCGACGGCCAGTTGCGCGCCGCCTTGTCCGACGAAGCCAAGAGCCGGGAATCGTTGGCCGATATCGCGGCCCGTCTGGCGGCGGCGCGCGGGGAACTTGCCAATTTATACGCCGAGATCGGGCTTGCCCTGGGCGACGTCCATGGCCTGGCCGAATTGCTCGATAAAATGCCGCTCTACACCAATTTGAAAAATGCCCGAAATGAATTGGAGAGCCAGGCGCGGTTGGATAGCTCCGCCTTGGCGGCCGCCGGCGAAGACGCCCTGATCGGCATGGAAGAGCATGATTTGGAAGGGATGTTCGAGCAGCTGACGAAAACCGCCGAGACCGCCGCTGGCATTCGCGAGAATATCGCCAATATCGGCGCCGAAGTAAAAATTGCCCAAAGTGGTCATGAAATCGAAAATCTATTGACCGTGCGTGGTGAATGGCTGGGCCAGTTGAACGAGCGGCGAAACGAGGCCCTGTTCGCGAAAGCCGGGCGCCTGATTGTCGAGGGGGTGGAGCGGGAGCATCGGAAAATTCAAATGCCGGCCGTGCTGGAAAGGGCACGGGAGCTGTTCGCCCATTTCACCCATTTTGGTTATGAAATATCGGTTACGGGGAGCAGCGGCGAACCGCGTCTGAGCGCGATCGAGGCAGCCACGGGGGAGGGCCGCGATCTGAGCGAACTTTCCGATGGCACGCGCGCGCAATTGCTGTTGGCGGCGCGCATGGCCTTCGCGGAAGAGGTTGAACAAAACATCAAGCTGCCCCTTTTCCTGGACGAAGCTTTGGAGCAGAGCGATCCATCCCGCTACCACGCCATTACCCGCGGCCTCGGCCGGATCGCCCAGGATCAGGATCGTCAGATATTCTATTTCACGGCCGATCCGATGGCCGTCGAACGAATCCGGATCGCCCTTGAAAAAGAAAAATGCCCGGCCCCGGTGGTCATCGACCTGGCGGCGGTGCGCAAGCGCTCCGTGCGCGTGCCCGGACCCGCGGCGCTTCAGGTCGAGGTGCCGGAATTGGTTCCAGCGCCCGATGGCCGCACGGCCGAACAATATGGCGCCCTGATCGGTGTGCCGTATCTGGACCCAAGCCGGGGGTATAAGGCCCAACACCTGTTTCATTTGCTGTGGGATGATTTGGACTTTCTGCATGCCTGGCTTTCGCGCCATATCGACACGGTTGGAAGATGGCGCGGCGTGACGGACGGTCGCGCGGCAATGGATATGGACGGTCAATTCAAGATCGCGACGGAAATCGAGCCGCGGGCCGAACTGCTCGACGTTTTCTGCGGGCTGTGGAAACAAGGCCGCGGCCGCCCGGTTGACCGCGATGTGCTTGTGCGCAGCGGCGCCTTGGGAGAGCGGTATCTGGA
>JAYGEB010000256.1:0-41048 GCA_046582595.1 Alphaproteobacteria bacterium | reverse complement strand
CAACCGCCGCCCCGGCCTGCCGACGAACGGCGCCGGTTTGACCCGGCAACAGGTCCGGATCCTGCGTTGGCTCAAGAGCCGTAATGGGGACGTGCGCCGCCACGAGGCGGCCCATTACCGAACGGGCCGGCCCTACACCGCGTTGCCGGTGTTCGATTTCGTCGCCGGCCCGGATGGGCGGCGCTATGCGATCTCCGGCCACGTTACCTTTCGCCTGCCCAAGAATATAGGGACCGGCGGGAATGGCCTGCAGATCTTGCGCCGTTTGCGTACCGCCGCCCTGGCCCCACGCAGGCCATCGGCCCGCGACCGCGAGGTCGCCCAGGCCCTGGCTGTCGCCATTCGGCAAAGGCGGAACCGGCGGGTCGCCCGTTGAAGGCCCTTGATGCCTTTGGCATCCGCGTCCTGCTGGTTTTGGTCCTGGCGGCCTTATCCGTTACCTATCAACAGGGGGCTTGGCGCTTCCAGGCGGTCGATGGCGAAGTTCTGCGCAACGCCGATTTCTCCCAAGGGGAAAATTCTGGTACCGGCCCCGCGGCGGCCAGGTGGCGATCGACCGGGTGCAGCATGGCGCCGTTCTGCGGCGGGACGGGGCCGGCGGCGTATTACCCTATGTCCTACAGCCGATTCGGAACTTCGCCGACTTTGAATTTTTCCGCATTCGCGCCGAAATTCGCCTCGACGGTCTGCGCCCAGGCCCAAAACCGTCCCAGCGGGCCGTCCTGACCCTGGAGAGTTTTTCGCCCGGAGGGGCCAAATTGCGCTATTGGCCCCACGATATCGCTAGGCTGTCGGGCGGTTCCGGCTGGCGGGCGGCCGAGCGGGTCCTGCCGGTGCCGGAGGCGGCCGGATCCATGCGCCTGGTCGCGTTCATGGGCGCCGAACGGGGGGCCATGGCGATCCGCAATATCACCGCCACGGCGGTCATCGAATCCGACCTGTCGAAATGGTTGGGCCGGGCCTTGCTGGCGAGCTGGCCCATGGCCGCCATTTTTTGTCTGACCCCCCTGTTGCGGCGGCGCCTGATAACGCCAGGGCGCGCGCTGGTGCTGCTCGCCGGCCTGGCCATCGTGGCCGGCGCCATGACGCCGCAGCCACTGCTGGGACAAATGATCGGCCCGGCCCAGCATTTTTCGTCCCATGCCCTCGCGGCTGTTCAAAATACAGTGCGAACCGCCGTGCGAAAATTCATGCCTGAAGAAGCGCCCCAATCGGGGCCGCCAATTTCGGGGTCCGGACCAGACCGGCCGGCCGGCCGCGATGCGGCAAACGGCGCCGCCGCCGCCTCGAAGACGGCCACCGCCGGGAAAGCGCGGGTCCGTACCCATAAGCCCGCCGCGCCGCCAGGCCCGGTGTTCACGCAAGCCGCGAGCGCGGAACATTTGGGCCATCTGGCGGCATATATCGTGCTGAGCGGCCTTGCCTTCATGACATACGGCCGCCCGCACCCGATCCGGGTCATCCTGGCCCTCTGCCTGTTCGCCGCCGCGTCCGAGGCGCTGCAAAGTTTCATCATTACCCGCGACGCCGAATGGATGGATCTTGTATTCAATGGGCTAGGTATCGTGGGGGGCTTTTTCGTGGCTTATTCGTTTGCCATTCTATTGAACCACCGCCTTGCATTTTCTCGCTGACCGTTCGTTCCAGCCTTTCCTGGAACCGGCGTTCTGGCTACTATCGCGGCACGCCTTGGCGGCGATCCGGACACTTGGGCGGCAACCCGATAAGTATATGAAAATTCTTTACCACCATCGTACCCGCTCCAAAGACGGGCAGAATGTTCATATTGAGGAATTGATCGCCGCCCTGCGCCGCCGGGGACATGAAATCATCGTTGTCGCCCCGCCGGTCATGCAAGAGGCCGCGTTCGGATCCGATGCCGGGATTGTCGGTCTGTTGAAATCATACTTGCCCCAGGCCTTCTATGAGTTGCTGGAATTTGGCTACGGCGTGCTCGCCTATCGCCGCCTGAAAGCAGCCGTGACGCGGCATCGCCCGGACGTACTGTATGAACGCTATAATCTATTCCTGCTCGCCGGCGTGCGGCTGGCCAGACGCCATGGTCTACCCTTTCTGTTGGAGGTCAACTCACCACTTTTGCAGGAGAGACAGAAATCCGACGGCGTTGCCCTGGAAACTTTAGCCGCCTGGACCGAACGCACGGCCTGGCGGGCGGCGGATCATGCCTTGCCGGTGACCAATTGCCTGGCCGATCATTTGCGCGCCGCCGGTCTGGAAGCGGTGCAAATCCAGGTTATTCCCAACGGCATCAACCTGGATCGATTTGATGGGGACAACGACGGCGCCAAGGTGCGTGGAGACTTGAAGCTGATTGGCAAGACGATTTTGGGCTTCACCGGCTTCATGCGCGACTGGCACGGCCTGGAACGGGTGGTCGATGTCATGGCGGATGCGCCGAACCGGGCGGAATTGCACTTCCTCGTGGTCGGCGACGGACCGGCACGGGCCGCCTTGGAAGCCCATGCCGCCGCCCGCCACATTGCCAATCAAGTCACGGTCACCGGGATCATCGGCCGGGATGACGTTGCCGGCTATGTCGCCGCCTTCGATATTGCGCTGCAGCCGCAGGTGACGGAATATGCCTCGCCATTGAAGCTATTTGAATACATGGCGCTCGGCCGGGCCATCGTCGCGCCAAATCAACGCAATATCCGTGAGGTGCTGACGGACGGACGGGACTCTTTGTTGTTCGAGCCTTCCGACAACGATGCCTTCACGGCCGCCATTCGAACGCTGGTCGCCGACCCTGGGCTGCGCCAGTCCCTCGGCCGAGGCGCCATGAAGACGGTTCATGACCGTGGCTTTACCTGGGATGACAACGCGGCGCGGGTCGAAGATCTCTTCTTGGCCCTGCTGGAAAGCAAAGGGAAATAGATGACAAGTGAAGCCGGGAACCTTCCTCTGGCGGGTATTAGGGTATTGGAGTTCAGCCATGCGGTCATGGGGCCGTCGGCCGGAATGATCCTGGCCGACCTGGGCGCCACCGTAACCAAGATTGAACCGGTGCCCGACGGCGACCGGACCCGGCATCTGCGCGGCGTCGGCGTCAGCTTTTTTCCCCTGTTCTGCCGCAATAAACAAAGCCTGGCCATGGATCTGAAGGCATCCGGAGTCCGCCCCGCGATCGAGGCGCTGGTGCGCCGCGCGGATGTCTTGTTGGAAAATTTCGCTCTCGGCACCATGGATCGCCTCGGCCTGGGCTACGAGACGCTCGGCGCCCTTAACCCGGCCCTGGTCTATCTGCAATTGAAAGGCTTCCTGTCGGGGCCTTACGAGGAACGCCGGGCCCTGGACGAAATTGTCCAGATGATGAGCGGCCTGGCCTATATGACCGGGCCGCCGGGGCGGCCCCTGCGGGCCGGCGCCTCGGTGGTGGACATCATGGGCGGCATGATCGGCGTGATCGGTGTTTTAGCCGCCCTGCGCGAGCGCGATGGCACGGGCCGGGGGCAACTGGTCAAATCGGCGCTGTTCGAAACGGCGGTGTTCGCCGTGGGTCAGCATATGGTGCAGCACGCCATGACCGGCGAGCCGCTGGTGCCCATGTCGGTGCCGATCCGCGCCTGGGGCATCTACGACACTTTCGAGAGCGCCGAGGGCAAGCCCATATTCATCGGCGTGGTCACCGACACCCAATGGAAACGGTTCTGCAAGGTTTTTGAACGCCCCGACCTGTTTGCCGACGAACGGCTGAACGGCAACGGCGGCCGGGTGGAACAGCGGGATTGGCTGGTGGGCACGGTGGCCGAGACCTGCAAGGCGCTTTCGAGCGAGCAACTGCTGGCCAAGTGCGATGCCGCGCAACTTGCCTTTGGTCCGGTGAACAAGCCCGAGGATCTGCTCGACGACCCCCACCTCAACGCCAACGGTCAATTGCGCCAGATGAAGCTGCCCGGCGGCATCATGGCCAAGACGCCGCGCCTGCCCCTCGAAATGGCCGGCCGTAGTTTCTCGGTCCGCGAGGACCCGCCCGCCATCGGCCAGCACAGCCGGCAAATTCTCGCCGGCGCCGGGCTCACGGAGAGGGAGATCGAAGACCTGTTTGCGGCCGGCCACGTGCTAGAGACCGAGGCCGAAGATTAGATAAAGAGCATTTTCAATGTATTCTGAGCCACCCGCTCCCCCGCCCGGCAATTCAACATTTGTTGAAAAGGCTCTAATCCATGTGCGCATACATGGTCTGGCCCGGCGTCGGCAATTCGGCACGCAGGATTTTGCCGCTGAACGACGAGGTTATGAATAGGGAGCGGTTGTCAGGTCCGCCATAGGCCATGTTGGTGGTGAAGGGACTGCCGTCGGGATCGGGGATTTTATAGATCGGCAGGCCCTGGGCCGAAAATATCCAGACCGCGCCAAAGCCCGCATGGGCGATGGAAAGGTTGCCATCCACGTCCATGGCCATGCCGTCCGGCCCCATGCCGCCCACCAGTTGCGCGAACAGGCCGACCCGGTTGACGCTGCCGTCCTTGCGGAAGGGCATGCGCCAGACCGCGTTGGCCCGGGTCACGGCGATATAGAGCAGGGTTTCCTCCGGGTCCATGACCAGGCCATTGGGGCTGGGCACATTGTCGATCAGGCAATGCAAGACGCCCTTTGAATCCTGGCGAAAGACCCGGCCGGTGGGATCGTGCAGGCCGCTATCGCCCTGGTCGGTAAAATACAGATCGCCATTGGCGCCGAAAAACAGATCGTTGACGCCCTTATAGCCCGGCAGTTGGTCGGGCCCGATAAAGACCGAGACCTTGCCGTTGACGGGATCGATCTCGACGATGCCGTTCCGCCGGTCGGCCACGAAGATGCGGCCGTCTTGATGGATTTTCAGGCCGTTGGGGCTGCCGTCATAGTCGGCCACCACGGTGAACTCTCCGCCTTCCGAGATCTTGAAGATGCGGCCATGGGCGATATCCACCACGAATAAATTGCCATCCCGGTCGAACGAGGGGCCTTCCAGGAAGGAGCCCAGGGGACGGCCGCGGAATATATCCCGCGACATATGGGAATCCTTGTCGAGGAGCTGCAATTCATCGGGCACCTGGGCGAATACGGTCGGTTCGATCACGGTCGGTTGCGGATACATGGTCGGGCTCCAAAGGCGATTGAATGAATACTCCGGCCCATTGTGCGTCGTGGTTGGGCTTAGAGCAATTTTCAATTGCTCCAAATTTTAAGATCTGAGCGTACCCGAAAAGGTACGCTCGGGCTCAAGCCTGTGGCATGATTAAAACATGAGCCAAGAACGCCTGACCTATTCACCCATAAACGACCGCCCCCGGCTGGAGCTACCCAACGGCGCGCGGGTCGCCCTGTGGGTCTGCCCGAACATCGAACATTACGAATATCTACCCGACCCCGTGCGCATCCGCGATCCCTGGCCCCGCATGCCCCACCCCGACATTCTGGGCTATGGCCTCAAGGATTACGGCAACCGGGTCGGCCTGTGGTGCATGATCGAGGTCATGGACCGCTTCGATATACGCTGCACGGTTTCGCTGAATTTAAGCGTGTTCGAAAATTATCCGGAAATCATGGCGGCCTGCGAAGAGCGGAACTGGGATGTGCTGTGTCACGGCATGTACAACACCCAATATCTCTGGGGTCTGGGCGAGGCGGACGAGCGGGCGATTATTCAGGACTGTGTCGATACCTACCGCCGCCTGACCGGCCGGCAACTGCCGGGCTGGTTCTCGCCGGCCGCCTCCCACACCTTGAACACGCCGGATCTGGTGGCCGAGGCGGGGATCAAATATTACGCCGACTGGGTTCACGACGACCAGCCGGGGCCCATGAACGTGCGCCGGGGCCGTCTTCTGACCGTGCCCTACAGCATGGAGCTGAACGATGCCGTGTTGCACAACCGGGCCCAGGAGGCGGATGACTTCCTGGTCATGATCCGGGATTATTTCGATACCGTCTATGCCGAAGGGGTGGATCAGCCGCGCGTCATGTGCCTGGCCCTGCATCCCTACATGATGGGCCAGCCCCACAGGATGGGCTATTTGGAAAAGGCCCTCGAATATATCCTCTCCCACGACGGCGTCTGGCAGGCAACGGGCGAAGAGATCGCGGATTGGTATTACGCGGAAATGTGGGACCGGGTTGCCGCGCATCCCCGGGAAGATGACAATGGTTGAGCCACGCAAACCCGGCATGGATCACGGGCTTTATCCTTATTCAGCCATAACCTCCCGGCCCAAGCTGGTCTGGCCGGACAACAACCGGCTGGCCATCTGGATCGTTCTGCATTTGGAGCAATGGGAGCTGCAACCACCAGGCGCGGCGGTCCGGGACGGACGGTTCCGCGGTGAATTCGGTAACTTTTTCCCCGACTACCGTACCTATTCGACCCGCGAGTACGGCAACCGGGTCGGGATTTTCCGCGTGCTGGAGGTGCTGGACCGCCATGCGGTGCCGGTCACCGTGGCCGCCAACGCGGCCCTGTGCCGCGAGCGGCCGGGGTTGATCGATGAATGCCTGCGCCGGGGCCATGAGATCGCCGCGCATGGAGATTACGCCACCCGCATGATTACCTCGCGAATGAGCCTGGCGGAGGAAGAGGATCATATCCTTTCCGTCATGACCCAGATACGCCAGAGCAGCGGCGCCGGCCGGGTCGGCTGGATTGGCCAGGATTTCGGTGAAAGCCCCCGCACCCCGCAACTTCTGGCGGCCGCGGGAGCGGATTATCTGGGCGATTGGCCGAACGACGATCAACCCTATTGGCTGACCGTTGCGCCAAGCCTGGTCTCCCTGCCCTATCACGTCGAATGGGACGATGGCACCCTGATGGCCCTGCGGCAGCTGACCGCGCCGCGCTATGGCCAGATGGTCATGGAAGCCGCCGACCGCCTGCTGGAAGACAGCCGCCCGAGCGGACGGATGATGAGCCTTGGCCTGCACCCCTGGGTTATCGGGCAACCGCACCGCATCCGTTATTTGGACCGGATCCTGACCCATCTGCGCGGCATGAAGGGGTTGTGGTTCGCCACCGCCGGCGAAATCGCGGATTGCTACAGAAGCCAAGTGCCCAGGCCGGCGATGGCGCCATGACGGGCAATTGGGCGATGCCCGGCCAACATTTGTCATAAAAACCCGGCAATTAATTATTCGCCTTTGGGCTTTCTTAACCCTTGCGTGAATAGATTGGGCGGCAACCGATGGGCCAAAGGCCCCAAATCGAGTTTATGTGATGAGTATGGGACCGAGTTTGCCCAAACAGACCATGTTTAGCGACACTAACATTCACGGCGGCCCCCTGATCCGCGCGATCGGCGCGGCGGGAGAGGCGTTTTATTGTTGGGACATCGATTCCGATCAACTTGATTGGTCCCCCGGCGCGGCCGGTGTCCTTGGCATGTCGGACCGGGGCATTCCCGCCTTGGCCAGCGAACTGCAAAAACAGATTGCGCCGGACGATCTGCCGGCCCGCGCCATCGCCCTCTCCGGCTTGCTGGATGATGGCGAGGCCTACGCCTGTGAATTCAAGATCCGCCGGGCGGACGGCGGCTTCGAATGGGTCGAGGAACGGGGCAGCGTCGAACGGGACGGCGACGGCAAGGCCAAGTACTTTCATGGTTTGATGCGGGTTATCACGGCCTGGAAACGGCGTGAGTTTGAATTGGAACAGATGGCCTATTTCGACGACTTGACCGGCCATTTAAACCGCACCGGACTATGGGAATCTCTGGATGAGGTTCTGGCCAATTGCAGCGGGGACGGTAGTCCGGCGGCCTATTTATTGATCAATATCGATCGTCTGGGCATGCTGAACGATGCCTATGGTTTTGCCATCGCCGACGCCGTGATCATCGATATTGGCAAGCGGGTGGAGGACAGCACCCGGGTGGGCGATATTATCGGCCGGGTCGGGGGCAATCAATTTGGCTTGATCCTGCCAGGCGCCACCGAAATAGAATTGCGCAAGGTGGCGGATCAAATTCTTGCCGCCACCCGCCGGCGCGAGGTCAAAACCGAAGCGGGCCCCCTGGCGGTGTCGTTATCACTGGGCGGCGCGGTGATGGCGGCCGAGGCCGCCAGCAGCCGCGAGCTCATGGGCCGGACCGAGGAAGCTCTGTCAAAGGCCAAACAACGCGGGCGGGACCGTTTCGTGCTGCACCGCGCCTCGCGGGCGCGCGAGGCCAGCCGGCGCAAATCCCTGGCCACCGGCGATGCGGTGATGCGGGCCATGAAGGACGGCCGCCTGACCTTTGCCGTACAACCCATAATCGACAGCGTGACGGGTGAAACCGAATTATATGAATGCCTGTTGCGCATGCTGAACGAACAAGGCGAACTGGTTCCCGCCGGATTATTTATTCCCGTGGTAGAAAAGCTGGGACTGATCCGCCGCCTGGACATTTATACATTGGAAATGGCCTTGCTGGAGTTGGAGCAGGTCAGCCACGTCAACCTGGCGGTCAATATATCGGGCATGACGGCAACCGATCCGTCCACTCTGGATCATCTGCTATCGCTTGTGCATGTCCATGCGAATGTCGCGGATCGTCTTGTTTTTGAGATTACCGAAACCGTGGCCATGATGGATTTCGAGGAGACCGCGCGCTTCGCCAATAAATTGCGGGACCTGGGCTGCCGCATCGCCCTGGACGATTTCGGCGCCGGCTATACCTCTTACCGGCATTTGAAAGCCCTTGCCGTCGATATCGTGAAGATTGACGGCCAGTTCGTGCGGGATTTGCCAAACAACTGGGAAAATCAACTGTTCGTGCAAACCCTTCTGGATTTGGCCCACGGTTTCAACGCCGAGGTGGTCGGCGAATGCGTCGAGACCGAGGCGGAGGCCCAAGCCTTGCGCGACCGGGGCGTCAAATACCTGCAAGGCTACCACTTCGGCGCCCCGACGCTGGAGCGACCCTGGAATGCGGTTAACCTGGAAGTGGTTCCCTCCAGCCAAAACGAAAAAGTAAAACCTCAAACGCCAAACTGATCCCTTTGCCATCGGGCCAACGCCTTTAGCGCATTTTCAACTAACGTTGAATCTCCGGGCCGCCCGCAGAGACGCCGGCCGCCGTCCGCCATGGCCCGGATACCGTCAATACGGTTCGAGGAGGCGGCGGGGCGCAAGCGTACCGATATCAGGATGCCGCCGTCCTTGGCGCTGAATGGCATGGGCTAATCAGGTATCGTCCCCGCGGTCGGACTGCAGCATGGCGAACAGCACATGGTCGCTCCATTTGCCGTTGATGCGCAGATACTTCCGGGCGAAACCTTCTTTCTGAAATCCGGTCCTAAGCAGAACGGTGATCGAGGCCTCGTTGCCGGGCAGGCAGGCCGCCTCCAACCGGTGCAGGCCCAATTCGTCAAAAACAAATGGCAGCGACGTGGTAACGCCGTCCTGCATCAGGCCCTGGCCCGCGTATTGCTGGCCCATCCAATAGCCCATGGAACAGGACTGAGTGACGCCCCGGCGCACGTTGGACAAGGTAATGCCGCCCATCAGGCAATCGTCTTCCTGGCGAAAGATGAAAAAGGCATAGCCCACGCCGTCACGGGCATCGCGGGCATAGCGGCGCAGGCGGCGGCGGTAGGCGGTTTTGGTCAGTTCATCTTCCAGCCTGGTCGGCTCCCACGGCGTCAGGAAATCCCGCGAGGCGGCCCGCAGGCGGGCCCATTCGGACCAGTTCGACAATTGCGGCGCCCGCAGAAACACGTGCCGGCCTTTTATGGTCGGCGGACTTCCGATCCAAGGCGGATTACGCAAAAATGCCGACACGTTCCCTATTCCTGGCGAATGTTGCTCTCATCCCTTGGCGAACCTTGCCGCGATTTCGGCCTGGCTGGCAAGGCCCGCGATGGGCCCCATGGCGGCCACGGCCGGGTTGGGGGCGCTGGCGATGCGGCCCGCGACCCGGCGCACGGCCGCCACATCGACCGCGTCGATCCGCTCGATCAATTCCTCGAGGGGAATTTGCCGTCCGAAAACCAGGCTCTGGCGCGCCAATTGCTCGACCCGCGAGGCGGAACTTTCCAACGACATCAAGGTGCCGGCCTTCAACTGGTTGCGGGCCCGATCGACTTCCTCGCGGCCCGCATCGCCGCCAAGACGCAGCATCTCATCACAGATCACCGGCACCAGCTCGCCCACCTGATCGGCTCCCGTGCCCGCATAAACCGTGAAAGCGCCGCATTCCTTGTAGGAGGAGGCAAAGCAGAAGATGGAATAACACAGACCGCGTTTTTCGCGCACCTCTTGGAACAGGCGTGAGGACATGCCCCCGCCCAGTACCGTCGACATCACCTGCAGGGGGTAAAAATCATCATCGTCATAAGCCAGCGCTGGCAGGGCAAGGGCGAAATGCACCTGCTCCAGTTCCCGCTCGTCCCGCCGTTCGCCACCCTGGAAAACCGCCCGTTCGAACGGATGATGCTTGCCAGGACGCAGACTTCCGAAGTGCTGCTCGGCCAGGGCCACCAAGGCATCATGATCGACCGCGCCGGCGGCGCAAAGCAGCATGCGGTCGGCGGTGTAATGCTGCGCCATGAAATCGAACAACACTTCGCGGCCCATGTTGGCGACGCCATCGACCGGCCCCAGAATAGAGCGGCCCAGGGCTTGATTGGGAAAGGACACCTCTTGCAAACGGTCAAAAATAATATCGTCGGGGGTATCTTCCGATTGGCCGATCTCCTGGATCACCACGGCCCGCTCACGCTCCATCTCCGCTTCCTCGAACGTCGAACGCCGCAGGATGTCGGCCAGAATATCGACGCTGAGGGCCAGATCCTCCTGCAGGACCCGGGCAAAATAGGCCGTATGCTCGCGGGACGTATAGGCGTTCAAATGGCCGCCGACACTTTCGATTTCCACGGCGATGTCCTGGGCGCTGCGGCTGTCCGTGCCCTTGAAGGCCATGTGCTCCAGCATATGGGCCACGCCGTTGTTGGCGGCGGTTTCATAGCGGGCCCCGGCATCGACCCAGACGCCCACGGCGGTGGACTGGACCCCATCCCGGCTATCCGAAATTACCCTCAAGTCGTTGGCCAAGGTTGTTGTTTGCGCTGTCACGGTCGGTCTTGTCCCCATTCCTGGTCCTAGAGCATTTCCGAATTGGAAATGCTCCGATTCTTAAGAATAGAGCAGTTTTTCCAATCGCTTAGAATCACTTCGTGATTCACAATAGATCGGAACTGCTCTAGGCGCGGCGCAGGCGGCGAATGTGATCCTGCAGGGCCGCCAGATCATTGGGCATTGTCGCACAGCGTTCGTCACGTTCATATAGGTCGGCGAGAAAACCCGGCAGCGGCGGGCGGACGCCGCAGGCCGCTTCCACCGCATCGGGAAATTTGGCCGGATGGGCCGTGGCCAGGGTAATGACCGGGCCATCGGGCAATTGGTCCCGCGCGGCCCGCAAGGCCACCGCCGTGTGGGGGTCGATGACAATGCCGCTGTCGCGATGGAGATCGCGAATGGTCGCCGTCGTGGCCGCCTCGTCGACCCGGTGCGAGCGGAATATTTCATGGGCCCGCCGCAGCACCTCCGCCCCCACTTCAAAGCCGCCCCGTTCCGACAAGTCTTCCATCTGCCGCCGCACGGTGGCGCCGTCCCGGCCCGCCAGTTCAAACAACAAACGTTCAAAGTTGCTGGCCACCTGAATGTCCATGGACGGGCTTTGCGTCGCCACCACCTGGTCCTTGCGGTAGATGCCGGTTTGAAAAAAACGGTGCAGGATATCGTTGCGGTTGGTGGCGACGATCAATTTGTCGATGGGCAGTCCCATTCGCGCCGCCGCATAGCCGGCGAAGACGCAACCAAAATTCCCCGTGGGCACGGCGAAGCTGACCTTGCGGTCCGGCGCGCCCAGGGCCACGGCGGAGGTGATGAAGTAGACCACTTGCGCCACCACCCGGGCCCAATTGATGGAATTGACCGCCGACATTGATATTTCATCGCGGAACGCCAGGTCGTTAAAGGCGCCCTTCACCAGCGCCTGGCAATCATCGAAGGTGCCTTCAATGGCGATGTTATGCACATTGTCCGACAGAACCGTGGTCATCTGCCGGCGCTGCACCTCCGTTACCCGGCCGAGCGGATGGAGCATGAAAATATCGATCGCGTCCCGGTCCCTGCAGGCCTCGATCGCGGCGGAACCGGTATCGCCCGAAGTGGCGCCAACGATGGTCACCCGGGCCCGCCGGCGGTCCAATTCCCGGTCAAACAGGCGTCCCAGCAACTGCATGGCCACATCCTTGAAGGCCAGGGTGGGGCCGTGGAACAACTCCATCAGCCAATGGCCGTCCGACAATTGCCGCAGGGGCACGACCTCCTGGTTGGAAAAGGCCGTATAAGCGGCCTGGGTCATCGCCAACAACTCATCCGCCGCGATGCCGTCCATGAACGGCAGCAATATCCGCGCGGCGGCTTCCGGATAAGACAACCCGGCCAGGCCGCGCAGATCATCGGGGCTTAATCGAGGCCAGGCGGATGGCACATAAAGGCCGCCGTCCCGGGCCAGGCCGATCAGCAAGACATCCCCGAAATTCAGGTCGGGGGCTTGGCCACGGGTTGAGATGTAGCGCACGGCATGAAACTCCACAAAATCCGAGGCGCCAAACTATCCAGCCAGGTAGCGGTTTTCAAGGTGCTTGCGAAATACCGCGCCGTCCAAGGGGGCTCCCGTCACGGCCCGCAATAGATCGTCGGCGCCCGCATGCAGCCGGCCAAGGCCATGGATATGATCGGCCAGCCAGTTCATCAGCGGGGCGAAATTGCCCCGGGCCAGATAATCGGACAATTCCGGCAGGGCGGTGGCGGCGGCTTGGTACATTTGCGCCGCCGCCATGGCGCCCAGGGTATAGGTGGGGAAGTAGCCGAAGGCGCCATCCATCCAATGGATATCCTGCATGCAGCCGTCGCGGTCATTGGGCGCCTCGACGCCGAGCAAATGCTTCATGCCATCGCGCCAGGCGCCGGGCAGGTCGGCGACCGCCAGATCGCCGGACAGCAAGGCCTTTTCCAGGCGGTATCGGTGGATGATATGCAGGGGATAGGTGACTTCATCGGCCTCCACCCGGATCAGGGAGCGGGCCACGTGGCGCACCCGCCGGGCCAGACCCGGCCCCTCCCAGGCCGATCCCGAAAGGCCGCCTATCTCGGTCAGCAACGGCGCCAAATAGCCGAGGAAGGCATCGCCCCGGCAGACCTGCATCTCGATCAACAGGGATTGGCTCTCATGCACCCCCATGCCCATGGCCTGGCCCACGGGCTGATACCGCCATTCGAGCGGCAGGCCGCGTTCGTACATGCCGTGGCCGCCCTCGTGCAGGGCCGGATACAGACTGCCTAGGGGGTCGGCCTCGTCATAGCGCGTGGTCAGGCGCACATCGTCCGCCACGCCGCCCGTGAAGGGATGGTGGTAGATATCCAGGCGGCCATGTTCGAAATCGAAGCCCAAGGCTGCCAACAGATGTCTGGACAATTGTTCCTGCACCGCGGCCGAGACCCGTTCCGGCGCCGCCGGCGGCGGGACCTGCCGCGCCAGCACCCGCTCCAGCAGATCGGGCAGAAAGTCGGCCAGGGCGTCGAAATGGCGGTCGATATCCGCCGCCCGCAAGCCCGGTTCGTATTGTGACAACAACGCATCATAGGGCGGGCAGGCAAAGGCCTCCGCCTTGGCTGCCGCCGCCTGGCGCACCAGGGTCACGACCTCGCCGAGACAGGGGCGGAGGGCGGCGAAATCATCCGCCTCCCGCGCCGTGCGCCAAACCATCTCGCAAGCCGAACCGGCCCGGCTCATGGCGGCGACCAGAGCACCGGGCAAGGCCGTGGCATGGGACCATTTGGCCCGCATTTCGCGCAGATTGGCCCGCTGCCAGGCGCCCAGACCCTCCACGGCCGTCTCGGCCTCATCCAGCAAATCCTTAACCGCCGCTTCGCACAGCATCTCGTGCGCGATCAGGGAAAGCGTGGCCAACTGCTCCGCCCTGGCCGCCGCGCCGCCCCTTGGCATCATGGCGGCGGCATCCCAATGCAACATCGCCGCCGCGCCATTCAACTTGGCCAGACGGGCGAATCTTGCGCACAATTGTTCATAGGCTGTTGTCACGCCGCTTCCCTTCGCCGGTGCGCCAATAGGAAGATGACCGCCACGACGGCCGCCAGAAAAAACCAGGTGATGGCATATTGGACGTGATTATTGCGCAACACGGGGCGGGCCACGCCGCCAACGGGCAAGCCGCCCGCATTGGCTTGGCCATCCGCCAAAACAACGGCTGCCGGCAATTCCAGATTTCGTGCGGCGGCGATGCCGGGAATGTCGTACCAAAACCACAAATCAAATTTTTTGTCATGGTCCGGTGTCCACCCGCCCCGTTCGAAATAGCTCCGCAAGGTGCCGCGGATGGTCACCGGACCAGCCGTTTGGCCCAAGGCGCGGCTGGCGGGGTTGCGGCGTTGGTTGGGAATCCAGCCGCGATTGATCAACACCGTGGCGCCACTTTTCATTCGCAATGGGGTGAGGACATGCAGCCCGACCTGGCCACGGTAACTCCGGGGCCCTATATGGGCTTCCAGATCATGCAGAAACCGACCCTGGACGATGACGGCGCGGTGGTTCAGATCCGCCAGAATATCCAAATGCGCCGCCAGGGGCAGGGGCGTGGCGGCCAAACCGGCCTGCATCCGGGCCATCAAGTCCTGCTTCCAGGCCAGACGCTGCAATTGCCAAACGCCAAGTGACAGGGTGACCAGCAAGGCGGTCAGGGTCACGAATATGGCCGACGGACTGGGGCGGCGCATGGCTCAGCGCGGTCGCCCGTCAGTACCGCCGCCAGCGAAGCCGGCGACGGCATGGCGGTACTGCAGGGCGATCAGGGTTGCCTTCAAGGGCCGCAGGCAGAGGATGGAGGCGCCCAGAATAAAGGGGATTTGATAGATTAGATGTATCCAGATCGGCGGCGCGAAAGACGTCTCGACGATAAAGGCCAAGGTCACCGCCAGGCCGCCGACGATCATGATGACGAAGACCGCCGGTCCGTCGCCCGCGTCATGGGCTGACATATCCAGGCCGCATTGGCGGCAAACCTCGGCCACGTCCAGCAAACCTTGGAATAATTTGCCCTTGCCGCAACGGGGACAGCGGCATAGCAGGCCGATGACAAAGGGCGATACCGACGTGCCGCCCCATGTTCCCGGTCATCGGCGCGCCGTTGGTGGCAGCGTTGGGGCGCGGCCTATGTCCCCGCCCCCCAGACATAGATGAAGGAGAACAGGAACAGCCACACCACATCGACGAAATGCCAATACCAGGCGGCGGCCTCAAGGCCAAAATGATGCTCCGGTTTGAAATGGCCCTTGGCCGCGCGGACCAGGCAGACCGCCAGGAAGATGGTGCCGATCAGCACATGCAGGCCGTGAAAGCCCGTCGCCATGAAGAAGGTGGAACCATAGATGCCGCCGGTGAAGTCAAACGCCGCCTGGGCGTATTCAAAGGCCTGGACGCAGGTGAAGACGGCGCCCAGCAGAACCGTGACCAATAATCCCTGTACCGCGCCCTTCTGGTTGCCTTCGCGGACGGCGTGATGGGCCCAGGTGATCGTGGTGGACGAGGTCAACAGGATCAAGGTGTTGATCAAGGGCAGATGCCAGGGATCAAAGGTCTGGATGCCCTCGGGCGGCCACGTCCCACCGATTGCCGCGGACGGGTAGAAGGCGGCGTTGAAATAGGCCCAGAACCAGGCCACGAAGAACATCACTTCGGAGGCAATGAACATGATCATGCCAAAGCGCAGGTGCAGTTGCACGATCGGCGTGTGATGGCCTTCGTCCTTGGCCTCGCGGATCACGTCCCGCCACCAGACGAACATGGTGTAAAGGACAAGCAAAAAGCCGATCACGGCGATCCAGGGCGGTCCGCCATGCAGGGACCAGATAAAACCCGATGCCAAGGTAAACGCGCCTATCGCCCCAAGCGCGGGCCATGGGCTGGGTTCCACCAGATGATAGTCATGCCCCTTGGCGTGCGTATCAGCCATTATCTCACTCCGTCCCCGGCAATTTGTTCCGCCACGCCGTTGACGGCAATTTTCTGCTCCGCATCGGTATCCCCGGAACCATCCGCCACCCGAAAGAAGGTGTAGGACAGGGTAATGGTCTTCACGTCATCCAAATCCGGATCATCCGCGATGGCGGGGTCGACAAAAAAGGAGACCGGCATGTCGGCCCGTTGTCCGGGCGCCAAGACCTGTTCCGTGAAGCAAAAACACTCGATCTTGTTGAAATAGACGCCCGCCTTGGCCGGTGTCACATTGAATGTGGCCGATCCGGCAATCCGTTGGTCGCTGGGGTTGAAGGCCTCATAGAAGGCCAGGGCCCGTTCGCCGACCCGCAGGGTCATGGCGCGCTGTTGGGGACGGAAGCGCCAGGGCATGTCACGCGCGGTATCGGCATTGAAACGCACGGTGATGACGCGCTCGCCAATTTCCGAAGGCGCCGATGCCGCGACCTGAGTGGTGCCGCCAAAACCGGTAACCTGGCAGAATATCCGATACAGCGGCACCGCCGCATAGGCCATGCCGACCATGCCGACAACCACGCCGGCGGCGGCCAGCGCGGTCAAGCGGTTGCGCGCGCCATGCCGGGTGGGCGGGGCGGGCGGGCTCAATTGGGGCTCCACGTCTGGCCTTGCATGTTGAACATGGTGAGGACAAACAGCGCCATCATCAACAGCACCAGGATACCCGCGAGCGTCAGATTGCGGCCCTTGCGCTGTTGATGCATCTTCCCGATGGGCATCAAACCCAGCCCACGGCCAAACGTTCGCCCAGCATCAAGGTGAACAAGGCGAACAGATAAAAGATCGAATAGCCGAACAGACGCCGGGCCGGCCGGTCGTCGTCATCGCCACCGCGCCAGACCTGGATCGCGAAGGCCAGAAAGACCCCACCCAGCAGGACCGCGCCCACGCCATAGGCCATGCCGCAGGCGCCCAGGGCCACCGGGCTCAAGGTAAGCGGGATCAGGATTAGGGTATAGATCAGGATTTGCCGCCGGGTTGCCGGCTTGCCCGCGACCACGGGCA
Source organism: Alphaproteobacteria bacterium (assembly GCA_046582595.1). Classification (GTDB taxonomy): domain Bacteria; phylum Pseudomonadota; class Alphaproteobacteria. The sequence continues at coordinate 23,994 of JAYGEB010000256.1, read as the reverse complement.
ACATGGGCACCCCCACGTCGCGGTATTCATCGGCCTTGTACAACGCCAGGGCCCAGAAATGCGGCGGCGTCCAAAAGAATATGATGGCGAACAGGGCGATGGAGGCCAATGAAATATCACCGCTGGCCGCGGCCCAGCCGATCATCGGCGGGAAGGCGCCCGCCGCGCCGCCGATAACGATATTCTGCGGCGTCCGCCGTTTCAGCCACATGGTATAGACGAAGACATAAAAGGCGATGGTCAGCATCAACAATCCGGCGGACAGCAGATTGACCAAGGCCGCCATGGCGATGACGGAGGCAAACGACAACACCGAGCCGAAAATCAGCGCTGCCCGCGGCGTGACGTTGCCGCGGGGAATGGGCCGCTCACAGGTGCGCGGCATCTGGCCGTCGATATCGGCGTCGTACCACATGTTAATGGCGCCCGAGGCCCCCGCGCCCACCGCGATGCAGATCAACGCCGCCACGGCGACCATGGGATGCAAGCTGCCGGGGGCCAGCATCAGGCCGACCAGGGCCGTGAAGACGACCAGGCTCATCACCCGCGGCTTCAACAGCGCCAGATAATCTTTCAAACGGTCGCCACCGACCCGGCGCCGGGTGCTTCGGTCCACGATTGGATTGACGATATTCACCAATCAATTCCTTTTACTAGTCATGCCGGCATCTACTTGATGCGCGGTAGTTCCTCGAACTGATGGAAGGGCGGCGGCGACGGCAGGGTCCATTCCAGTGTATCCGCGCTATCACCCCAGGGGTTGTCCGGGCATTTCTCACCGCTCGTGACGGTCTTGTAAGCGATGTAGATGAAAAACAAGGTCGCCAAGCCGGTAATGTAAGAGCCGATGGAGGATACCATGTTGAAGCCCGCATAGGCATCCGGATAGTCGGGAATACGCCGGGGCATGCCCGCCAACCCGCTGAAATGCTGCGGGAAGAAAATAATGTTCACGCCAATGAAGGTGATCCAGAAATGGATCTTGCCCAGGATCTCGTTATATTGCCGGCCCGACATCTTGCCAATCCAGTAATAGAAAGCGGCATAGATGCCGAACAAAGCGCCCATGGACATGGTGTAGTGGAAATGGGCCACCACGTAATAGGTATCATGCATGACCAGATCGGCGCCGGAATTGGACAGCACCACCCCGGTGACACCGCCCACCGTAAAGAGGAAGATCATGCCCAGGGCGAACAGCATGGGCGTCCGCAGGGTAATGGAACCGCCCCACATGGTGGCGATCCAACTAAATATCTTCACCCCCGTGGGCACCGCGATGACCATGGTGGCGCCAATGAAATAGGCCCGCGTGTCCACATCCAAACCCGAAGTGTACATATGATGGGCCCAGACGATGAAGCCCACGGCGCCGATCGCCACCATGGCGTAAACCATGCCCAGATAGCCAAACACCGGTTTGCGCGAGAAGGTGGAGACGATGTGACTGATCACGCCAAACGACGGCAGGATCAGGATATAGACCTCCGGATGGCCGAAAAACCAGAACAGATGCTGGTACAGGACCGGATCGCCGCCCCGCGCGGCATCATAAAAGGCGGTGCCGAAATTGCGGTCCGTCAGCAACATGGTGATGGCGCCGGCCAGCACGGGCATGGACAACAACAGCAGGAAGGCGGTGACCAGCACCGACCACACGAACAACGGCATTTTGTGCAGGGTCATGCCCGGCGCCCGCATGTTGAAAATCGTGGTGATGAAATTGATGGCGCCCAGAATGGACGATGCGCCGGCCAGATGCAGGGATAGAATGGCCATGTCCACCGCCGGTCCCGGATGTCCCGACGTGCTGAGCGGGGCGTAAACGGTCCAGCCGGTACCGGCGCCGTCGTCGCCCGCCGTGCCTTCAAAAAACATCGAACCGGCCAGCAACAGGATGGCGGGAGGCAAAAGCCAGAAGGAAATATTGTTCATGCGCGGAAAAGCCATGTCCGGCGCCCCGATCATCAGGGGCACGAACCAATTGCCGAAGCCGCCGATAAAGGCGGGCATGACCATGAAGAAGACCATGATCAAACCATGGGCCGTGATCAGAACATTGAAAAAATGATTGTCGCCGCCCAAAATTCCGGGACCGGGCAGGGCCAGTTCCATCCGCATCAGAATGGACATGCCGCCGCCGATCAAACCGCCGAAAATGGCGAAAATCAGGTACATGGTGCCGATGTCTTTGTGGTTGGTGGAGTAAACCCAGCGCCGCCAACCGGTGGGCGTATGGTGGTCATGATCGTCGTGCGCCGCGCTATAAGCCATCTATCCGTCTTTCCATCGCTGTAATCCGCCTGTTGTCCGGTAGCCGGTCAGCTTGCTATCGAGGCCGCTTGCCGCTGGCAGCCGCCAGCTTCACGCCGGTCCCTTCCCTCCGGGAGGCAAATTCCTTCTTGGCTTTTTCAGCCCAGGCGACGAAGGCCGCCTTCGAGACAACCTTGACCATGATGGGCATGAAGCCATGGCCCGTGCCGCACAATTCCGAACATTGGCCGCAGTATGTGCCCTCTTTCGTGACCCGGATCCAGGTTTCGTTGAGGCGGCCCGGCACGGCATCCAATTTAATGCCGAAGGCGGGCATCGCCCAGGCATGCAAGACATCGTCGGCGGCGACCAGCAGGCGGATATTGGTATTCACCGGCAGCACCACGGCCTCATCCGTGGTCAACAGGCGGGGTTGTCCCGGCCGCAAATCCTTTTTCTCGACCATGGCGGCGTCGAAGGTGAAATCGCCGTTATCGGGATACTCATAGGACCAATACCATTGGTGACCGACCGCCTTGATGGTCATCTCGGCATCCTTGATGCTGTCCGCGAAATACAGCAGCTTGAAAGATGGAATGGCGATGATCACCAAAATCACGATCGGCACCACCGTCCAGGCCACTTCCAACAGGGTATTGTGCGTTGTCGTGCGCGGCGTCGGATGGTTCTTGGCGCTGAATTTGACGACCACATACAGCATCAAATAGGTCACGAAGACCGCGATGACGGTGATGATGACCAGGAGCAGATTATGGAAATCCCGTATTTGCTCGGCGACCGGCGTGACGGGGGGCTGCAGGCCCAGTTGCCAGGGATGCGCCATGCCATGGTCCGCCCGCGCCGCCAAGCTGACCGCCAGGGTGCCCAAAAATGCCGCGGGCGCCAAAAAAATCCGCCATGCCGTCATATCGAAGCCTCTATTCCAACCAAGGTTTTCACGCCGCTACGTCACCCCACTCGCTCAATTTGTCCTATGTAACCCAACGGATTAGGGTGGAACAAGCCTGTTGCTGGACCTTTGTGCCGGTCCGGGCGGCGCCGGGCCGGTAATTCACCCTGAATCAGCCGCCTGAAGGTAGCAAAATCGCGCTTATGTGGCCATGGTTGGTGCAATCATGGCAACCCGCCGGCGCCCGCACGGCATCGTGCGGCCAATTGCCGCACAAATTCGATGCCATCAATATGAGCGCAAAATCATTGTTTTGCAGGCGCGCATTCACCATTATCGACAACTCATGCTAAGCTGGCGGCCAAGGGAGCGAACGCGGTCATGAATGAATGGAATGTTACCGGCGATCCGGCTCTGTTGTTTGAACGGGCGGGCCTGGACGAGGGCCGGATTCAGAACCTGGTTGGCGATGCCCTGCGGGGCTGCGACGATGGCGAACTGTTCATGGAATATTGCCAGAGCGAAAGCCTGGTGATGGATGACGGCCGCATCAAATCGGCCAATTTCGATACCAATCAGGGCTTCGGCCTGCGTGCCGTGGCCGGCGAACAAACCGGCTATGCCCACGCTTCGGAATTGAACGAGGCGGCCATTGCCCGTGCCGGTTCTGCCGTTCGCGCCGTGCGCGCCGGCCGCGATGGCGTCATGAGCCTGGCGCCGCTCGCCACCAATCAAAACCTGTATCCCGACGACAATCCCTTGGGCGAAGTGGCCTTTGCCGAAAAGGTGAAATTTTTAGGCGAAATGGACCGTTATGCCCGGTCCCGCGATACCCGTGTGCGCCAGGTCAGCATTTCCTTGCATGGGGAATGGCAGGCGGTGGAGATCATGCGCGCCGACGGCCAGCGCATCCGGGATGTCCGGCCCCTCGTGCGCCTTAATGTATCGGTGGTGCTGGGCCAGGGCGACCGCCAGGAAACCGGCAGCCATGGCGCCGGCGACCGCATCGGCTTTGCCCGCTATCTCGAAGAGGCGAACTGGCAAGCCCAGGTCGATGAAGCCTTGCGCCAGGCCGAGGTAAACCTGTCATCGGTGCCCGCGCCCGCGGGTGAAATGCAGGTGGTCCTTGGCCCCGGCTGGCCCGGCATTCTACTGCACGAAGCCATCGGCCATGGCCTGGAAGGGGATTTCAACCGCAAACAAACATCGGCCTTCGCCAATTTGCTGGGCGAGCGGGTGGCCAGCCCCGGCGTCACCATCGTTGATGACGGCACCATCCAGGGCCGGCGGGGGTCGCTGTCGGTGGATGATGAAGGCACGCCGACCGAATGTACCGTGTTGATCGAGGACGGTATTCTGAAAGGCTATATGCAAGACCGCCTGAACGCCCGGCTGATGGGTGTCGCGGTGACCGGCAATGGCCGCCGGCAGTCGTTTGCCCATATGCCCATGCCGCGGATGACCAATACCTTCATGCGCGCGGGCGAGAGGGACCCCGATGAAATTATTGCCGGCGTAACCAATGGCATTTACGCGGTGAACTTTGGCGGCGGGCAGGTGGATATCACCTCCGGCAAGTTCGTCTTCAGTTGTACCGAGGCCTACCGGCTGCAAAACGGCAAGATCGGCGCCCCCCTCAAGGGCGCGACGCTAATCGGCAACGGCCCCGATGTTCTGACCAAGGTCGCCGGCATCGGCAACGATCTGGCGCTCGATACCGGTGTCGGCACCTGCGGCAAGGCCGGTCAAGGCGTCCCCGTGGGCGTGGGCCAGCCAACGCTGCTGATCGATGGCCTGACGGTTGGTGGCACGGCAGCCTAGCGGCAAATCCATGAACGAGCCCGTAAAGCCCCAACCAGAGGACAAGGGCGCGGCCGCCGACTTTGCCCAAGCGGCGCCCTCGCCGCCCCGGGTTTCAAAGAGCGGCGGCCCAAGGGCGGAGCAGGCGGCCGCGACCGCCGGGGATTACCTGCCGATCCTGCACGGCAAATTCGGCAGCCAGGCCGTGCAGCACGATATCATTCCCTCGGCTTTTGAATTTTTCAACAACAGCTTGGGCGGCTGGCGCGCCGGCCTGCATTTGCTGGCCGGCGAACCGGGCAGCGGCAAGACCGCCTTTGCCCTGCACAACGCCGCCAAGGCGGCGCAAGCCGATTATCCGGTTTTGTATTTAAGTTTCGATATGCCGACGGAATTCCTGGTCATGCGGTTGCTGTGTCAACAGTCGAATTTAAATTGCCGCGAGGTGATGGACGGCGCCGTGGACCAGAAGGTGCTGCAGGCCGCGATGGCGGCCCAGGCGGAAGTATTCTCCCGCATCACCGTGATCGAGGCCGATCCTGAACTGGCCTGCGAAGAGGCCGAGGAAACGGCCCGCCAATTGGTCGCGGACAGCGGGCGGGAGCGGATTTTGGTGATTGTCGATTATTTGCAGGTTTGGGCGGCCGGTAGCCGGCGGTTTACCGAATTCCGACACGAAATCGCCAAACTGCTGGCGGGCATGCGGCGCCTGGCGTTAAGCCTGGACAGCCCCGTCCTGGCCATTTCGTCACAAAACCGCAGGCACCAGGGCGAGGCAATACTGCAAAGCCTAGAAGGAACCTCGGATCTGGAATATTCCGCCGACAGTATTTCATTCCTGATCAACGTGGAACGGCCGGTCAACCAGGGCGGTTATACGGACCCGGAAGATTTGGTGTCGAAAAGCCGGTCCGTTTCCATCAATCTGCGCAAGAACCGCTTTGGCGAGACAGGGTCGCGCATGGTCAAATTCCTGCCCGCCACCGGCGCCTTCGACGAAGAAACCGTCCGCCGGCCTTACCCCAAACCTCGTTGACGGTGGCGCGGACGGCTTGGAGCAGTCTTGAAAGGCCCTAGGCTCGCAATCTGCGGTCGAACAGCGCCAGCATGGTTTCCCAATGGCGTTCCGCGGCGGCCTTTTTGTAGACCGGGCGCTGGGGAAAGACATAGCCGTGTTCGGTATCTGGATAAATTTCAATACTGTGTTCGATGCCGGCCGCCCGCATGGCGCCGGGCATGGCCGCCAGTTCCTCTTCGGGCACGTGGGGATCATCGGAGGCGAAGCCGAGATAGACTTCGCCCTTGATCCTGTTGGCCACGAGATGAGGCGAATCCGCTTGATCGGTGATAATTTTTACCCCGTGATATGAGGCGATGGCATTGAAATGGTCGGGATAGGCCGCGCCCACGGAGATCACGAACTGTCCGCTCATGCAGTAGCCCACGCAGCCGACGGGGCCGGCGGCGGCCGCGTCGCATTGATCGATGAAGGCCAACAGGCCCTTGGTGTCATCGACCACTCGCGCATTGGTCAGGGAATTCATCACTTCGAACATCCGGGCCCGCTCGCCGTCGTCGTCCCGAATGCGGGAGAGATCATAGCCATAATGGCCCTCCCGTCCCGTGCGATAGTACATATTCGGCAGCAGCACCGTATATCCGACGGTTCCAATGCGCCGCGCCATATCGCGCAATTCCTCACGGATCCCCGGCGCGTCCATGTACAGGATGACCGCCGGATGCGGCCCATCCTGCTCCGGATGACAGACGAACACGTCCATGACTCCGTCATCGGTTTTGATCTCGGTTTCGAATTCCCGCATTCTCTTTTCCTCCCGGCGTTGATTTGTTGCCGCTACAGTGAACGAATCGGCCCGCGTTCGAAAGGACAGCCTTGTGAGAGATCACGGCGCGGGTGGGTTCAGGGTGGTATCGAGGCGTTCCGTCGCCTGTTCTTCATCCAGGTTTTCGACGGCGGCCAGTTCACGCATCAAACGTTCCATGGCGGCTTCGTAAATCTGCCGCTCACTATAGGATTGTTCCGGCTGGCCTTCGCCGCGATGCAGATCGCGGATGACTTCGGCAATCGACACGGGATCGCCGGAATTGATCTTGGCCTCGTATTCCTGGGCCCTGCGGCTCCACATCGTGCGCTTTACCCGGGCCCGCCCCTTGAGCGTGGTCATGGCGGTCTTCATTTTTTCCGGGCTGGCCAGGGCCCGCATACCGGTCGCCGCGGCCTTGTTGATGGGAACACGCAGCGTCATCTTCTCTTTTTCGAAATCGACGATGAACAGCTTCAGCTTCATGCCGACAATTTCCTGTTCCTCGATCGCGGTGATCCGGCCCACGCCATGGGTTGGATAGACCACGAAATCGCCGATGGCGAAGCCATTGGTACGCTTTACCTTTTTAGCCGTCTTCTTCTTTGTCTTGGTCGCCATGCTGCGGTCTCGTTCCACTGTTCGATTGCGTTTACTATCTAAGTCTCAATGTTACCGGCGATCCCATGTCTCCGGTGACGCCAACAAGCTTGCCGGCCGGCTTCGGCCATCGGCCACAATCCGGAAATTCCAACACAATCGTCTTAGTTTTTTCCGTACCTTCGCCTTATCACCCCAGCAAAACAGGGCTTCGCGACATTGACGAAACGGCATGCCAACCCGGCGGTCTCATTGTAGCGGTAGCATATCACAATTTTCACCCAAATTGAAGCCCGCGCGCCGGCGGGATGGAACCGGGACGCGGCGCCACCAAGCCGTCATGCGGACCGCCGACCGCGCCTGCAAGTACCGGAGTATTTCGGACCGTTGGGGACCGGAGAGGCCGGATCAGGAACCCTTGCCAGGTTCCGCGCTGAAGTATTTATCGAATTTGCCGGTTTCGTCCTTAAAATCGTCGCCATCGCCGGGCGCATCGCCCTTTTGGACAATATTGGGCCATTTTTCCGAATATTCCCTATTCATCTCGACCCATTTTTCCGTGTCATCCTCGGTGTCGGGCAGAATGGCCTCGACCGGGCATTCCGGCTCGCAGACGCCGCAATCGATGCATTCGTCCGGGTGGATAACCAACATGTTTTCGCCTTCATAGAAGCAATCCACGGGACAGACTTCAATGCAGTCCATGTACTTGCACTTGATACAGGCATCAACGACGACGTACGTCATTCCTAGTTCTCCCAACAATCAATAGTCGTCCCGCGGGTTGCAGTCCCGAGACCGGGCAGTGCCGCCCAAACGTTATTACAAACCTATGGACCGCTCGACCGAAGCCGCGCCAAAACCCGTTTCCGGGCCTCGCCCCGTTCACGGTCCGAGACATAAAGCAAGCCGCCCAGGCGACGCAACAAGTTTGCTTCATAGGCATGCAATTGGCCGTCCGCATAGGCGACTTCCCAGGCCATTTCAATCAATTCAATCCGTTCCTCGTGCGTGTAACGGTCCTTGATCACGCGGGTAAAACCCAGCAATTGGTTGGCCGCTGATTGTTCGGCCACGGCCAGGTCATGCAGGCTTTCCGCCTCGTCATCGTTCAAATTGAATTTTCGCCGCAACAGCCCGTCAATCGCCGCCTGCTCGGCCTCGCCGTAATGGCCGTCCAGGGTTGCCGCCTCGATTAGCAGGGCGGCGGCGGCCAATTGCAACTCATCGTGGGAATGCCCGCCGGCCTCGTCTCCGGTCCCGCCCATGGCCGGCGTGCCGGCGAACAATGTTTTGATTCGATTTATCATGGCGCTGCCTACCACGGGGTCCATGCGCTATCAACCAGGAAGGAATCGGCTTGCCCATCGTCTAAATTCTTTGCCTCCGGGGCCGGTGCGGTCTACCATTTCAAGATGATGCATTTACAGCAGATATTCATCCACGCGCGGCGCCGGCTGTATCCCGGTGGCGTTGATATTGGCCCTAACAGCGCTTGCGGCGCCGGGCGCCGTGGCCCAATCGGCGGCCAAGTTGACGGGCACCATGGAGGCTTCCGGCGATGGTCCGCCGCCCAGTGGCGCCGTCATTGCGGTACGGACCCTTTCGGGCGGCCCAGAAACCCAAGCCATCGCCGACAGCTTCCGCGATGCGCTGGAGCGGGCGGGCTACCTGACGGCGGGCGGATTGGAATACAGCCTGAGTTTCCTGCTCTCCGGCGCCAGCCCCGCCGGCAGAGGCGGTTCGAGCCTTGAATTAAGGGGCAGCGAAGGCAGCAGCAGCTCCGGCGATGTGCAATTGAAAATGCGCTGGAAGGCGACGGGGGATAAAACCAACCGTCCGCGCCGGGGCCGGCGCCTGAGCATATCCATTTCCGACAAGGACCGGAACCTTGTCTGGCAGGCGCGCATCGATCTGCGCGCCAGCGATGCCGGGGACCTGGCCATGGTCAATGCGGTCATGCCCGCGCTTATCGCCAATATGGGCCGCACCGTTTACGCTCTGCGCGTACCCTGACGCCGCGATTTACACGGCCGCTAGACCATTTTCGAGATTGAAATGGTCGATCAAGGCCGCGACGGCGGCCCGGCGCTTATGCGCCGCCCACGCGGAGCGGTGCGCTCTTGCGCACAAGCGCGAGCGAAATGAGCCAGTCCCGATTCATTCAATCGCGAAAACGCTTTATCGATCCAACAGCCGGTCGACGGCGCGGCGCTCGCGCTTTGTCGGCCGGCCGGCGCCCGCCTCGCGGCGGCCGGCGCCCGCCTCGCCGCCGGCCTTGCGGCCGGCTTCGGGCGGGGCGAGATCTTCGTACAGGGCCCGTGCCTCGGGCGCCGGGCCGCGGCGTTGGCCAAGGGCCAGTATCTTGATGACGCGGATATGGTGGCCGCGGGGAAAGGTCAGGACGTCATCGACCATGACGGTGGCGGCGGCCTTGGCGGCGATCTGGCCGTTGATCCGCACCTTTGCGGCATTGCAGGCCTTGCCCGCCAAGGTGCGGCTTTTGAAAAAGCGGGCGAACCAGAGCCATTTGTCCAAACGCTGCGGGCCGGCCATTGCTCTTCGCCGCTCTCTAATCGCGCCGTAGCAGATGCCGCAGGCCGGCGAACGCCGAAGCTGTGGGATTGGCTATTTTTGCTTCGTTCTTTCGTCTGTTCCCCCGCGCCATGGGATTATGCCGGCGGTGGCGGAAGTGGTAGCGCCGGGTTTCGATTTCACCGTCACCGCCATAGCCGAGATCGCGCAGGACAGCGTCCAACCTAGCCCGCCCCCGGCCCAACAGGGACAGCATTTCGTGGCTGGCTTCAAACGGGCCCTCCTTGTGAGCGGCGTGCGCCAATTGCGCCAGCCGGTCAAGGATGTCGGCGCGGACCGCCACATCGCCAACGGGGCGGTAACCGGATGCCGCAAGATAGTCGTTCGCCGCCGCCGCTCCCGGCAAGGCGCCCGCGAGGGTAATGGCAACCCGGCCCGCATCGGGCGTTGCCGGATGGGCGCTCTGGGGATGAGCCAGACGCCATAGACGGGCCCGGACCGAGAGGCGGGCCGGGCGCAACAGGCCGGGCAAAAAGACATCCCGATAGCCGAGGCGCACGCCCAGGCGATGCAGCTTGGCGCGGTCCTCCCGGCTCAATTCGGCCACCATTTCGGCCACCTGTTCCCGCGGCACGATGCCCAGCCCCTCCACCAGTTGGAAGGCCAGGCCGCGCGCCGCGCCCTCGAACCGTGCCTCTTCCAGCCGTATCAAAGGCGACAGACGGGCCCTGATATGGGCCCGCAGCCAGGTTTGCAGGCGGTGGCGGGCCCGTTCCCGCAGGGGGCCATCCAAATGATCGAACGGTAACAGCGCCACCCTTGGTTCCAGCGCCTGCGCGCCCTGGCTCAGATGCGCCACCGGCGCCCCCTCCCACCACAGGCTATCGTCGTCCGGCCAGGTGACCGCGTCCCGCTCCGCGCCGGCCAGTTTGACGGCGCGCCGGGAGATTTCGCGGGCCAAAACCCGGTTCGCGGCCGTCCGCAGCGCCCGGCCCTCGGCCAGATCGGCGGCGGCGTCGGGTACATATTTCAGTCCGGTCAGGCGGCCCACGTAATGCCCCTCCACCAGAACCTCGCCCTCGGCGGTCACCGCGGCCAACAAATCCCGGCGCTCATCCAGGCCCCGGTACAGCGCCGCCGTGCGGCGGTCGACAAAGCGCTGGGTCAGGGCCGCATGCAAGGCGTCCGACAGCGCGTCTTCCACCCCCCGCGTGCGTTCCTGCCAATGCCGGGGGTCGTCCAGCCATTCCGCCTGATGCGAGATATAGGTCCAGGTGCGCACATGGGCGATGCGCCCGGCCAGGGTGTCGATATCGCCATCGGTACGGTCCAGGCGGCGCATGTGGCGGTCGATCCAGTCGGCGGGAATCTTGCCGTCGGCCTTGGCCAGGAAGCGGAAAACCCGGTTCAGCAGCCGATGGTGGGCCTCGGGCATGGTCTTGGCGAAATCGGGAATGCGGCAAACATCCCAGAGCTGACGCACCGTTGCCGGGCCCCGCGCCGCGTCCCGGATCACGGCGTCGGCCAGCAGGGTTTGCAGGGCCAGGCTGTCGTCGGCATCGCGCATCAAACTCAAATCCTCGCGCGGGGCCGCCTGGCGCAAACTGGCCAACAGCGCCGGCGCCGAATTGAAGTTCAAATCCGTATTGCGCCAGTGCAGCCGCCGGATCTTGGCGAAGCGGTGGTTTTCCACCAACTCCACCATTTCCGGGCCAATCGGCCCGGCCCCGGCGGTGGCGCCGAAGGTGCCATCGTTCATATGGCGCCCGGCGCGGCCGGCGATCTGCGCCAGTTCGCTGGGATACAGATCCCGGTGGCCGACGCCGTCGAACTTGCGCAGTTCGGCGAAGGCCACATGGTCCACGTCCATGTTCAGGCCCATCCCGATGGCGTCCGTGGCGATCAGGTAATCCACTTCGCCTGCCTGATACAGGGCGGCCTGGGCATTGCGCGTGCGCGGGCTCAAGGCGCCCATGATCACCGCCGCCCCGCCGCGCTGGCGGCGCACCAACTCGGCCAGGGCATAAACATCCTTGGCCGAAAAGGCGATGATGGCGCTGCGCCGGGGCAGGCGCGAAAGCTTCTTCTCGCCGGCATAGCTCAAGGTGGAGAACCGGGGCCGCTCGATGAATTCGGCGTCGGGCAGCAGCCGGCGGATGATCGGTTTCATGGTGGCGGCGCCCAGGAACATGGTTTCCTGCTCGCCCCTGGCATGCAGCAGCCGGTCGGTGAAAACATGGCCGCGCTCGGCATCGGCGCAGAGTTGAATTTCATCCACGGCCAGAAAATCCGCCCGCCAGGTCAGCGGCATGGCCTCCACCGTGCAGACAAAATAGCTGGGCCGGCTGGGCACGATTTTCTCTTCGCCCGTGACCAGGGCGACGGCGCCCGCGCCCTTTTGCGCCACCACGCGGTCATATATCTCGCGCGCCAGCAAACGCAGGGGCAGCCCGATAATGCCAGTACGGTGCCCCAGCATCCGTTCCACCGCCAAGTGGGTCTTGCCGGTGTTGGTCGGTCCCAGAACAGCCGTAACCCGGCCGCCCGAATGTCTGCCCTGCGCGGTCATGCTGCGCGCGAGGATCGGGTCTTGGTTCCCAAATTGCAAGCCCGGCTTAGCGCATGTTTTCTTAAACATGCCCGGACTCTTAAGAAAAGAGCAATTGAACCAATCTCTTGGGTCGCGATAGCGACCCCAATTAATTGAAAATTGCTCTAAACGACCGCGACGGGCGGCTCGGTAACGCTGCGTTTTTGCAATACGGCATCGTCCGGCATTGACATCAGACGTTCGTAGGCGGCGGCATCGTAACCCTGCATGTGCGGGCCGGGCCCGGATAATTCGGGCTGCGCCCTTGGCGGCACTTCGGCTTCATGACGGGCCGGGTTTCGATAGGTGGCAAGTTCTTCCGCCGTAATGCCGGCAAGCGCCACGACCTCCGGATCGATCCAGGCATCGCCGTTGATGGCTTCGGTGGAATAGGACAGCTCCAGGGTCAGGTTTTCCGGGCCGGCGAAATAGATCGATTTGCAAAATCCGTGATCGATGGGCCCTAGCACCGGCACGCCGCGTGATCGGATGCGGTCCTGCATGGCCAGCAGTTCCGCTTCATCTTGCACTTTCAGGGCCAGATGCTGCATGCTCCCCGGCGCGCAAAGGCCGCCGGGACTGCCCGCATGGGTTTCGCCGATGGTCGTCGGCACCTGGGCGAAATCGGGAGATTGTACGAACGCCAGGGAACTTTCATCATTCAGGCGCAGGAAACCATGAAAGGTATTCTCCACGCCGTGCATCCAATACAGCGCCACCAGTTCCATGCCCAAAACGTCCGTAAAATAGGCGATCTGGATCTTGATGTCCCCCGTGCCGATGGCCAGATGATGCAACCCTTCGACCTTGTTCATTGTCCGCGCTCCCGTTCCCAGCAAATGCCGGCTTGCGATTTCCCGGCCCCACGGAACCAGGATAGCCGATCCCGCGCGGCTGTAACGGCAAAACCTTCAGCTATTTTTCAGGCCGCCGGAAATGGACACTCCGCGGGCCTCTGCGCTATATACGTGACTGGTAACGATAGGATGAGCGTCATGGCCGACGACAAACAAATCCCCGAGGACTGGCGTGCCCTGGCGGCGCGGGAGCTGCGCGGGCGGGAGGTGGATGATTTGACCTGGGCCACGCCCGAAGGCATCGCGGTGAAGCCGGTCTACACCGCCGCCGATCTGGAGGGCCTGGAGACCATCGGCACCCTGCCGGGCTTCGAGCCGTTCACCCGCGGCGTCCGCGCCACCATGTATGCCAACCGGCCCTGGACCATCCGGCAATATGCCGGCTTTTCCACCGCCGAGGAGTCCAATCAATTCTACCGCAAGGCCCTGGCGGGCGGCCAGGCGGGGCTGTCGGTGGCGTTCGATCTGGCGACCCACCGGGGCTACGATTCCGATCATCCGCGCGTGGTCGGCGATGTGGGCAAGGCCGGCGTGGCGATCGACAGCGTCGAGGACATGAAGATCCTGTTCGATGGCATCCCGCTCGATAAGATGAGCGTCTCCATGACCATGAACGGCGCCGTGCTGCCCACCCTGGCCAGCTATATCGTGGCGGCGGAGGAACAGGGCGTCGGCCGGGACAAACTGGCGGGCACCATTCAGAACGACATTCTGAAGGAGTTCATGGTGCGCAACACCTATATCTATCCGCCCGCCCCCTCCATGCGCATCGTTTCCGACATCATCGCCTACACCTCCCAAGAGATGCCGAAGTTCAATTCCATTTCCATTTCCGGCTACCATATGCAGGAAGCCGGCGCGACCTCGGTGCAGGAATTGGCCTTTACCCTGGCCGATGGCCTGGAATACGTGCGCACGGCGGTCGATAGCGGCCTGGATATCGATCTGTTCGCCGGCCGGCTGTCGTTCTTTTTCAATGTCGGCATGAATTTTTTCATGGAGATCGCCAAGCTGCGCGCCGCCCGGATGCTGTGGGCCCGCATCATCCGTGAATTCGACCCCAAGGACCCCAAAAGCCTGATGCTGCGCACCCATTGTCAGACCTCCGGTGTTTCCCTGACCGCGCAGGATCCCTACAACAACGTGGTCCGCACGGCGTATGAGGCCATGGCGGCGGTGCTGGGCGGCACGCAAAGCCTGCACACCAATTCATTCGACGAGGCCATCGCCCTGCCCACGGAATTCTCCGCCAAGATCGCCCGCAACACCCAATTGATCCTGGCCGAGGAAACCGGCGTGACCAAGGTGGTCGATCCCCTGGCGGGCAGCTACTACATCGAGTCCCTGACCAACAGCATGGCGGAAGCGGCCTGGAAGATCATTCAAGAGGTCGAGGACATGGGCGGCATGACCAGGGCGGTGGAAGCCGGCATGCCGAAAATGCAGATCGAGGCCTCCGCCGCGCGCAAGCAGGCCCGCATCGACCGGGGCGAGGAGGTTATCGTCGGCGTCAACAAATACCAATCCGACGATGATGATCCCTTCGAGGTGCGGGAAATCGACAATACCGCCGTGCGCGCCGCGCAAGTCGCCAAACTGGAAAAAATTCGCGCCAGCCGCGACGAGGCCGCCACCCAGGCTACCCTGAAGGCCCTGGAGGACGGCGCCCGGGACGGCGGCAACAGCGGCAACGGCGGCGGCAACGGCGGCGGCAATCTGCTCGCCCTGTCCGTGGACGCGGCCCGGGCCCGGGCCACGGTGGGCGAAATCTCCGACGCCCTGGAGCGCGCCTTTGGCCGTTACAAGGCCGAGGTGCGGGCCATCTCGGGCGTCTATGGCGCGAGCTATGACGGCGATGAAGGGTTCGCGCGTATCGTCAAGGATGTCGCCGCCTTTGCCGAGGCCGAGGGCCGGCGGCCGCGCATGATGGTGGTCAAGCTGGGCCAGGACGGCCACGACCGGGGCGCCAAGGTGATCGCCACGGCCTTCGCCGATATCGGTTTCGACGTGGATATCGGGCCCTTGTTTCAGACGCCCGAGGAGGCCGCCCGCGACGCCGTCGAAAACGACGTGCACGTGATCGGCGTCTCCACTCATGCGGCGGGGCACAAGACCCTGGTGCCGGAACTGGTAACGGCCCTGAAAGCCCAGGAGGGGGGGAATATTCTGGTCATTTGCGGCGGCGTGATCCCGGCCCAGGACCATGATTTTTTGCACCAGCACGGCGTCGCGGCGGTGTTTGGCCCCGGCACCAATATCCCCGATGCCGCCGCCCGCATCCTGGCGCTATTGAACAAGGCCCGCGCCGCCGCCTAAGGAAGCATCATGACCGAAACAAAACTACAACTGCTGCTCGACCGGGACCATATCAGCCAGGTGCTGCACACCTACGCCACCGCCATCGACACCCGCGACTGGGAGCTGCTGGCGAGCTGCTTCACCGAGGACCTGGAAGCCGATTTCCGTGCCTTCGGCGGCCGCGAGGTGGTCACGGGCCGGGAGGCCTGGGTCGAGATCATCAAGGGCACCATCGCCGGATTGGACGCCACCCAGCATCTCACCGCCAATCATGTCCATAGGATCGACGGCGACACGGCCACCCTGACCGCTTATCTGCAAGCCGTGCATCGTCTCGACAGCGCCCGTGGCGACCCCG
Source organism: Alphaproteobacteria bacterium (assembly GCA_046582595.1). Classification (GTDB taxonomy): domain Bacteria; phylum Pseudomonadota; class Alphaproteobacteria. The sequence goes on along the minus strand of JAYGEB010000256.1, from coordinate 7,970 downwards.
AATACACCGTCGGCGGTTATTATACCTGCGACATGGCGCGGGGCACCCCGGACGAGGTGAATGACGGCTGGCGCATGCGGCGCTATAGCCTGAGCGTCACCTGGCACCGGGGCAACCGGGATATTCTGCGCCAGGCGCAACGCCGGCTGAAAAGCTAATTCGAGGTCATTCATTGCATGAAAGCCGTGGTCATCCCCGTGACGCCGTATGCCCAGAATTGCACCGTCATGTGGTGCGAGGAGACCATGCTGGGCGCCGTCTCCGACCCTGGCGGCGACATCGACCGGGTGCAGGACGCCATCGCGGAGCAAGGCGTTACCATCGAGAAAATCCTGTTCACCCACGGCCATCTGGATCACGCGGGCGGCACGGCGGAGCTGGCGGAGCGTCTCGGCGTGCCCATCGAGGGGCCGCACCCAGACGATCTGTTCCTGATCGAGGGCCTGGATGGGCATGCCTCGAAACCGGGCTTTGAAGGAGCCCGTTCCTTCACCCCGAACCGCTGGCTGGAAAGCGGCGACGGTATTAGTTTCGGAAAGCAAACCATGACCGTGCGCCACTGCCCCGGCCACACGCCGGGCCACATCATCTTTCACGGCGCCAAGGATAAGCTGGCCATCGTCGGTGATGTGTTGTTTCAAGGCTCCATCGGCCGCTCCGACCTGCCAAGGGGCGATCACGACACCCTGATCCGCTCCATCCGTGAACAACTCTGGCCCCTGGGCGAGGATACCACCTTCGTCCCTGGCCACGGCCCCCTCTCCACCTTCGGCCAGGAACGCCAGTCCAATCCCTACGTCGCCGACCACCTGTTCGGAGATTAAGATTCGACATTTTTCGACTTTTTTTAGCGACGTAGTAATTATATAAATATATTTATTTCAATACATTATACTCTAAAATACTCTATATATTTATTACGTCACCATAAAAATATGAGTTGGCATGGGGAAGGGTCAGGGGCGCTTGGCGTAGTCGACGGTGAGCCAGCGTCGCGGGCGGATCAGGATCTTGATGGCGTTGCCCAGGGCGTATTTGTCGGCCAGAGCGGCGGCGTAGTCCTGGCCCGCCCGTTCGCCCAGGTAACGTTGCGCCATGGGTTGCAGATCGGCCAGCAGGTCGGAGGGAACGATGCTGGAAACCGGGCCCTCGATGGAAACATACCTGTAGGGCGATGATGTGGTTTGCGCCAACAGGCTGACCCGGCCGCCAACCGCCAGCAGCCGGCCCTTGCGCGCCGTCGCTTGGGTCAAAAACCAGAGATCGCCGCCGGGAGCATAGTCGTACCACACCGGGCTGGTCAGGGGGCCCTGGCCCGGCTCGGGGATGGACAGGACGCCGATGTGAGGCTCTTGCAGAAAGGCCTCGCGCTCTGCCCTGGTCATGCTGGTCGACATGGTTTACTCTGGAATTGTTCAATATTGATTGCCGGCTATGATGCCGTGATGGACCGCAAAGCACAATCGATCAAGGCCATTCTGGCGCCCGGGCGCCGGCGGCCGATCATGATCGGCGCAATTACATTGCTGGCGATCCTTGGCCTTGGCGCGGCCATGGGGTTCGAGAGTGGCGGCGGCCAGCCGGGGTACCGTCTGGCGGCGGTGGAGCGGGGGCGGCTGGTCAGCTTTGTCGCCGCTTCCGGCGCGCTCGGCGCGGTGACCACGGTAGAGGTGGGCAGCCAAATCTCGGGCCAGGTACAATCGCTTGCCGCCGATTTCAACGACCGGGTCACGGCCAATCAAGAAATCGCCCGCATCGCGCCCGAGACCTTTCAGGCCCGCCTGGAGGAAGCGGCGGCCGCCATGGCCATCGCGCGGGCCAGCGTCGTCATGCGCCAGGCCGGCATCATCCAGGCCGACGCCGCGTTGAAAAGCGCCCGGGCGCGCCTGAACATGGTCCGGGCCCAGGAGGCGGAGAGCCGGGCCAGCCTGACCAATATCAAACGCGAACACGAACGCCAATTAGCCCTGTTCCAACGCAAGATCATATCGTCGGCCAGGGTGGATGACGCCCGCATGGCATATGACCAATCCCGCGCCCGCCTGCGGGCGGCCCCAATCCGGCACCGTCGCCCAAATCTCCGCCGTGAGGGGCGCACAGGCCGGTTTGAGCATGGCCAAGGCGGAATTGGCCACGGCCCGGGCCCAGGTCCGCAACGTCAGGCGGCGGTCAACCAGGCGGAGGTGGCCCTGGCCCATACCTATATCCGCTCACCCGTCTCGGGCACGGTGATCGCGCGCAATATTGATATGGGTCAGACCGTGGCCGCTTCTCTACAGGCCCCCGTACTGTTTATTATCGCCGAGGACTTGAGCCGCATGCAGGTTGAGGTCGCCGTGGACGAGGCCGATATCGGCGCCATCCAGACCGGGCAGGCCGTCAAATTCAGCGTCGATTCCTATCCCCGGCGGAAATTCGGGGGCGAAGTGCGCCAGGTCCGCCTGGCGCCGGAGACGGTACAAAACGTGGTGACCTACACCGTCGTGGTCAGCGTCAACAATGCCGACCGCCTGTTACTGCCGGGCATGACCGCGAATGTTGAAATCGCCGTGCAGCAGCGGGACGATGTCCTAAAGGTTCCGAACCGGGCTCTACGCTACACCCCCGCCGGCGCGGGCGGCGCCAAGCCGGGGGACCGCAAGCGGGATCCGGGCCGGTCCGAACGGATCATCAAATCCCTGACCGAACAGTTAAGCCTTGATGAGAAACAGCAGACCGAATTGCGCGGCTTCTTCGAGGCTGCCAGGGAGACCCTAAAAGGCATGTATATGAGCGGCGCCGGCCGGGAGGAGTTGCGCGAGGCCTTTACCAAGGTCGGCCAGCAAGTAGGCCAATCCATCCCGACTATTCTGAAACCCGGCCAGTTGGAGATTTATCGCCGCATCGTCGCCGCGCGCAACGCCAACCCGGTGCGGCCGGGCCGGGTCTGGCTGCTGGACGAGGACGGCCGGCCCAGGGCGGTGGACCTACGCATCGGCGCATCGGACGGTGATTTCAGCGAGATCGTGAAAGGCGAACTAAGCGAAACCGATCAGGTCATTATCGCCGAGGAAAAGGCCGCTGCAAGCTGCCGCGGCTTTTTTGGCCTTCGGTTCTGATGTGACCGCCCCCCTGATCCGCACCGACGGTCTGTCCAAGGATTATCATCTGGGCGGCGAAGTGGTGCATGCGGTGGCTGATGTATCACTGTCCGTGGCAGAGGGAGAGTTCGTCGCTATCATGGGCGCCTCGGGCTCGGGCAAATCAACTTTCATGCATTTACTGGGCTGCCTAGATCAACCCAGCGCAGGGTCTTATTGGCTGGAAGGCCGGGCGGTAACCCAGCTTGACCAGCGCGATTTGGCCCAGACCCGCAATCGGCGCATCGGCTTCGTCTTCCAGAGTTTCAATCTGCTGCCCCGGGCCACGGCGCTGAACAATGTGGAATTGCCCTTGATCTACAGCGGCACCACCGCCCAAGCCCGCCGGGAGCGGGCCGAGGCCGCGCTGGCCCAGGTCGGGTTGTCGGACCGTCTGGCCCATCGGCCGACACAATTGTCGGGCGGCCAGCAACAACGGGTCGCCATCGCCCGGGCCCTGGTCAATCAACCGGCCCTGTTGTTGGCGGATGAGCCCTCGGGCGCCCTGGACAGCCATACCGGCATTGAAATCATGGCCCTGTTTCAGACCCTGAACCACGGCGGCCATACCATCCTTGTGGTCACCCATAACGAGGACGTGGCGGCCCATGCCAAGCGCATTGTGCGCTTTCGCGATGGCAAGGTGATTGCCGATGAAGCCGTTGCGGCGCCCAAGGATGCGGCCGGGATGCTGGCATGAGCGCCCTGGACTGTCTTGGCACCGCCTGGGACGCCCTGCGAGCCAACCTTTTGCGCAGCGTGCTGACCGCCCTGGGCATTATCATCGGCGTCGGCGCGGTGATCATCATGGTGGCGGTGGGGGGCGGGTGCGGAATCCCGGGTCCAGGATGTCATCAAAAGCCTGGGCGCCAATCTGATGTTCGTGCTGCCCGGCTCCTCCTCCAACCGCGGCGCGCGTCTGGGCCGGGGCACCCTGCCGACCCTGACCGAGGACGACGCCGACGCCATGCTGGGGGAAATTCCCACGATCATAATTGCCGCCCCCAGCGTGCGCGGGGTTGGCCAGGTAGTGCATGGCAATTTGAATTGGTCCACCACCATCTACGGCATCCGTCCCGACAACCTGGATGCCCGTGAGTGGGTTTTGGAACATGGCCGCCCGATCCGAGCCGAAGATCTGCGCGCCGCCGGCAAGGTCGCCCTGATCGGCGATACCGTGCGGGAAAAACTGTTCGGTGACGGCAGCGGCCTGGACGCAGCCATCCGCATCAAGCGCATCCCCTTCAAGGTTGTCGGCGTGTTGAAGGCCAAGGGTGAAACGCCCATGGGACGAGATCAGGATGACGTCATATTTATCCCCCTGACCACGGCAAAAAAACGCGTCCTGGGCGGCCGGCGGTTGAGCGGCCGCCTGGTCACCGCCATCGTGGTCAAGGCCCGCAGCGGTGACGAGTTGGCCGAGGCGGAGGCCGCGATCAAGGAATTGCTGCGCCAGCGCCATCGCATCCGGACCGGCGACAAGGATGACTTCCGGGTCCGCAACCTGGCGGAGCTACTGCAAAAGCGGGAAGAATCTTCCCGGATCATGGCCCTGTTGCTGGCCGCCGTCGCCTCCATCTCGTTGTTGGTGGGGGGTATCGGCATCATGAATATCATGCTGGTCTCGGTCACCGAGCGGACCCGGGAAATCGGCCTGCGCATGGCCGTGGGCGCGTCGGGCCGGGACATCATGGCGCAGTTCCTGACCGAGGCGGTGCTGCTGTCTATCGTGGGCGGCGGTATCGGCATCGCCGTCGGTCTGGGCGGCGCCGCCATCGCGGCCAATATCGCCAGCTGGCCCCTGTTGGTACGGCCCGGCGCCGTGGTGCTGGCCTTCGGCGTTTCGGCCGTGGTCGGGATCTTTTTTGGCTTCTACCCGGCCCGCAAAGCCTCTCGCCTGGACCCAATCGAGGCCCTGCGCCACGAATAGGAATCAGGCGGCCGCGCGCGGCAGGCGCTCCCTGTCGTGGGGAGCGTCGAAGTCCAGGGCGGGGCCGTCGGGCACCACGCCGAACGGATTAATGGCGCGGTGGCTGCCGTAATAATGCTCCTTGATGCGCGGTATATCCACGGTTCCGGCGATGCCCGGCCATTGATACAGTTCGCGCAGATAGTTCGATAGCTGGGGAAAGTCGGCAATGCGTTGGCGATTGCATTTAAAGTGCCCGACGTAAACCGCATCGAAGCGCACCAGGGTCGCGAACAGGCGCCAATCGGCCTCGGTAATACGCGCCCCGGTCAGATAACGTTGCCCCGCCAGCCGCGTCTCCATCTTGTCCAAGGCGTCGAACAGGGCGTTGAAGCTGTTTTCATAGGCCGCTTGAGTGGTGGCGAAGCCGGTGCGGTAGACCCCGTTGTTGATGTTTTCATAGACCAGTTCGTTTACCGCATCGATCTCCTCCCGCAGGTATTCGGGATACAGGTCGGGCACCGATTTGGCCGCCAGATCATCAAAGGCGCTGTTCAGCATGCGGATAATTTCCGAGGATTCATTGCTGACGATGGTATGGGCCGTCTTGTCCCAGAGAATGGGCACGGAACAACGGCCCGAATAATCCGGGTCCGCCTGGGCATAGACCTGATGGGCATATCGCGCGCCCGTGACCGGGTCGCCGCCATTGGCCAGAACCCAACCGTTCTCCAACATCAGGGGCTCGACGAAAGCCACGGAAATAACCTCTTCCAAGCCTTTCAGGGCCCGGAAAATCAGCGTCCTGTGGGCCCAGGGACAGGCGTGGGCGACCACCAGATGATAGCGCCCCGCCGCGGCCGGAAAGTCACCGCCGCCGACCCAGCCGCGAAAGGAGGTGCCGGCGCGGATATAGCTGCCCTTGCGGTTCCGCTCCGCGAAATCCTCCGTGCGCCATTTGCCTTGCACCATGATACCCATAAGCAAACTCCCGTCTTGTTGCCGTCCTCGCCCATGTAATATCGAATGACACCGCGAGCCAGTAGTCCGCAAGCACATAATTGTTCGCCACTGGAAACAAAACTGATATTTTGGCCGCCACTGTTTCCAAGCGACCGACGGGGTTGGCTTAAATGGATAATCTGAACGATATGGCGGTCTTCGCCAAGGTCGTGCGGCATCGCGGCTTCACGGCGGCGGCGGCGGCTCTCGGCGTCTCGAAATCCGCCGTTTCGAAGCAGGTTGGCCGGCTGGAGGACCGCCTCGGCGCGCGCTTGTTGAACCGCACCACGCGCAAGCTGTCCCTGACGGAGGTCGGGGAGGTGTTTTACGAACATTGCGCACGGATTGTAGAGCAGGCCCAGGCCGCCGCCGACGAGGTTGGCAGTCTGGCGGCGACGCCCAGGGGCCGGTTGCGGGTCAATGCGCCCATGACCTTCGGCACCATGCACCTGGGACCCGCGATCGCGGAATTTCTCGAGGCCCACCCGGAGGTCGAGGTTGATTTGGTGCTGGACGACCGCCCTGTCGATCTGGTGGCGGAAGGCTTCGATGTGGCGGTGCGCATCGCCGCGCTGGTGGACAGTTCGCTGATCGTCCGCCGCCTGGCGCCCATGCGCGCCCTATTGTGCGCCGCGCCGGGCTACCTGCAACGCAAAGGCCGGCCCGGCAAGCCTGAAGACCTGCGGGAACACAATTGCTTTGGCTACCTCTACCTCGACAGCGGCACCGATTGGAACCTGACCGGGGCCAATGGCGCCGTGACCATTCCCCTTCGCGGCAACCTGCGCGCCAATAACGGTGAGGTGCTGCGCCATGTCGCCCTGGCAGGCATCGGCATCGTGTGCCTGCCCACCTTTATCGTCGGCGATGATCTTCGTTCCGGCGATTTAATCGAGGTGTTGCCCGGATGCCTGCCGCAGACCCATGCCATATATGCGGCCTTTCCACACCGGCGGCATTTGACGCCGAAAGTCCGCGCCTTTGTCGATTTTCTGGTCCATCGGTTTAGGCCCGAACCCTATTGGGACGATCCCTGACGGTACATGATGTTCACCGCCGCCGAACTCATCCTGATCGCCGCGATTTCGTTTTTCGCCGCCCTCGCCCAAGGCGCCACTGGCTTTGGCTTCGCCATCATTGCCCTGCCGCTGTTGCTGGGAGTGATGGGCAGTCTGGACGCCGTCGGCCTGACCATTATCCTTAATCTGCTGGTCTCCCTGGTTCTGGCGCCGGGGCTGTGGCGCCAGGCGCCGAAAGCGCCCCTGGTCCGCCTCTCGCTGGGCAGCATTCTCGGCTTTCCCATTGGCTTGGCGATATTTCTCCACGCCAGCCTAGATGCGGTGCGGCTCGCCGTGGGCCTGATCATTCTGTCCCTTGCCGCCTGGCTGGTTTTAAGCCGGCGTCCGGGTGCCCTAAAGATGCGGCCGGCCGGCGGCTGGCTGGCGGTTCCGGTCGGCATCATCTCCGGCGCCATGGCGACATCGCTTGCCATGCCCGGCCCCAGCGTCATGCTCTACCTAGCCGCCAGCGGCATGGCCAAATTGCCCTTGCGGGCCACCACTCTTTGTCTGTTTACATTGTCATATGCCGCGGCCCTGGCATTGCAAGCCGCCGCGGGCGCCATCGGCGCCGCCATCTGGCAGACCGTGGCCCTGGCCGCGGCGCCCACCGTCCTCGGCGCCGTCGTGGGCCACCGCCTGTCCTCGCGCCTTGATGAAAACCGGTTTCGAAGCATCATTCTGGCCATCCTGCTGGCCACTGGGTCTTACACAACCTTCACGGCCATTCTGATCGGGTTATAACATCCAACCTCGTCAAGACGGATATTTCGGCTTATGATCCGTTAATATTATACCCGGGGCTGACCCAGATAACGCCAATGAGGTGTTATTATGGTCCGCATGCGGAAGAGCAGATTGAGCCAGGCAAAACAGTACCGG
>JAYGEB010000248.1:0-2051 GCA_046582595.1 Alphaproteobacteria bacterium | reverse complement strand
CGGTCCAGATGATAGACCCGGCTGACCATGGTTTCGCCTTCGGCCGCCAAGCCCGCCAGCACCAGGGAGACGGAGGCGCGCAAATCCGTCGCCATCACCGGCGCGCCGTGCAGGCCGGCCCCACCCGGCCCGCCGCGGCCGCGCACCATTGCCGTCGCGCCCTTGACGGTAATGTCGGCGCCCATGCGCAGCAACTCGGGCACATGTTGAAAACGGTTTTCAAATATCGTTTCCGTGATCATGGCGGCGCCGTCCGCCACCGCCATCAGGGCCATCATCTGGGCCTGCAAATCGGTGGGAAAGCCAGGGTAGGGCGCCGTGCTGACATCAATGCTGGCCAGGGCCGGTCCACCGCCGCCAAGGGCGTCACCGCCAAGAGCATCACCACTTTCAACCATGATGCCGCAATCGGTGGGCCGCAGGGAGACGCTGGCCTGGCCCAGGGCGGCGGCCACGGCATCCATGTCCGAAAGCCGGGCGCCCACCAGTTCCACGGCGCCGCCGGTAATGGCAGCGGCGATGGCATAGGTCGCCGCCTCGATCCGGTCGGGCAGCACGGCGTAATCGGCGCCCCGAAGCCTATCGACACCCTGGATGCGCAGGGTATCGCCGCCGATCCCCTCGATCCGCGCGCCCATGGCATTCAGACAGTTGGCCAAATCGCCGACCTCGGGCTCCCGTGCGGCGTTCTCCAACACCACCTCGCCCCTGGCCAGGGTGGCGGCCATCAGCAGATTTTCCGTGGCCCCGACGGACACCCGGGGAAACACCACGACGCCGCCCCGCAAACCGCCCGGCGCCCGCGCGACGATATAGCCGTCATCCAGCTCGATCTCGGCGCCCAGGGCCTGCAAGCCGCGGATATGCATGTCCACCGGCCGGGTGCCGATGGCGCAGCCGCCGGGCAGGGAGACCCGCGCCTGGCCGCACCGGGCCAGCAAGGGCCCCAGAACCAAGACCGAGGCGCGCATCTTCCGCACGATGTCATAGGGCGCCTCGGTCGAGGCAATATTCCCCGCCCGCAGTTCCAAAACCTGGCCCATGTGGCCGCCGCCCGGATGCGCGCCCGCCATGGACAGATCCGTGCCGTGCTGGGCCAGCAGATGGGTCATGGTGGCGATATCCGCCAGGTGCGGCAAATTACGCAGCACCAAGGTCTCGTCGGTCAGCAGGCTGGCCGCCAATAGGGGCAGGGCGGCATTCTTGGCGCCGCTGATGACAATCTTGCCTTGCAATGGCCGGCCGCCGCGTATGCGTATTTTATCCATTCTTGGCCCTAAGCAATTTTCAATTAATCGGAGTCGCTTTCGCGACTCAAGTGATTGGTTCAATTGCTCTTTTCTTAAGAGTCCGAGCCTGTTTAAAATGAACATGCCCTAGTCGCCCCAGGACCGGCCGAAACCAACCCTGGGGCCGCCGAAATTCACGGGTTCGGCTGGGGTTCTAACCCATCGCGCCCGCCCTGCAAACCGGCGGTTCGCCAAAAGCCTCGCCCCTCCGGAACGGGCCGCCCCCACCCCGGCGTCATTGACCATGCAATTGCGGCCCTTTTATCATGGCGGGAAGGCTTATCTATCCTTGTCCCCGCCGGATCGTCGGTCCGGAGCCGGTCCCCCCCGCCCCTTCCGCCGGCGCAGGTTATCACGCAAGGCCCGCGCCAGCCGCTCCCGCCGCTCCGATCGTTCCTCGCCCGCCGACTTCGCCGGCCGTTTTGACTTATTTTCCGCCATTCCCCCTCCGGCCCCATATCGCGCTTGCCCTGGCACCGCCAGTTGTGGCAGTTTGCCGGACCGCGTCACCAGCGGCAAGCCGCATCGCCACGCGGGCGGCGCCAGGCCCACATAGCTCAGGGGTAGAGCACTCCCTTGGTAAGGGAGAGGTCGAAAGTTCGAATCTTTCTGTGGGCACCATTTCTTGTATCCGATGCAGCCATATTTAATCCGGGTCGCGCCGAGTTTGGTCTGCAAATCTCGAATACCTGTATGGAAGAATGCACAAGACGGGGACAGACGTTCAGGGCCGGCCGCCATAGTGGTGCGCTTCTATCTGGA
>JAYGEB010000167.1:0-30457 GCA_046582595.1 Alphaproteobacteria bacterium | reverse complement strand
GCGCGCCTTCAACATCACGCAAGGACCGGGAGCCCGACAATTGAGCATAAATCAGCGCCCCCATCTGCGACCAGCAGTCAAGCGACCGGATATGCTTGTCGCCACAATAACGATCCACAATCGGTTGGAAGCGAGAGCGTGAAATATGCTTGAGCAAACAGTGAAATATCCTATTCTGATGGCGCATGGCATTGATCTCCATTTCGTGTCTCAAACGCGGCAAAACGTCCGATAACGAGTAGAATCAATGTCATGCGCATGGTCTATAAAATTAAACCGGACAGCAGTGGGTCGGGCCCGGCAATCCATGCCGACGCTGGTCCCGGGACTTGGGGCAAGGTGTGGTTCGGCCTGAGTGATCGCGAATGTTGCCTTGCCGCTGGCCGAACTACCCTCAGGCCGCCGCCACCAGCCGGTCGTTGATGGTCAGGCCGCCCTCGGTGGCGGAGACGTTGATGGTTTCGCCGTCGTTGATGGCGCCTTCCAGGATCAGGCCGGCCAGGGGGTTTTGCAACTGCCGTTGGATCATCCGCTTCAAGGGACGGGCGCCGTAGACCGGGTCGTAGCCGGCCTTGGCCAGCCAGTCGCGAGCGGCGGCGTCCAGAGACAGGCTTAACTGCCGGCCGGCCAGCAGGGCCGTCAAATGGCGAAGCTGGATATCGACGATACCGCCCATATGGTCCTTGGCCAGGCGGTGGAACAGGATCATCTCGTCTAGGCGGTTAAGGAATTCGGGCCGGAAGTGGGCCTGCACCATGGCCATGACCGCATCGCGCGCCGCACCCCAATCCTCGTCCTCGACCTCGGCCAGGGCGGCCAGATGTTCGGAACCCAGGTTTGAGGTCAGGATGATGATCGTGTTGGTGAAATCCACCGTCCGGCCCTGGCCGTCGGTCATGCGGCCGTCGTCGAGCACTTGCAGCAGGACGTTGAAAACGTCCGGATGGGCCTTTTCCACCTCGTCGAACAGCACCACCTGATAGGGCCGCCGGCGCACGGCTTCCGTCAGGGCGCCGCCCTCGTCATATCCGACATAGCCGGGCGGCGCCCCGATCAGGCGGGCCACGGCGTGCTTTTCCATATATTCCGACATATCGATGCGGGTCATGGCCCCTTCGTCGTCAAACAGGAATTCCGCCAGGGCCTTGCATAATTCGGTCTTACCAACGCCGGTGGGGCCAAGAAATAGGAACGAGCCGATGGGCCGGGAAGGGTCCTGCAGCCCGGCGCGGGCCCGGCGCACGGCGTTGGACACGGCGGCCAGCGCCTCCTCCTGGCCGATCACCCGCTCGCCCAGGCGCTGTTCCATGGCCAGCAGCTTGTCGCGCTCCCCCGCCAGCATCTTCTCCACGGGAATGCCGGTCCAGCGGGCCACGACGGCGGCGATGTCTTCCTCGCCCACCACCTCGCGCAACATGGCGCCATTGCCCTCCGCGCCGCTGGACATGGCCTCCTCGATACGCTTGCTCAAGTCCGGGATGACGCCATATGTGAGTTCCGAAGCCCGGCCCAGATCGCCTTGACGCTGCGCGGTTTCGGCTTCCATGCGGGCATGTTCCAGTTGCTCCTTGAGGTCTTGCGCCTCGCTAAGTTTTTCCTTCTCGCGGCGCCAGGCGGCCGTCAGCACGCCCGAGCGGCTTTCAAGATCGGCCAGTTCGCTTTCCAGTTTACCCAAGCGCTCGGCGGAGGCGTCGTCCTGCTCTTTTTTCAAGGCCTCGCGTTCAATCTTCAATTGGATGATGCGGCGGTCCAGTTCGTCGATTTCCTCCGGCTTGGAATCCACCTCCATGCGGATGCGGCTGGCCGCCTCGTCCATCAGGTCGATGGCCTTGTCGGGCAAAAACCGGTCGGCGATATAGCGGTTCGACAGGGTCGCCGCCGCCACCAGGGCGCCGTCGGAAATGCGCACGCCGTGGTGCAATTCGTACTTTTCATTCAGGCCGCGCAGGATGGAAATCGTGTCCGCCACCGAGGGCTCCAGCACCATCACGGGCTGGAATCGGCGCGCCAAGGCGGCGTCCTTTTCGATGTGCTTGCGGTATTCGTCCAGGGTGGTGGCGCCGACGCAACGCAATTCGCCCCGCGCCAAGGCCGGTTTCAACAGGTTCGAGGCATCCATGCTGCCTTCGGCGGCGCCGGCGCCCACCAGGGTGTGCAACTCGTCAATGAACAGCACGATTTCACCGGCGGCGGCCTCGATCTCCGAGAGCACGGCCTTCAGCCGTTCCTCAAATTCACCGCGAAACTTGGCGCCGGCGATCAGGGCGCCCAGATCCAGCACCAGCAGGCTTTTGTTTTGCAAGCTTTCGGGCACATCGCCGTTCATGATGCGGATGGCCAAGCCTTCGACGATGGCGGTCTTGCCCACGCCCGGCTCGCCAATCAGGACCGGATTGTTTTTGGTGCGGCGGGAGAGCACCTGCACCGTGCGGCGGATTTCCTCGTCCCGGCCAATCACCGGATCCAACTTGCCGTCGCGCGCGGCCTGGGTCAGATCACGGGCATATTTTTTCAGGGCATCGTAGGCGTTTTCCGCCGTGGCGCTGTCCGCCGTGCGGCCCTTGCGCAAATCCTCTATGGCGCCGTCCAAATTTTGCGGGGTTAATCCGGCTTTTTCCAGAGCCGCCGCGGCGGCCGTGCCCGTGGCCAGCGCCAGGGCCAGCAGCAAGCGCTCCGCCGTGACGAAACGATCACCGGCCTTTTCCGAAATCTGTTCGGCCGCCTCGAACAGGCGGGCCATTTCAGGCGCCATGTAAAGCTGCCCGGCGCCGCTACCCTCGACCTTGGGCAATTTCGCCAGGGCGGCTTCGTTGCTTTGGCGCGCGGCGGCCACATCGCCCCCCGCCGCCGCGATCAGGGAGGCGGCCAGGCCCTCCTCGTCATCGAGAAGAACCTTGAGCAGATGCTGCGGACTGAATTGCTGATGACCGGAGCGTTGCGCCAGGGTTTGGGCGGCCTGTACGAAACCTCGGGCACGCTCGGTGTAATTTTCGAAATCCATGCTGCCTTCCTATCTAAGCACGCCTGATACAACCCTGAAACAGGGATTGCGATCAACGTCTTGCGGTCCATGCCCGGTCCTTCTATGAAGCAACCACGCAACCGATAACACATCCTGAATATGGTGTTGCCGAAGCGCAACACAAGACCAATGCATGCCCCGTTTCGAGACCTGAATAGATTTAGATCGTCATGAGCCGTATCGCGCAAATATTCCGTTACCCGGTGAAAGGCCTTAGCCCGGAATCGATGTCAAGGGCCGAACTGACGCCGGGACACTGCATCCCCCTGGACCGCGCCTTTGCCCTGGCCCATGGCTCAACCCAATTCGATACGGTCAACCCGAAATTTCTGCCCAAAACCAAATTCCTGATGCTGGCCCGGAACGAGCGGCTGGCCGCCCTGGCCACCCGCTATCTTGATGAAAGCCAGGAACTGGTGATAGAACGGGACGGCAAGCAAGTCGCCCGCGGCCGCCTGGATTTGCCCGTGGGACGGCAAATGATCGAACAATTCTTTGCCGCCTATATGAAGGACGAGGTGCGGGGTAGCCCAAAATTGCTGCGGGCCCGGGGACATACTTTCTCCGACGTTCCCCGCCATTGTCTTTCACTGATCAACATTTCCTCGCTGCGGGAGTTGGAGCGGGTCATGAAGATGCCCCTGGATCCCCTACGGTTCCGCGCCAACCTGTACTTTGATACGGGACTGCCGTGGCAGGAATTCGACTGGTGTGGCAAGGAATTTAAGATCGGCGGCGTCTCGGTACGGGGTTTGGCGCGGATTGAAAGATGCGCCGCCACGAATGTAAATCCGGAAACCGCCGAGCGGGATGCCAACATACCACTGCAATTGCAGCAGGCCTTTGGCCATGCCGACATGGGTATCTACCTGGAGGTACTAACCGCCGGCGCCATCAGCCTCGGCGACAAGGTTACGCCACCATAATTGGTGGCAACGCCCTATCCGGGCTCGACGTCTTCGACCACCGTGGTCGCCGTCTCTTCAGTTTCCGTTGCCGCCATTTCGGAAACAGCGGCTTCCGGTTGGCGGCGGCGGCGGCGCGGCTGCCGGCGGGGTGCGGGTTCGGGCTGTTCCGCGCCGTCATTATCCTGGCCATTGGCCCCATGGGCATCATCGCCGACGGTGCGACCGCTTTCCGACATCGCCGCCAGGTCGGCCGGATTCATGGGCGCCGGGCGTTCCCCATCCTGGCCATGGGCGGGACCTTCAACTTCTGCGGCATCCGCGGTCGGCTCCTCGGTCTGGGGTATTTCGGCGGCGGCATCCGCCACCCCATCGTCCGAGGCAGGTGATTTCTCCTCGTCGGACGAAACCATGGCGGCTTCATCGTCGGGTTCGACGCGGTTCTGCTGTCCGCGACCCCGATTGTCGCGCTGCTCCCCACGCTGGTCGCCACGCTGGTCACTGCGTTGTTCGCCGTCGCCGGTTTGCTGCGGCTTCGCGGCCTGCATGACGCGGAAATAATGCTCCGCATGCTGGAAATAGTTTTCCGCCGCGACCCGGTCGCCAACGATCAGGGCATCACGGGCCAATGCCTGGTATTTTTCATTCACCGTCGACGCCGTACCCCGGATTTTTACTTCCGGGCCATTGCTGTCGTAGCTACGATTGGGGGAGTTGTTATATCCCCTGCGACCGCTGGGACGGCCACGTCCCCGTCTTTGGGGTCCGCTCTGTCTCATATTACCGTCTTGAGTTATTGCTACATTCGAACGCCAATTCTGGATTCCCGCGATCCAAGGGCCGGGCCGGTATTTCTACCGCAGCCCAACCGCCGGAATCCCGGCGGGTGGAATGTTTGCCGATGCCTTCAATCGAAACACGACATGCCATCTGCGTTTAGGTTGTCTGCATTCGCTGGCCTAAATCACGGCCGTCAGATTACCGGTCTGCAATGTGGGTATGTCATTATCGGGAACCGCCCGTCCGGTCACGCCAGTAGATCTTTCTGATCGCGACGGTCGTTCCTTGCCGTTCGCAGAGAAAACTAGCCGCAAACGGCGGAAAATCCAACACTTATTTTTGCCAGAGCATTTCCGAATTGGAAATGCTCCGAATCTTAAGAACAGAGCAGTTTTTCCAATCACTTAGAATCACTTCGTGATTCACATTGGATCGGAACTGCTCTATGCGACGGCGACGCGCAGACAACGCGCGACCCCGGACAAATCGGCATGAAATCCACCGACCCGCAATCCCTCCGTTTGCAGAATTTTCACCAGATCAGCGGCTTGATCATGGCCGCATTCCAGGATCGCCCGGCCCCTCGGTTTCAGCATTCGCTTCAAATCGGGCGCCAGGGCGCGATAGGCCGCCAGACCGTCGGCGCCACCGTCCAGGGCCTGGCGAGGATCGTGGCAACGAACCTCCGGCGCCAGGCCGGCAAGGTCCGTCGATCGGACATAGGGCGGGTTGGCGACGATCAGATCAAAACCGCCCAGCATGGCCCGGCCCCAATCGCCAACCATGAAATGGGCCCGGCCGGAAAGCTCCAGATCCTGGGCGTTGCGTTTGGCCAGTTGGACCGCGGCAAAGGAAATATCCAACCCCAGCCCCCAGGCCCGCGGCCGTTCCGCCAACAGCGCCAGCAGCAGACAGCCCGAACCCGTGCCGAAATCGGCAATCCGGTAAGCGCCTTCCACCCTGGGCAATTGTTCGAGCGCGGCCGCGACAGCCGTTTCACTATCCGGGCGCGGATCAAGAACCGCACCACTGATCGAGAAATCGAGGCTCCAAAATTCCCGCCGGCCCAGCAGGCGCGACACGGGCTTTCGGGCCGCCCGGGCAGCAATCAGTTCGGCGAATTTCCTGCTCTGGGCGTCGTCGAGCCTGCGTCCGGGATCCCTGATCAGGGTCAGACGGTCGCCGTCAATGACATGCGCCAGCAGCAACCCGGCATCCAATACGGCGTCGTCAATTCCCGCCGCCCGCAATGCCTGGCCGGCCGCCGTAACGGCCTGGCGCAAGGTCATATCCCGAGCAATCGCGCCGCCATCAGCCATGCGCTTCCAGGTCGGCCAGCAAGCTGGCCTGATGATCGGCGACCAGGGCGTCCACCACCTCGTTCACCGCCTCGCCGCTCATCATTTTATCCAACTTGTAGAGGGTCAAATTGATGCGGTGATCGGTGACCCGGCCTTGAGGGTAATTATAGGTGCGGATGCGTTCCGAGCGGTCACCGCTGCCCACCTGCTGCTTGCGGGTGGACGCGCGTTCATCCTCCGCCTTCCGCCGTTCGGCGTCGTAAAGCCTGGCGCGCAGTACTTTCATGGCCTTGGCCCGGTTCTTGTGCTGGGATTTGTTGTCTTGGCACTGAACCACGATGCCGGTGGGTAAATGGGTAATACGAATGGCCGAGTCTGTTTTGTTAACGTGCTGGCCACCGGCGCCCTGGGCGCGATAGGTATCGACGCGCAAATCCGATGCCTCGACGATCACGTCAATTTCCTCGGCCTCGGGCAGCACGGCGACAGTCGCGGCGGAGGTATGGATACGGCCCTGGGATTCCGTCTCGGGCACCCGCTGCACCCGATGGACGCCGGATTCAAACTTCAATTTAGCGAACACGCCCCGACCGCTGATCGAGGCGACGGCGTCGCGGATACCGCCTAAATTCGATTCACTGACATCCATCAGTTCAAACTTCCAGCCGTTTATTTCGGCATAGCGTTGATACATGCGCAACAAATCGGCGGCAAACAATGCCGCTTCATCCCCGCCGGTGCCGGCGCGGACTTCCAGGATGGCGTTTTTGGTGTCGGCGGCGTCGCGGGGCAGCATGGCTATTTGCAATTGGTTTTCCAAATTCGGCAGTCTGCCTCGCGCCGCCGCCATTTCCTCGGTCGCCAATTCGCGCATTTCCGGGTCGCTGTCGGGGTCCGCCACCATGCCGCCCAGATCGGCGATCTCCGCGCGCAGTTCGCGCACGGCGACGGCGGTCTTGGCAACCGGCGCCAGTTCGGCATAATCCTTCGACAGACGGACGAAGTCATCGCCATCGCCGCCCGCCGCCATGGTCGCCTCAAGCTCCGCCAGACGCTTGAGAATGGCCTCTATTTGCTCTTCGCCAATCATTCGCACAACAATCGCAGATGGGCCGTCACATCGTCCAGGGCGACGTCCTGCTGCACGCCGTCATCGAGATCGCGCAGGGTCACAATATTCCTGGCGATTTCGTCATCGCCCAAGATCAAGGCGGCCCGCGCATTCATTTTATTGGCCCGTTTCAGGCGCCGGCTCAGGTTGCCGCGAAACGCCATATCGACCACGAAGCCATCCCGGCGCAGACCATGACATATCTTCAGCGCCAGGCGCTCGGCGGCCTCGCCCATGGGCACAAAGGCAATGGGCCGCTCCGGCGCCGGCGCGCCGTCGGCCAGCATGGCGAGACGCTCGATCCCCCCGGCCCAGCCGATGCCCGGCGTCGGTGGGCCGCCCAACATCTCAATCAGTCCGTCATAGCGTCCGCCCGCGATCACCGCGCCCTGCGCGCCCAAGTCTCCGGTGACAAATTCAAAGGCGGTATGAGTGTAATAGTCCAGGCCCCGCACCAAGCGCGGATTGAGATTATAGGCAATTTCCAGAACCTCCAGTCCCTCGCACAGGGCGGCGAAAAAATCCTCGGATTCGGCGTTCAGGAATTCCGCCATCAAGGGTGCATCCACAACGATTTTGCGGTCGCCCTCATCCTTGGAATCCAGGATACGCAGGGGATTGCGGGTCAACCGGTCAAGGCTTTCTTCCGACAAGCTGTCCCTGTAATCGGAGAAATAGGCGACCAGGGCGTCACGATAGGCCCGCCGGCTGCCGGGATCGCCCAGGGTATTCAGTTCCAGCACACAGCGATCCAGCAGGCGCAGATCATGCAATATCTCGGCCCCAAGTGCGATGATTTCAATATCGGCGCCGGGGCCCGCCACGCCCAGGATCTCGGCATCGATCTGATGAAACTGACGTTGCCGGCCTTTTTGCGGCCGCTCATAGCGAAAGGCCGGACCGTGCGCGAAGAATTTCAGGGGCAAATCCTGTTGCATTCCGCCCGAGATAAAGGCACGGCAGATGCCGGCTGTGAATTCCGGGCGCAGGGTGATGTCCTCGCCGCCACGATCGGTGAAACTATACATTTCCTTGCGCACGACGTCGGAGCCTTCACCCATGGTGCGGGCGAAGACGGGCGTAAACTCAAAGATCGGTGTATCGATATCGGCAAAGCCGTAACGCCGGGCGCAATCCCGCGCCGTGGCCACCACATGGCCATGGCGGGCCGCCGTCTCGCCGAAGACGTCATGGGTGCCGCGCACCGGTTGAATTTTCGCCATGTGCCTTATTCCGCCAGTATTTCGGCTACCTTGTCCTCAACCAGTTTCACCACATGATCGACAAAGCCCGCATCGCCAATCTTGTGATCCGCGACGCCGCTTAGATAAACCAGATGGGTGCCCTTGCCGCCACCCGTGACCCCAATATCCGTTTCCCGCGCCTCGCCCGGCCCATTGACCACACAGCCCATGATGGACAGGGTCAGGGGCGTCACGATGTGGGCCAGGCGTTGTTCCAGCGCCTCGACGGTCTTGATCACCGGAAAGGCCTGGCGGGCGCACGAAGGGCAACTGATAATGGAGACGCCACGGTGGCGCAGCCCAAGGGACTTCAGAATTTCGAAACCGGCGTGAACTTCCTCCACCGGGTCCGCCGACAGGGAGACCCGAATGGTATCGCCGATCCCGGCCCACAACAGGCTGCCCAGGCCGATGGATGATTTAACCGTGCCGCCACGCAGGGCGCCCGCCTCGGTGATGCCCAGGTGCAGGGGATAATCGCAAGCCTCGGCCAGGGCATGATAGGCGGCCACGCACAGGAAAACGTCCGATGCCTTGACCGAAATCTTGAAGTCCTCGAAATTGTTGTCTTCCAACAGGCGGGCGTGGTTCAGGGCGCTTTCCACCATGGCCTCGGGACAAGGCTCGCCATGGCGTTCCAACAATTCCTTTTCCAGGCTGCCGGCGTTGACGCCGATGCGCATGGAGCAGCCGTTGGCGCGGGCCGCCCGCACGACTTCGGCGACCCGGCTTGCAGCGCCAATATTACCAGGGTTAATGCGCAGGCAGGCGGCGCCATTGTCCGCCGCCTCCAAGGCCCGGCGGTAATGGAAATGTATGTCGGCCACGATGGGCACGCTGGTCCGGTCAACAATCTGGCGCAAGGCCGCCGTCGAGGCTTCATCCGGACAGGAAACCCGGACAATATCCGCCCCGGCGTCTTCCAAGGCTTTTATCTGCGCCACCGTCGCCTCCACGTCATGGGTCGGGGTGGTGGTCATGGACTGCACGGTAATTGGCGCGCCGCCGCCAACCGGTACATCCCCGACCATGACCTGACGGCAGGTTCGGCGGTAAATATCGCGATAGGGACGTAGGCTCATGGCATTATCTCTGACAAATGGGTCGCCGCCTGAAAAATATGATCAGGCGTACATGATGCAATAGCAATAATTTGTTGCCGATAACAGGCCGGATCAAACAAAACGGCGTGGAAGGCTATTGATCGGAGGCGGAGGCGTGCATTTGGTCCCGCAAATAGTCCGCGCTCAACTTTATATTGCGGCGCACTTGACCCACCGGTCCCAAGGTGCCGAGCGCCTCGCCATCCACGATGATCTCGATCGCCCCGGCGTTCCCGGTCATGAGGACCAGATCGGTCCGATTGGGCGCATGGTAGCTGTCACCAGCCCGCAGCATGCGGGTCAACAGTAATTCATTGTTGGCGCCCTGAACCTGGACCCAGGATTCCGCCCGCGCCCGCAGCACCACCCGGACATCGCGGTTAGAGGCGCCATAGGCCTGGGGGCGGTAGCCAAGACTTTCCGTCGCGATAGCCAGGGACGCTCGGCCTTCGTCGCTGTCAAACGCGGCTTCACCGCCGCCTTCCGTCAGGGGCCGGGCCGGCGCCGCCGGCGCGGCGGGCGGCGGGGGCGGCGCAATGGTGACTTGGATCGCCGGCATGGTCGGCGCCGTGTCCACGTCGCTGCCTTCACGCCTCAACGGCATGGGCGAAGTATCGGGCACCAAGGACCATTGAACCCTGACGGTCTCCATGGCGGTCTCCGTCGCGGTTTCCGTGGCGGTCTCGATGCCAACTTCGGCCGGTTCGGGTTTAATTTCGATAACGGGCGGCGGCGCGTCCAAAACTTCGATCACCGGCTCCGCCGGAACCGCGGCCGCCAGGGTGCCGGCGGCGCCGTCCGGCGCGGAATAGGCGGGCGTATCGTTGGTATTTGCCAGGCCACTGACATCCGCGGCGGCGGCCCGCTCGCCTTCGCCCTGTTCCGGTATTTCCGGAATGGCGGTCACCGATACCGCCTCCCTTTCGGCGGAAATATCCACGGGAGGGGCTGCCTCGACCGTCGCATCGACGTTCCCGGCAACGCTCCCAGAGACCGCCGACACCTCGATCGTCGGGCCAGCGGCCAAGGCGGCCGCATCGCCCAATTCATGCGCCGGCGCTATAACTGCCGGCGCTTTGGCCATGTGCGCGGGCGGCGCGGGCACGGCCCGTTGCGCCAGCGCGGGCGCCTCCGCGGCAGCCAGATACGGGGTCAGCCCTTGCGGCAGTTCGGCGACGGGTTCAACTGGCAGTAAATCCCGACGCTCCAGGAATATCCAAGCGCCGTAAACGGATCCCGCAACAAGCAACGAAATCAACGCAAGAGCCAAGCCCGGCCGCCGCGCCTCTGCCACCGGCTCGGGAAAAACCAAACGGCGGTCGCCAAGCCTAAGGGTTCCCTCGCTCTTGTACTGGCGGATGATTTCGTCGCTGTCAAAGCCGAGGAACTCGCTGTAAGTCCGCAGGAAACCAATGGCGTAGGTCGGGCCCGGCAAATCATCCGTGCGGCCCTCTTCCAAGGCGGACAAATACGCCTGCTGGATACGCAGGGTGCCTGATACATCCGATATGGTGAGCGGACGGCGTTGCCGCGCGGCCCGCAGTTCGGTGCCGATCCCGGTATAGTTATCTTCATCGCCCGGCTCTTCGATCTGTTGCAGATGCAAGCCCCGTGGCGCGCGCCGCCGCCGGCCCAAGGAGCCCCCCGGCGATGCATCGTCATCGCGCCATTCATCCACCAATTCTCGATCGGTCATGGCAACTTACTTTCAGACCAGGCCCCCATGCGGCCCGTTTCAGCCAGTATTTCAGCCGGTTTTCTAGCCAACTTTCAACGCCGGCACACCACCGGTCGCCAAGTTCGGCGACCCTCTGTGGATAACTCAAGGATGGCTTGTAGCAGATCAACAATTGTCAAGCAAATGCAATAGTTTAGATTGCAATGTTGTGGTCTTCGGCAAATTTCGTCAGCGCCTTGCGCAGACTATGTTCAGGAGAATCATAAAAACCCTCCATAAACGCCTGTAATAACGGAATATCGAGGCTGCGGACCATCATTTTCACCGCCCCGATAGAGGCCGCGCCCATGGAAATACTGCGCAGACCCAGACCGATCATGGCCATGGCATCGACCGGCCGGCCGGCGGCCTCGCCACACAGGCTGACCGGAACATCCGCGTCATCGCAGCGCCGCACGATATCGCGCACCAACGACAAGGCCGATGGGCTTAATTCATCATATCTATTCGCCAAACGCGGATTGCTCCGGTCGGATGCAAATAAAAACTGCATCAGGTCATTGCTGCCGATTGAGACGAAATCGACCAACGGCAGCAAGGCGGGCAGTTGCCAGGCCAGGCTGGGCACCTCCAACATGGTGCCGACAAGCAAGGATGACGGGGTCTGTTCCGCCATCCGCTTTTGCCGCTCGACCTCCCGATCCAACAGCGCCCGCGCGGCCTTGAATTCCGCGACCTCGGCAATCAGCGGGAACATGACGGCCAGGGGCCGGCCCGACGCCGCCTTCAACAAGGCGCGGATCTGCATGCGCAGCAAGACCGGGCGGTCCAGGGACAGACGGATGGCCCGCCACCCCATGGCCGGGTTTCGTTCGTCGTCATGGCGGGCGAGATAGGGCAGCATCTTGTCGCCGCCCACATCCAGGGTACGGAACACCACTTGCCGCTCGCCGGCCTGGTCCAGTACCCGGCTGTAAAACTCGGTCTGCATGGACACCGTGGGCAAGGTTGCCCGAACCATGAAATGCAGTTCCGTTCGGTATAATCCAATGCCATCGGCGCCGGTGCCCGCCAAATGGGGCAGATCGGCCAGCAGACCGGCATTCAGATTGAGCCGCACCCGCGTACCATCCTTGCTGATGGCCGGTTGATCCCGCAGAGCGGCATATTGCGCGGCCTTGGCCTGCCGCAGCTCCAGATTGGCGGTGAAAGCTTCCAGCGCATCGGCCGTCGGGCGCACGAACAATTGTCCGTTGTCCCCATCGACCACCAGGTCGTCACCGCTTTCAACGGATTCGAGAAGACTTTCCAATCGGCCGACGACCGGAATTTGCAAGGCCCGGGCGACAATGGCCACATGCGATGTCGGCGAGCCTTCTTCCAGTACCAGGGCCTTTATGCGGTCAACATCATAGTCCAGCAATTCGGCCGGTCCCATGTTCCAGGCCACCACCACCGCCTGCTCCGGCAGATCGGTATCGGGTATCTGCCCGCCGTGGGTCAAATGGCGCATCAGGCGATTGGACAGATCCTCTAAATCATGCAGCCGTTCACGCAGATAGGCGTCCGAGAACTCCGACATGCGGGCGCGGTTTTCCACCTGTACCCGTTCCACCGCCGCCTCGGCCGTGAAGCCGCCCTGAATGGCATCGAGCAACCGCGTCATCCAACCCTTGTCATGGGCGAACATGCGATAGGTTTCCAGAATATCCCGGGACTCACCGCCCGGCTCGGCGATGGCGGCCTGCAACATGCCATCGACCTGAAGCCGCAGCTCGTTCAATGCCGCCTTCAGGCGCCCGGCCTCGAACTCAACATCGTCGGCGACATGGCACTCCACGACAATCCGGGGCGCATGCAGCACGGCGACGCCGCGGGCCAGCCCCTCGTTCAGGGATAATCCGGCCAGACGGCGGGGCAGGCCGTCGGTCCCGAAGGTTCCGACACCGGGCGCTTCCTGTTGCAAGGCGCCGCCAACCATTTCCGCCAGCACCATGGCGATGGTTTGCATCGCCTCGATCTCGTCACTGGAATAATCCCGGTTGCTGCGGTTCTGCAACACTAACACGCCGACGACACGGCCGCCGCGCAAGACCGGCACGCCCATCAGGGAATGATAATCTTCCTCGCCGGTTTCCGGGCGGGCGGCGAAATTGGGATGCGAACGCGCCTCGGACAAGGCCATGGGTCTGGCCAGCTGGGCGATTTGTCCGACCAGACCCTCGCCAATCTTCAGAGTGGTTTGGTGGACCGCGTCACGGTTCAGACCCTCCGTGGCGAATAATTCCAAGACGCCGTCGCGCAACAGATAGATCGAGCAGACTTCAGCCACCATGTTGGCGGCGATCGTGGTGACCAATTGGTCCATGCGGTCCTGCGCCGCGCCCGCGCCGGCCATGACCTCGCGCAGACGGCGCAACAGGATGCGCGGACCCGATGGCGTCGCGGCGGCGCTCATGCCAGCCACATCCCCGGCCCGGAACCAGGGTCGACCGACGCCGGAATTTGGGCAAAAAGCGTCAAACGGCATCCAATCCATAAGCGGAATGCAGGCTGCGCACGGCCAGTTCCGTGTATTCCGCGCCGATCAGCACGGAAATTTTGATTTCGGAGGTGGAGATGGCATGAATATTGATGCCTTTGTCGGATAAAGCCGCGAACATGCGTTGGGCAACGCCGGCGTGAGAGCGCATGCCGACACCGATTACGGAGACCTTGACCACATCGCCATCCGAGATAATTTGCTGATAGCCGATGGCCGCGCGGTGCCGTTCCAGCACATCCTCGACGCGCGGCAGATCGCCCCGCGCCACGGTAAATGTCATATCCGTGGTGGTGCCATCGGGCGAGGCGCTTTGCACGATCATGTCCACGTTAATATTGGCATCCGCCAAGGGGCCGAATATGGCCGCCGCCACGCCGGGCCGGTCGGCGACATGCAACAGGGTCACCTTGGCCTCGTCGGAAGCATAGGTAATACCGCTGACCACCGCTTGTTCCACGATCTCATCCTCGTCAACAACCAAAGTACCGGGAGTATCGCCAAAACTGGAAAGCACCTGCACCCGCACCCGGTGGTTCATGGCCAGTTCGACCGATCGGGTTTGCAGCACCTTGGCGCCCTGGGACGCCATTTCCAGCATTTCTTCGTAGGTAATTCTATCAAGCTTCCGCGCCGCCGTCACGATGCGCGGATCGGCGGTGTAAACACCATCCACATCGGTGTGAATATCGCAACGATCCGCCTCCAGCGCCGCGGCCAGGGCCACGGCGGTGGTATCGGAGCCGCCCCGGCCCAAGGTGGTGACGCGGCCGTTCGGCGACAGGCCCTGAAAGCCGGCCACGACCGCCACCTCGCCCTCGCCCATGCGCCGGATTATCTCGGCCCCATCAATGCCCTCGATCCGGGCGCTGCCATGGACGCCATCGGTACTGATCGGCAGTTGCCACCCCATCCAGGAACGGGCCGAAACCCCCCGTTCCTGCAACGCCATGGCCAATAGCCCGACGGTGATCTGCTCGCCGGCGGAGACCACGGCATCGTATTCGCGGGCATCATGCAGACTGCTCATCTCGCGCGTCCAATCGACAAGCTGATTGGTGGTGCCCGCCATGGCCGATAGCACCACGGCGACTTCATCGCCGCGACGGGCGGCATCCGCCACGCGGCCGGCGACCTGGCGCAATTGTTCCACGTCGGCCACCGAAGTGCCGCCGAATTTCATGACGATCCGTGCCATATCCTCACCCGGCGGCCAAAACCCGCCCAACTCCGCCCGCCGGCCCCTTGCGGGGCTCCAAGTCGGCGGCCGGGCGGCTATACATACTCAAAGCGCCCCGCGCTTACAAGTGACGGCAAGCTCCCATATCGCGCCCGCGCCCGGCCGCGGATAGCAGGGAAAGGCCCAACGTGGTGACCCGCACCATGGGCCCGGCCGCGCTCGCGCGCTCGCGCATTACGAGTTTTTTCTCGACCGCGTCCTTCCATATGGGGAGCCTGGGGCACGACGTCCGCCAAGCCGCCATGACATCGTCATAACGCCTGGGTTTCGTGGCGATCCATTCCACCAGATCAAGTATCAAGGCCTCATTCTCCACCACCCCGGCCCTTTCCAAGCATCGGTTTTCCGACTGCAATATGGGCGGTTGAAGGGCAAAAATAAAGCCTTGAAGATAGGTTATGGTATAATCTGGATTCCATGGCGGAAAGAAATCAAATGGCGCAAGCAGCCAGCATTGACAGGGATGAAGTAGACCGCTTTGCCCAAATGGCGGCGGATTGGTGGGATGCCGATGGCCCCATGGCGCCGCTGCACCGCCTGAACCCGACCCGGCTGCAATACATCCGCGAAAAGCTTTGCAAACATTTTGCATTGGCGGAAAAAAAACTGCGTCCCCTGTTAGGGTTGCGGATTTTGGATGTTGGCTGTGGCGGCGGCCTGCTGTCCGAACCGCTGGCCCGCATGGGCGCCACGGCCACCGCCATAGACGCCGGCGAGGAAACCATTGCCGCCGCCAAGGCCCATGCCGGCGGACAGGGCCTGAAAGTGGACTACAGGGCCATGGCGGCGGAGGACCTGGCCGCGACGGGGCGGCAATTCGATGCGGTCATCGCCATGGAGGTCATCGAACATGTGGCCGATGTCACGGGTTTCACGGCAGCCCTGGTCGGCCTGACGCGGCCAGGCGGCGCCTTGCTGCTGGCAACCATGAACAGGACGCCGAAATCCTTCCTGCAAGCCATTCTGGGCGCCGAGTACGTGTTGCGTTGGGTGCCGGTAGGGACACACGATTGGCGGCGTTTCCAAAAACCGGCGGAGATGGGCCGGCATCTGCGTCGGGCCGGGGCGGAATTGCGCGATATCACGGGCATGCGGTATTTGCCGCGCCGGGGCGACTGGCGGCTATCGCGAGATGCCGGCGTGAACTATTTGGCCTATGCGACGCGGCCAGTTGAATAACAATCCCTACGGAACCGAAAATACCATCGCCGATATTCCGCCTGAAATAAAGACGCCCCATCGGCCGTCGCGCCAGTGCCCGAGAAAAAATCTCAGGGGCGAGCGGCAACGTTCGAGGCAGGCGGTCTTCAACTTGGAAAATTGAAACAGGCCCGCGGCGCAGAAAAGTAGACCCGTAAGGAACGTGCTGGTGCCCATCAACATGGGCGACGGCAGTTCAATATCTTGCAGCCCGGATTGCACGATGGCCACGCCAAGGGAAAATCCGGTCCAGGTGGCCACATACCCCATCACCAACAGCGCCGTCCTCAGAGACCTTTCCCAGGACTGCTTCCTGTCGGTCATGATACGCCGCGCCATCATGACCATGGGCAAGGTGGCCGGCGGCATCATGGCGACAAGTCCGGCCGAAACAGCGGGTGCCGCCGGATTTGCCGCCCCTGGGGATCCGTACTCGCCGGCCTTGTCTACCCTTGGTAAGTAAACGGCGCCATGAGGCTGGCGCCGCCGTCCGGATGGGTCCAATCGAAATCGAAATCGTTGTAGGTCAAGCCATTGGCGCGGCCGACGGTCTGCGCACCGCCGGGCACAAACGCCAGTGGCGTTTCGGTCACCGTGACGTCGGCGCCTTCATGACCCTCGATCGCCGTTATTTTGGTATCGGCGATGCCGGGCATGCGCAGGGTGCGTGATTTGCCGTCGATGACAATCTCTATGGGCACCTGTTTGACGCCGACAACTTCGCCAATCAACGAACTGAGGATTTCAAAATGGCCGCCCTTCTGTCCGGAACAAATTTCGGTTAATTCGTCCATCTGCGCCGGGCTGGCGCCATCGTCAATGTAGAGCGCGACACGCATGTTCCCTTCCGCCAAAGGCCCCGGCGCATGCAACGCCAAAACAACCCGGCGGCCCGCCAAATCAAGCTCGCCGCTCCGACCCTCTGCAATGGACCAGGCCACAAGGCCCTTGCAGTCGCCATGGGTCGGCGGGCTGAGTGTCACACAGGGGCAAATCGATTCACAATTGCAGCTATCAAATAATTCACCCGTAATTTCCCATTGTGCCATTGGAAATTTCTATCCTCCAAATGTTGGTTCCATTGCACGACTGTCGGTCCCGATGTGGACCATGATGTTATCTTGGAGATATTCGGACATGATGACATGAGGACAGCATGAGAAATAGTTGAAAAATTCGTACAGTTTTCAAAGTAGCATGCCGGCATCAATTGATGCGGCAGAGCATTTTGAACCAACGCTGAATCGCCGGGCGGGGGAGCGGGCGGATCAGACTACATTGAAAATGCTCTAAACAGACAAGCTATCGCCGGCTGTTGGAGTTCCTCAGTCCGCCTGATAAAAATCCGGAAAATATTCGCGGATGTAGGGGCTGTTTTGGGCATACGTGTAGCATGAATTGCGCAAGCCGGGGCTCAGATGCCGTCCGCCGTCTTCGTTGTCGACAATATTGCCGACAACTTCGAAAAGGGCTTGCATGGCCGTGGTGGCCATTTGCGCCAGCATTTCGTTCAGATGGGTGCAGCCTTTTACGCCGCCCAGACGCTCGCGCACGGCGCGGTTCCAGCCCGGCCCAATTTTCAGGCCCTTCAAGCAGCCATAGTCCGGTGCAACCAAATGGCAGGGGCCGTGCGCGCCCGTGTCCATGACCGCTTCCGCCGCCCGTACCACCAGATCGGTATCGATGGTCAGGCGCAGCCACATATCGTGCATGGCCTGGTCGGCGGTCCGTTGGCTATCCAGCATGTCGTAGTCGGACCGCGTGTGATCGGTGATGTGGCCTTCAATATCCCACAAACCGTCCTGGCGTTCGTAGGCCTTCAATTCAAGATGGCGGGTGTGGGACAGGGCGCGGGGCGCCGGTTCGCTAAGGGGCATGAGAGGGGCGGGATCCTGTTGACGAATTCAAGCCGGCAAGTTCAAGCCGTCCGCGCCATCGCGGCGGCGGACGTTAGGGGCTGATCCCAAACCTCGACCGGGCCATGGCAGGGCTGTGCCTCATCATAGCAATATTCCCAGTTGGCCGGGTCGGAGAACAGCTTGCGCAACAGGCGGTTATTACTGGCATGGCCCGTCCGCCGCCCGGCGAAATGGGCCAGCAAGGGACCGCCGGCCAGATAAAAATCACCGACGCAGTCCAGCACCTTGTGGCGGACAAATTCATCGCCATAGCGCAGGCCGCCGTCATTCATGATCTCATCGTCCCGCCCAACCACGACCACGTTGTCGAGCGAACCACCCTGGCCCAGGCCAAGATCCTTCAGCCGGCTGACATCATTTTCGAACCCGAACGTGCGGGCGCGGCAGATATCCCGCTTAAAGCCGCCATTGTGCAGATCGAAAAAACCGGACTGCCGGGATATCGCCGGGCTGTCAAAATCAATCTCCAGAGAGATCGTGAAGCCGTTGGACGGCAGCAGCGCCGCCTGGAGATCGCCATCCTCGATTTCCACCCGGCGCAGCACGCGGATCGCCCGGCGGCGGGCCTGCTGAGGCGCCATTCCGGCGCATTCGATCAAAAATACGAAGGGCGCGGAGGAACCATCCATGACGGGCACTTCCGGGCCGTCCAGCTCCACCCGGACATTATCAACGCCGCATCCCGCCAGGGCAGCCATCAAATGTTCAACGGTGGCAACCTTATCCCCAGCGTCATTTCGTATCGTTGTCGACATGACCGTATCGCTGACCATGTCCCAGCGGGCGGAAATGTCTCTATTGGAGTTCGGGATGTTGGCGTTCGGGTTGTTGGTGTTCCGGACCAGGTCCGTGCCCGGAGCGCCATCGGAAACAGCCGTCGCCGCGATCAAATCCGTGCGGCCAATATCCGTGCGGAAAAAGACAATTCCAGTATCGGCGGGCGCGGGCTTCAGGCTCATGGTCACCTTGACGCCGCTGTGCAGGCCCACGCCGGAACAATTTATGGCATTCTTCAGCGTATGTTGCTGCTTGGAACTCACGTCTTCAATCCGCTTCAAACCGTTAACTTCAAACCACTAATCTTCACGCTGCAAACTCCGAAACCGCCAACCAACCCGTTAACCATCCCGTTAACCATCTCAGTGCGCTCTCGGGCGGGATTCAAAACGGAATCACCCTTAAAAATGAGCACCTTGAGTGAAGTTATTAGCAACCGCTCCGAACATGCTCAAATCAAAGTTTGTTACATTTCGTTACGGCGCCAGCCCGATAAACCCCCCGATCAACCCAATGCCGGGATAATGGGCTGGCGCGGCAACAAACCAGTTTTATCTGCCTAGTTCGCCTGGCGGCGCAAAAACGATGGGATTTCCAGCAAATCCTCTTCCGTCCGTGGTGGGGCCAGAGATGGGGCGGGCTCCGGCGCCGTTGATGCCGAGGCTGGCAATGTCGGCGCGGTCAAATCCGAATCCGCCGGTTGCGGAATGACCGGGTCGGGCGTGGACGATTCGGAAGCGGCCTTGGCGGCCGATTCGGGCGTGGCCGGCAGGGGAGCGGCCACGGTTTCCGGCGTGACATCCGGCTCCATTTGCGCCGGCGGCGCCTGACGCTTTTTGTCCGGACCGGGCGATTCTAGCCTCGGCTGCACCGGTTCCGGCGTGGCCGCCTTGGCCGGCTGTTTGCGCCGGAACAGCGTAAAACGGCCCGGCTTGGTCTTGCCCGGCCGATCGGTTGGGTTGACCGCTTCAGCTTCCGCCAGGGCGTCGGGCTGATGCAAGGGGGCGCGGTCCTTTTCGGGCAGGTTGGCTTGCGGCGCGATGAAGGGCGCATCATCGACGCTGACATCGGCCGTGGGCTTGGCCCGCCGGGTCAGGGGATCGGGTTCCGCCTGGGGCGGTTTCGGCGCCGGAACCCGTTGACCAAAGGTCAAAGGCAATGCGGGAGGCTCATTGGCCTCCATCTTCGCCGGCACGGTCACTGCTTCCCCGTCCTGCCCGACCATGGCGTTGGGCACTGATTCCGGCGCGCTTTCAGGCGCGGCTTCGGCAACCGTCACCGCCGCCGCTTCCTCCGCCGCGGGCGCCTCTTCGGCCGGGATGGGGCGGCCCGCCACGGCGGCGAGGCGCGGTGCGATCACCGGCCGCTGGGCGCCTTCCTCCAACTCAATGCCAGTCGCCACCACCGATACTCTCATCCGGCCGTTCAAGGTGTCATCCAGGGCCGAGCCGACAATGATGTTGGCATTCGGGTCAACTTCCTGGCGCACCCGGTTAGCCGCCTCATCCACCTCGTATAAGGTCAGATCCATGCCGCCGGTGATATTGATCAGCACCCCGCGGGCGCCCTGCATGGAAACATCGTCGAGCAAGGGGTTGGAAATCGCCGCCTCGGCCGCGTCGATGGCGCGTTTTTCACCCTCCGCCTCGCCGGTGCCCATCATGGCCTTGCCCATTTCAGCCATCACCGTTTTGACATCGGCGAAGTCAAGATTGATCAGGCCCGGGTTCACCATTAGATCGGTGATGCCGCGAACGCCGGAATGCAACACGTCATCAGCCATGGCGAAGGCATCCGCGAAGGTGGTTTTTTCGTTCGCGATCCGGAACAAATTCTGGTTCGGAATGACAATCAAGGTATCGACGAAAGATTGCAGTTCCTCGATCCCCCGTTCAGCGGCCAGCAGGCGCTGACTGCCTTCGAACTGAAACGGCTTGGTTACCACGCCGACGGTCAGGATACCCTGGCCGCGCAAGGCCTCGGCGATGACCGGCGCGCCACCCGTGCCCGTGCCGCCGCCCATGCCGGCGGTAATGAAGGCCATATGGGTGCCGGCCATATGATCGAGGATCTGGTCGATGGCCTCTTCCGCCGCCGCGCGGCCGACATCGGGACGGGCCCCGCAACCCAAACCCTGGGTAATGGCGGCGCCCAATTGAATGCGCCGGTCCGCCTTGCATTGGGCCAGGGCCTGGGCGTCGGTATTGGCAACGATAAACTCGACGCCCTCCAAGCCGGAGGAGATCATGTTGTTCACGGCATTGCCGCCGGCTCCGCCGACGCCAATCACCACGATACGGGGCTTCAACTCTGTCATTTGCGGGGCATTTAGGTTGATGGTCATGGTCAGGTCTCCTTTACCCATAGGCTCCGGTGCGCAATGAAATATTGCGTCGGTCGGTTGCGGTTGATCACTGTTGGTTGAAATAATCTCGTTGTCATGACTAGAAATTCTCCTTGAACCAGCGGCCCAGGCGTTGAATGCGGCCATCGCCTAGCGCCGCATCGGCCATGGTCTGCATATCTTCCCGTCCCGGTCCCCGTTCGGCATGGGCCAGCAATCCGGCGGCGGTGGCGAAGGCGGGGCCCTCGGTCGCTTCCGCCAGGCCGTGCACGCCAAGTGGGCGGCCGACCCGGACCTGTTTGTCCAAAACCCGCGCGGCATGTTCCCGCACCCCGGTCAGCAGGGCGCCGCCGCCCGTCAGCACGGCCCGCCGCCCAGCCGTCCGCGCCAGGCCGGATGCCTGCAAGCGGTCGCGCACAAGCTCAAGCGTCTCTTCAATGCGGGGTTGAATGATACCGATCAGCATGGATCGGGGGATTTGCTGTACGGCATCGGCGCCGGTTTCGCCCACTCTGGGTACATTGACCATGGCGTGTTCGTCGTCGGGTCCGGCCACCGCGCTGCCATGCAGGGTTTTCAGACGTTCCGCATGGGCCGCGGTGGTGGACAGGCCACGGGCGATATCGTTGGTTACGTGGTTGCCGCCAACGGGCACCTGATCCGTATGGATCATATGGCCGTCATAAAACACGGCGACATCGGTGCTGCCGCCGCCCAGGTCGATCAGGGTGACGCCCAGGTCGATCTCGTCCTCGACCAGGGTCGATAGGCCGGAGGCGTAGGGCGCGACCACCAGGGCGGAGATTTCCAGATGGCAGCGTTCCGCCAGCAGTTTCAAATTGCGCAGCGGCCCGGCCTCGGCCGAGACCACGTGTAAACGCAGGCCAAGACGGGCGCCGAACATACCGCGTGGCTCCCGGAAGCCGGGCGTGCCGTCGATACTATAGCCGACGGGAATGGCATTCAGGATCTCCCGCCCCTCGGTGCTGCGCCGGGCCAGAAGATGAGCCTGGGCCAAGGCGCGCTTCAAATCCCGCTCGCCAATTTCGTGGCCGGCGATATCGGTTTCCACATCAATCAGACGCGAGACGGGGCGGCCGCCGGAAAAGCTCAGCAGCACCCGTTCGACCCGCTCCTTGGCCATGCGCTCGGCCGCATCGACCGCGCCGCGAACCGCTTCTTCCGCCGCTTCCATGTCCACCACGGTGCCCGCGCGCATGCCCTTGGCGACCTGGTGACCGATCCCAATCACCCGCATGCCGCCGCCGCCGTCCGGGCGGGCGATGAAGCAGCAGACCTTGGTGCTGCCAATATCCAGGGCGGTGATCAGATCATTCCTGCCGACGGCCATCTAGGTTTCCTTCCCGTTCTTGTTTTTCCTTGCCGCCGCTTCCGGCGTCAGCCGCAGTACCAGACGGTCGGGCAGGCGCAGATCGATGGCCACCACGTCGCGGTCGAATATGCGGTATTCGGCGACCAGTTCGGCCAGGCGGACCCAGGCCGCGAAGGCGTCGATCTCCGGCAGATGTACCTTGATGCCGTTTTTCAGCCGCACGTCCCAGCGCCGGGCGCCGATCCGCACCGCCGCCCGCACCTGGGCGAACAGCGCCGGTTTGCGCGACAACATGTCGATCAGTTTGGCCGCCGCCAGGGGCGCGTCCCGGCCCACCACCACCGGCAGATGCGCGAAACGGGCCAGATCATGCCGGGTGATGGTCCCGCCGCCGCGATCGATCAGCACGTGGCGGCCCTTGTGCTGCCACAGCGCCAATGCCTGGCGTTCCCGCAGGCGCACGATGATGGTATCGGGCAGGCGGCGTTCCACGCGCGCCGTCTTCACCCAACCCAGCTGCAACAAACGTTGGCGGGCCTGGGCGGGATCAAAATCCAGGATCGACTGGCCGCTCTCGACGCCCAGCGCCGCCAGCACCTCCGCCTTGCCGGTCTCGCCCCGCCCGGTGACAAAGACGTGCTGAACGGTCAGACCGGCGGCCACGATCTGCCGCTGGCTCCAGTCCGATAGCGCCGCGCCCGCCATTTTCAAGGTCCGTTCGAGCACGCCGCTTTCACGAAGCCGCCAAGCGCCCGCGCCCGCGCCAATGGCGACGGCGCCGATCAGAGCCAGGGC
Source organism: Alphaproteobacteria bacterium (assembly GCA_046582595.1). GTDB lineage: Bacteria > Pseudomonadota > Alphaproteobacteria. Next base: position 7,163 of record JAYGEB010000167.1, on the reverse strand, counting down.
GACCACCTGGCGGCGGCGCGGCGAAAGGCGGCTGGACCGGCGCGGCTTGGCGCCGGCCTTGCCCCGGTTTGGTTTCAGATAGGCGATTAACGGGCGCATCCGGCGTCCTCCACCATCCAATGCACCAGGGCGGTAAAATCGATATCCCGATGGGCGGCCAGTTCCGGCACCAGGGAAGTGGGCGTCATGCCGGGCTGGGTATTGATCTCCAGCATGTACAGCAGGCCTGGCTCGCCGCCGGTATCGTCATAGCGGAAATCGGTTCGGCTGACGCCGCGGCAGCCCAGCGCGTTATGCGCCCGCTCGGACAGCTCCATGGCCTGGGCATAAATCTCTCCATTGATCGGCGCCGGCACGATATGACGGGAGCCGCCCTCGGCATACTTGGCATCATAGTCGTAGAAGCCATCGTCGGTGCGGATATCCGTGACGCCCAACGCCTTGCCGTCCATTACCGCCACGGTCAGTTCCCGCCCCGGCACATAGCGTTCCACCAGAACCACGTCGCCAAAGCTCCAATCGGCGCCGATGGGCGGGTTATTATCGCCGGCCCGCACGATCCGTACCCCGAACGTGGAACCTTCCGACGGCGGCTTGACCACATAGGGCCGTTCAAACGGGTCCTGGCGGTTGACCGCCTCGGCCGTGCTCAGGCAGCTCTCGGCGCAGGGAATGCCACGGGCGCGAAAAACCTCCAACGAGGAGGGCTTATGCATGGCCACGGCCGAGGCGCGCACGCCGGAATGGGTGTAGGGCAGAGCCAAAAGTTCCAGCAGGCCCTGCACGCAGCCGTCCTCGCCCCAGCGGCCATGCAGGGCATTGAACGCCACATCCGGCTTCAATTCCGCCAGCCGGTCCACGAGCCGGCCGTCCACGTCAATTTCGCTGACCCGGTAGCCGGCTCCGCGTAAGGCCAGGGCGCAGGCGCCGCCGGAGGTCAGCGAAACCTCGCGCTCGGCCGACCAGCCACCCATCAAAACCGCGACATGACAGTTCATGACGGCACCTCGGAAGACGGCGCCAGGGCGATTTCGAAGCTAAGTTCGCCGATGCGGCGGATTTCCCATTGCAGCATGATGCCGCTGTGGGCATGGACCCGGCGGCGGACTTCCTCGCCCAGGGCCTCCAGGTCGGCGGCGCTGGCATTGCCCGTATTGATCAGAAAATTGCAATGCAGTTCCGAAACCACGGCCCCGCCGCGCGCCAGGCCGCGGCAACCCGCCCGGTCGATCAACTCCCACGCCTTGGCGCCATTGGGGTTGTTAATGCCCGGGTTTTTGAAGGTGCTGCCGCCGGTCCGGGTGTTGACCGGTTGGCTGTCCCTGCGGGCCCGGCTAACATCGCGCATGCGACCGCTGATGCCGTCCCGGCCGCCCTTGACGCCCCTGAATCGCGCCGCGGTGAAAATCCAGTCTTCCGGCGCGCCGCAGTGGCGATAGCTCAATTCCAGTTCATCCAGACCGGCCCGGCGTATGATGCCGCCGCCGTCCACCGCCTCGGCCCAGACCAGAAGGTCGCGGAAGGTTCCGCCATAAGCGCCCCCGTTCATGCGCAGCCCTCCGCCGACGGTGCCTGGAATGCCCCGCATGAATTCGAAGCCGGCCAAGCCTCCATCGCGGCAAACCCGCGCCAGATTGACGTCCAGGGCGCCGGCCCCGGCGGTGACATATTCGCCGTCGATTTCAATCCGATTGAAATCGCGCTCCAGCCGGATCACCACCCCGCGCACGCCGCCATCCCGGATCAACAGGTTGGAGCCGAGACCCAGCACCGTGCGGGGGATATCCGGGGGGCATGCCTTCATGAAGGCCGCCAGATCGTCGGCATCGGCGGGGCGGAAGACAACGTCCGCCGGGCCGCCGACCCGGAACCAGGTCGCGCCCGCCAAGTCTACGTTTTCAACATAGCGGCCCCGTACCGCCGGAAGACGCGAAAGCAGCGTTTCATCATATTGCCGGGCCGCCATCATGCCGCGCCCCCCGCCAGCTTGGGCCCGGCCACCAGGGGCGCCAGTTGCGCCGGCAGGGCGTTGGCCCAGGCGGTAATGGTTCCGGCACCCAGACAGACCACCATGTCGCCCGACGCGGCTTCGCCCGCGATCAGGGCCGGCAGGTCTTCCGGCCGATCCAGCGGCAGCACCCGCCGGTGGCCCCGCGCCATCAATCCCCGGACCAAGGCGTCGCGCTCGAAACCCTCTATCGCGGTTTCCCCCGCCGCGTGCACGGGGGCCACGATGACCGTATCGGCATCGTTGAAGCAGGTGCAGAAATCCTCGAACAGGTCGCGCAGCCGGCTATAGCGGTGGGGCTGAACGACGGCGATGATGCGGCCGGCGGTGGCGGCGCGGGCCGCCCGCAGCACGGCGGCGATCTCCACCGGGTGGTGGCCGTAGTCGTCGATCACCGTAATGCCGCCGACCTCGCCGGTTTTGGTGAAACGGCGTTTGACCCCGGCAAATCCCGCCAGGGCGTCGAGCAGGACATCATCGGCGATTTTCATTTCCTGCCCGACGGCGATCGCCGCCAGGGCATTCAAGACATTATGTTCACCGTGCATTGGCAAGTGAAAACCCGCGATAATCCGGGTCCGGTCATTGGCCCGGTCTGTCAACGCCACGTCAAAGGCCATGCCGGTGGGTGCGGCGGCAAGGTTCACGGCGCGCACGGCGGCCTGGGGAGAGAAGCCGTAGGTCACCATGCGCCGGTCGGAGATGCGCCCCACCAGAGCCTGCACTTCCGGATGATCCAGGCACATCACGGCAAATCCGTAAAACGGCAGATTCTCGACAAAGGTCTGGAAGGCCGCGCGCTCGGCCTCGAAATTGCCGTAGAAATCCAGATGTTCGGGATTTATGTTGGTCACCACGGCGATGGTCGCCGGCAGCTTGATGAAACTGCCGTCGCTTTCGTCCGCCTCCACCACCATCCAGTCGCCGGCGCCAAGGCGGGCATTGGTGCCATAGGCATTGATGATGCCGCCGTTGATGACCGTCGGGTCATAGTCGGCCTGATCCAGAATGGCCGCGATCATGGACGTGGTGGTGGTTTTGCCATGGGTGCCGCCGACGGCGATGGCCCATTTCAGGCGCATCAACTCGGCCAGCATCTCGGCCCGGCGGACCACGGGGATCATGGCCTCCCGCGCCGCCATGACTTCCGGATTATCCGCCTTCACGGCGGAGGAGATCACCACGACTTGCGCCGCGCCCAGGTTTTCCGGCACATGGCCGATCTTGGCCTCGATCCCCAATTCGCGCAGGCGGATCACATTGGCGCCCTCCGCCTGATCGCTGCCCTGCACCCGGTAGCCCAGGTTATGCATGACTTCGGCAATGCCGCTCATACCGATGCCGCCAATGCCGACGAAATGGATGATCCCGATATCCAGGGGCAGCGTCCTCATGCCGCCGCCCTCCCGCCCAGTTCATCGGCGGCCAAGGCCAGAACAACATCGGCCAGCAAGGCGGCGGCGTTTGGCTGTCCCTTGCCCCGCGCCGCGCGGGCGGCATCGCGCAACAATTCGGGCTCCGCCATCAATTTCATCAACCGCGCGGTCAGGCGGGCCGCCATCCCGTCGGTTTCCGCCAGCACCCAGGCCCCGCCCGCGGAACTCAACACTTCGGCGTTGCGGCTCTGATGGTCGTCGGTGGCATGGGGATAGGGCACCAGCACGCTGGGCCGGCCGGCCACGGCAAGCTCGCTGACGGTGCCGGCGCCGGCGCGGGCAATGACCAGGTGGGCGGTGGCCAGGCGGGCCGGCAGATCGGTAAAGAATACCGCCGTCTCGGCCGCAATGCCGGCGCCGTCGTAAACCCAGCGCACCAAATCAAGGTCTTCGCTCCGGCATTGCTGCACCACGCGGAGCCGGCGCCGCTGTTCGTCCGGCAAGTCCAGCAAGGCCCGCGGAATGATTTGTGAAAATCCACGGGCGCCCTGGCTGCCGGCGAAGATCAACAATTCAAAGGGCTGATCCGCGCCTGGCGGTTCATAGGGTTGCGCGGCCAAGTCCCGCACCTCGTCGCGAACCGGATTGCCGGTCACCAGCTTCGGCTGGTGGCCGTTTTCGGGCAGCGCCTTGGTCACCGGAAAGGATGTCGCGATGGCATCGACCCGGGCGGCGAGCAGACGGTTGACCTTGCCCAGGACGGCATTCTGTTCATGCACCATGCGGGGCACGGACAGCGTTATGGCGGCCAGCATCGTTGGCAAGGCGGGATAGCCGCCGAAGCCGACCACCGCCGCCGGTTCCACCCGGCGGATCAGACGCCGAGCCTGAAGGGTGCCTTGGGCGATGCGCGCCAGGGCCACGATTTTGCCCAACAGGTTCCGCCCCGCCGGCGTGGCGGCGGCGACGCGGTGTATGGTCTGGCCGGGAAACCGGTCGGAATAATCGCCGCCGCGGCGGTCGGTCACGATATCGACGGCCCGGCCCCGCCGGTCCAGTTCCGCCGCCAGGGCCTGGGCCGGGAAGACATGACCGCCGGTGCCGCCCGCCGCCAGCATGATGGGGCCGCTTCCATGCGGGTTCATGGCAGCCCCCCAATATTGGGCCGGCGCCGGGTCAGGGCCAGCACCATGCCCATGCCCAGGGCCAGGGCCAGCAGGGAAGAGCCGCCATAGGAGATGAACGGCAGGGTCATGCCCTTGGTCGGCAGCAGGTTGAGGTTGACGCCGATGTTGATCACCGCCTGCAAACCAAACTGGGTCAGCAGACCGGCGGCGGCGAGCAGGACGAACAGATCCTCTTCCCGCAACAACCGGGCAAAGCCGCGCAGGGTGATGAAGCAGAACAGGGCGAGTATGATCAGGCAGAAGATCAGGCCGAACTCCTCGCCCGCGACGGAGAAGATAAAATCGGTGTGGGCGTCGGGCAGCACCCGTTTGACCATGCCCTCGCCCGGCCCCCGGCCCAGCAAGCCGCCCTGGCCAAAGGCGTCCATGGCCCGATCGATCTGATAAGTATCGCCGCCGGCGGGATCGAGAAAACGGTCTATGCGGCGGGCCACGTGGGGAATCATGGCATAGGCCACGACCGCCGCCGCCAGACCCAGCACGGCCAGCAGACCAACCCACGCCATGGACAGGCCGGCGATGAAACACTGCCCGAACCAGACCACGGCAACCACGGCAGTCATGCCCAAATCGGGCTGGGAGACCAGCAACCAAACCACCAGAGCCAATAAAGCGCAACTGATCAGGCCGCCCGGCACGCCTTCGCGCCGGCGCTGTTCGGCCAGCATCCAGGCGGTTACGACGGCGAAACAGGGTTTGACGAATTCCGATGGCTGCAAGGACAAGCCGGCGAATTGCAGCCATCGGGCCGCGCCCTTGATTTCCAGGCCCAGAAACAGCGTCGCCACCACCAGCACCAGTCCGACGGCCAAACCGACGATGGAAACCCGGCGCACGCCGCGCGGGCTCATCAGCGAGACCACGAACATCACGGCCATGGCCAGGGGCAGGAAGACCGCTTGGCGCAGCACGAAATGCTGGCTTTGCAGGTTCAGTTTTTCCGCCACCGCCGGAGAGGCGGCCAGGGTCAACAGGGTGCCGATGGCGATCAGCAGGGCGACGGCCAGCAGGGTCCAGCGATCCACCGTCCACCACCAGCGGCCGATCAGCGAGGTATCCGTGCGGGCGAAGGAACTCACAACGCCCCCCCCGCCACCCTGCGCGGATAGCCATTGTCACCGTTATCGTCGCCGTTATTATCGCCGTTAAGATCGCCGCTTTCGGCAATGCCTTGCGCCAGATCGCGGAACCGGTCGCCCCGCGCCTCGAAACTGGCGAACTGATCGAAGCTGGCGCAGGCCGGCGACAGCAAGACCACGCCCCCCGTCCCCACGGCGGCGTCATGGGCGGCCCGCACTGCGGTGGCCAAATCACCGGATACTTCGTGCTCCAACACACCGTCCAAAGATTTGGCGAAGGCGTGCGCCGCCTCGCCAATCAAATAGGCCCGCTCGATCCGGGAGAAATGCGGCGCCAGGCCATCGATGCCGCCCTGTTTGGCAATGCCGCCGGCGATCCAGTAAATGTGATCATAGGCCGCCAGAGCATGGGCCACGGCCTCGGCATTGGTCGCCTTGCTGTCGTTGACGAACAGCACGCCACCTTGGCGGGCCACCACTTCCATGCGATGGGGCAGTCCGGGATAGCTCGAAAGAGCGGCTACGATCTGTCTTGGCGTCAGTCCAAGCGCCTCGGCCAGGGCGAAGGCGACGGCGGCGTTTTGCCAATTGTGGGCGCCACGCAGGGTTTCGATACCATTCAGGTCGGCAACGGGCGCGGCGGCGCCGGCGCGGAACAAGTGGCCGTCCCTGACAAAGATGCCGTCGGCCAGTTCACGGTCAACGGAAACTTCCACCACCCGGCACCCCTTGGCCCGCATGTCCTGGGCGATCCGCGCCGAATATTCGCCATCTACGCCGATCACCAGATCGGCGTCCGGACGGGCCATGTCCAGCAAGCGGCGCTTGGCCGCGATATAGCCGTTCATGCCGCCGTGCCGGTCAAGATGATCGGGACTGACATTTAGCAACGCCGCCACGTTGGGCCTAAGCCCCGTGGTCAGATCGAGCTGATAGGAGGAGAGCTCCAATACATAGACATCGCCGGCGCCAAGGACCTCGAAATCCAGCACCGGGCGTCCGAGATTGGCGCCGGCCTCCACCCGCCGCCCCGAGGCCGACAAAATATGCGCCAAGAGCGACGTCGTCGTGGACTTGCCATTGGTGCCGGTAATGGCGGCCACCGCGGCCACGGGCCGGCCACGGGCGAACAGTTCCACATCGCCCAGAATTTCCGCGCCGAGGCGGTTCGCCAAGCCGACCACCGGGTGGGGCCGAGGATGGCTCAAGGGTACGCCGGGGCTCAGGACCAAGGCGGCGATACCTTGCCAGGCGGCCTCCGTTGGCGGTGCGGTGGCGGCGCCGAGTTTCGCCGCGTCCAGGCGGCGGTTCGGATCGTCGTCCCAAACCAGCACCTCCGCCCCGCCCGCCGCCAGGGCGCGGACCGCCGACAGACCGCTCCGGCCCAGGCCGAACACGGCCACCCGTTTGCCTCGATATGTGTTGACCGGGAGCATGATCAGCGCAGCTTCAACGTGGCCAGGCCGACCAGGGCCAGGATGACGGCGATGATCCAAAAACGGATGACGATGGT
>JAYGEB010000025.1:0-27136 GCA_046582595.1 Alphaproteobacteria bacterium | reverse complement strand
TATGGTTTGCGGTAGTGGGTCATTTCCGCGTCCCCCAGTTCGCGGATCACCGCGCCGGGCAGCACCCGTTCGACGAACATATTCTTCTCCAGCACCATGTTTTCCCCGGCTTCGGAGCGGAAGCCCTGGAATACCCTGCGTCCGAGATCGGGGAAATCGGCCCAGTTCAGGGTTTTGACCACCGCCTCCATATAGGCGATGCCCCGCACCTTGCCGCGGTTCTGGTTGGCCCAGTCAAAGCCCAGGGCCGAGCCCCAGTCATGGATCACGAAGATCACATTTTCGCCGACGCCGATCTGTCGCCACAGGGCAAACAGATAGTCCCGCTGTTCGGCGTAGGTGTAGCGGTCCGGCCCGGAGTTTTCCAGCTTTTCGCTATCGCCCATGCCGATCAGGTCGCAGGCGATCAGGCGGCCCAGGCCGGCGCAGTGGGGCATGATATTGCGCCACAGATAGGATGAGGTGGGGTTGCCGTGCTGAAAGACGATGGCGTCGCCTTCGCCCTCGTCCACATAGGCCATGCGCTTGCCGTTCACGGTGGCGAATTTACGTTCGTAGCGGGGATCGGGGGAGATCATGACCGGTGTCCTCGGCGGTTCAGTTTCCGGTGAAGGTCGGTTTGGCCTTGTTGACGAAAGCCTGTACGCCCTCGCGTCCGTCGGCGGTGCCGCCCAGGGCGGAAATGCTGCGGGTCTCCCGCTCCATTTGGGATTCCAGGCTGTCGTTGAGCGACATCAACAGCAGTTTCTTGACCGCGCCCAGGGCTTCGGTGGGACCTTCCGCCAGTTTGGCGGCCAGCTTTTCAACCTCCGCCGTCAACTGGTCCGCCGGGACAATTTTGTTGATCAGGCCCCAATCCAGCGCCTCTTGGGCATTCAGCACCCGGTTCGTCATGTACAACTCCGCCGCCCGCCGGGTGCCGATGATGCGCGGCAGGTAATAGGTCGAGCTGCCGTCCGGCGACAGACCGATTTTGGTGTAGGCGGAGGTAAAGCTCGCCCCCTCGGCGGCGATGGCCAGATCGGTGCAGGCGACAAAGCTGAGGCCGGCGCCGGCGGCCACGCCATTGACGGCGGCGATCACCGGCGCCCGCATCCAGGCAAAGCGCGAGATCGCCATGTGAAGATAGGTGGTCATCTCTTTCAACAATGCCGGCAGGCTGTCCAGTTGGGCGGCAAAACCGGGCACGTCGCCGCCCGCGCAAAAAGCCGTATCGCCGCTGCCCGTGATGACGACGGCCCGCACGGCGGCGTCCTCGCCAAGCTGAATACTCAGATCGCACAATTCCTTGGCCATGGTCAGATTGAGGGCGTTGAAGGCCTTGGGTCGGTTCAAGGTCAGCCAGGCGACGGCGCCGCGCATCTCGAATTCAATGGTTTCGTAGCTCACTTAGGTTCTCCAATCCATCCCGCGCCGGTACATCGCCTGGAAAGCCACGCCAACGTCCATGGCGGTGGTATATTGCCACTCAAGGCGGAGGACGGCGAATGAAATTATACGGTACGGCGCGGGTGGCATGAGTGTTCACCCCTACCTGGATGCCCCCCAGCCCGTGGCCATCGCCCATCGCGGCAGCGCCGCGGCGCATCCCGAAAACACCATGGCGGCGTTCCAGGACGCGGTGGATCTGGGTTATGGCTATATCGAGACGGATGTTCACGCCACCCGCGACGGCGTTCTGCTGGCCTTTCACGACGACCGCCTGGACCGGGTGACGGACCGCAAGGGCCGGATCGCCGATTTGGATTGGGCCGAGATCGCCAAAGCCCGCGTGCATGGCCAGGAACCAATTCCGTTGTTCGATGAATTGTTGTCCGCCTGGCCCGATCTGCGCATCAATATCGACCCCAAGGACGACCGCGCCCTGGCTCCCCTGGTCACGGCGTTGCGGCCGCCGGGCGTGCTGGAGCGGGTCTGCGCCGGCTCGTTCTCGGGCCGCCGTTTGGCCGCCCTGCGGGCCGCCCTGGGGCCGGCGCTCTGCACCTCCATGGGGCCGGGCGACGTGGCGCGCCTGCGCCTGGCCAGCTTGGGACTGGGTCCGGGCCTGGAACAACGGGCCTTCGCGGCCCGGACGGCGCAAGTGCCCTTGTGGCGCTACGGCCTGCCCATCGTCGATCGGCGTTTCGTGCAAGCCGCTCATGACCGTGGCTTAAGGGTCCATGTCTGGACCATAAACGACCGCGCGGCGATGACGCGGCTGTTGGATTTGGGTGTTGATGGTATCATGAGCGATGAAACGGCGCTGCTGCGGGAGGTGTTCAGGGAACGCGGCATCTGGCCGGAACAAAACTGAAATGTGGGATGGAGGAACGCAGGCATGATACGGCTGCGGCAAATATGTCTGGTGGCCCATGAACTGGCGCCGGCGGTCGAGGACTTGAGCGAGGTCTTGGGGCTGGCGACCTGCCATCATGATCCCGCCGTCGGCAAATATGGCCTGGAGAACGCCCTGTTGCCCGTGGGCGGCTCTTTTCTCGAAGTGGTGGCGCCGATCGAGGAAGGCACCGCCGGCGGCCGCTATCTCGAGCGCCGGGGCGGCGATGGCGGCTATATGGTCATTCTGCAATGCGACAACGTGGAGGCGCGCCGCTCGCGCATGCCGGAACTTGATGTCCGCATCGCCAACGCCTTGAACTATGGCGACTTCACGGGCCTGCAATTGCATCCCCGCGACACCGGCGGCTGTATGCTGGAGACGGATCAGACGGGCGGCGATCAGGCCCCGGACGGCCCCTGGCACCCCGCCGGCGAAAGCTGGAAAAGCGCCGTGCGGACCGGCCGGACGGCGGCAATGGTCGGGGCCGAGTTGCAAAGCCCCGATCCCGGCGCCCTGGCCGCCCGTTGGGGCGCCATCCTGGACCTGCCCGTATCGAATGCCGCCTCCGGCATATGGGAAATCGCCTTGGATAACGCCACGCTGCGGTTTGTCGAGGTAACCGATGGCCGGGGCGAGGGCCTGGGCGGCGTCGATTTGCAGGCCGCCGACCGCGCCGCCATCCTTGCCGCCGCCCAGGCCCGCGGCCTGGCCGTGAATGGCGACGGCATCAATATCTGCGGCACCCGCTTCCGCCTGATTTAGACCATTTTCGAGATAGGACTGGTCGATCAAGGCCGCGACCGCGGCCCGGCGCTTATGCGCCGCCCGCGCGGAGCGGTGCGCTCGCGCGCACAAGCGTGAGCGAAGAGTTTTTTCGAAACTGGAAGTCCGCTAATTCGTCATCCCAGCTTAAGTGAAGTAAGCCGTTCGGATACCTGATCGCACGGTACTGAACGGCCCGGCGAAGGCGGGTTCGTAGCCGCCCAGGTTGAGCGCCCCGCCTTGCAACAGGGGCACCGTGTGGGTGTAAATCAGGGGCAGCTCTTCGTTGATGATGTCCTCGACCTCGGTATAGATCGCCAACCGCTCGTCCCGCCGCCGCGTGACGCGGGCCTGCTGGATCAGTTCGTCGGCGCGCGCGCTGCGATAGCCGGTACGCAGCTTCGTGGTCGGCGAGGCAGAGAACAGCGAGCGGTGGAACCAGCCGTCCGGATCGGAACGGTAGCTATTGGCGGCTGAATCCGCATCGTATTCGCCGGCCTGGGTGGCGCCCTTGCGGTATTTCTCCCGCAGCACCCGGTTGGGATGGATTTCATGCACCACCTTGAAGCCGACTTCCGCCCACATGGCCTGGATCAACTCGCCCGCCTGGTGCATGTAGGCGTAATCCTGACGCGACACCAGGATGATCGGCGTGTTCCCGGCATTGTGCTTGCGCAGCAGGAAGCGCGCCTTTTCCGGATCGAATTCGGGTCCACCCTTGACGTCCGGCATGTGCCAGGGACTTTCCGAGCCATAAAAGCTTTTGGCCGTGGCGCCCAGGCCGTAGAACACCGATTGATGGATCGCATTGTGGTCGATGGCATGGGCGGCGGCCGTGCGCAGGGCCCGGCCGTCGGGATTCTTATAAGAAAACGGCCCGGTCTTGAGATTGAAGCCAACCCATGCCGTGGCCACTTGGGGCACGTCCCAGGTCTGAAATTTGTCGCCAAATTCGCGCCTGAATTGCCCCGCGTCGGCATAACCAAGATGATCGACCAAATCCGCCTCGCCGTCCCGTAACGCCACCAGCCGGGCCCGGTCCTGCTTTTTCGGCAACCCGACGATGCCGTCGAGATAGGGCAGGGGGTTGCCCTTGGCGTCGGTCTCGAAATAATTTTCGAAACGCGGCATCTCCGTCCGGTCCCAGCGTTTCCAGGACTTGAACTTGAACGGGCCGCAGCCAATGGGATGGCTGTCCGCCTGCTCCACGCTGTCGGGCGCGATCAGGTTGCAGGGGTAGTAGACGATATTGGCCAGGAACACCGCGCTGGGGCTTTTCAAGGTACAGCGCAGGGTGTGTTTATCGACCGCCGTGATCTCTTTGACATTCTCCAGGCTGGAGCGGGAGAAGGTGTGGCCGATTTTCGGATCCATGATCCGTTCGAAGTTCCACTTTACCGCCGCCGCGTCCACGTCGGCGCCATTGTGAAAGGTCACGCCTGGGCGCAGCTTGAAGGTATAGGTCCGCAGATCGTCCGAGATATCCCATTCCGTGGCGATGCCGGGCGCCGGCTCCATATTCGGCGCCAGATCCAACAGGCCCTGGGTGGTGGCGGCTAGGGGCTGGGAGACATTGTAAATCAGATTTTTGTGCGGATCGGCGCCGCGGGCATCGGAGCGGGTGGCAAAGCGCAATATACCGCCGCGTTTTGGCTTCGGCGTAACCGCCGCCGCGGCCGGAAAATTCGCGGTGGACGCCGCGCCCAGGGCCGCCGCGCCGAATTTGAGAAATCGGCGGCGGCTGGGCCGCCGGCCTGGTGTTTCGTGGTTTGGTTTATCGTCTGATTCCGGCATCTGACTCCAATTTCCCCGCGAAACGAATCTGGGTAACTGATAGACCTATCTCACGGTAATTTACAGTGAAAAATTACCTCTCTTGGCCTCAATTGCCCCATGCGGCGCGGGCCGTGTAAGCTGCGGTTGCAATAGCTGGAGCTTGACCATGAAAATCTCGACGGACCGCATCCTCACCACTCATGTCGGCAGCCTGCCACGGCCCGATGACCTGATCGCGATGCTGCACCTGAAGGAACGGGGCGAAGCCTACGACAAGGCAGATTTTGATCTATGCGTGGCCCAATCGGTCGATGCCGTCGTCGCCCGCCAGGTCGCCATCGGCATTGATTTGGTCAGCGATGGCGAAATGAGCAAGATCAGTTATGCCACCTATCTGAAGGACCGCCTGAACGGCTTTGACGGCACGGCGAGGGAAAACCGCGTCGCCGCCGATCTGATCGAATTCATGGATTACGCCCGCCGCCTGGTGCAACAGGGCGGCACCGAACGCAGCCTGCAAGGCCCGGCCTGCGACGGCCCCCTCTCGGTGCGGGACGAGGCGCCCCTACGCAACGATTTGGCCAATTTCAAGGCGGCCGTGTCCGCTCATCACCCGGTGGAGGGCTTTCTGACCGCATCCTCGCCCGGCGTGGTCTCGGTGTTTTTGCAAAATCAGTATTATCCCGATGACGACGCCTATCTCGACGCCCTGGCCGGGATTCTCAAGCCCGAGTATGAGGCCATCGTGGCCTCGGGCGCCGTCCTGCAACTGGACTGCCCCGATCTGGCCATGGGCCGCCATATCGTGCACCGGAAAAAGAGCAACACGGAATTCCGCCTGGTCGCGGCGCGGCACATCGAGGTCCTGAACGCCGCCACGGCCGATATTCCGCCCGAGGCCATGCGCATCCATTTGTGCTGGGGCAATTACCAGGGGCCGCATCACCACGACATTCCCGTAGCCGAAATTCTGGACCTGGTCTATGGCGCCCGGCCCCATGCCATTGCCCTGGAGGCGGCGAATCCGCGCCATGAACATGAGTGGGAAGTATTCGACGAACTTCCCCTGCCCGACGGCAAGGTGGTCATTCCCGGCGTCATCGATTCCACCTCGAATTTCATCGAACATCCCAGGCTGGTGGCCCAGCGCATCGGCCGCTATGCCAATAAAGTGGGCCGCGAGCGGGTCATCGCCGGCTCCGACTGCGGCTTCGCCACCTTCGCCGAACGCCCCGCCGTCGATCCGCAAATTGCCTGGGCCAAACTGGCCGCCCTGGTGGAAGGCGCGGCCATGGCCTCGGACGAGCTGTGGTAACCGAAAATCATTTCATGGCGGGCGCCGGTCCATGAATAGGGGGACACGTAACAAGTACATTTCCCCCTATTCACCCCGGCGGAGTAATTTGGGGACATGTACTTGTTACGTGTCCCCAAAATACGGCTAGAAATCCAAGATCAAATCTATTCAGCCGCCGCCAATGCGCTGACCGGCGAGAAGCCGTAAGCCTCCACCAGGCCCAATTCCCGGACCACGTCCAGGCCCCGTTGCAGGGCCGCGCCGCGCAGGTGTTTTTGCGGTTTGCGCAGGGGGCCGGCGGGCAGTCCGAGGGCCGCCATCAGGGACTTCATGGGCACGGGATTGATGGCCGAATAGGCGTAATGCAGCATGGGCAGGTTGCGCAGATAGGCCTGCTGGAAGTTTTGCGCGTCCTCGAAATTCTCCCAAGGTTTGGAGATCACGGCCATTTCGCGGGGGATGATATTGCCGCTCATATTGGCGGTGCCGTGTCCGCCCAGGGTCATGGTGGGCACGATCAGCCCAAGATTGGGCGAGCAGCAGCACATCAGGCTCATCTCCGGCCTGGCGCGGGCGATCTGGGCGACCTGGGCCACCCGGCCCGTGGATTCCTTCAACAATTGGACGTTGGGGTGGGCCGCGATGGTCAGCACTTCGTCGGCGCTCAGGTCGGTTTTAACCCGCGGCGGGTTGTTGTAGACGCCGAGGGGAATGGGCGAGGCATCCGCGACTTCGAGGAAATATTCGACGATGTCCTCGTTCGCGGCGCAGATGTAGGCGGGCGCTGCGACCATGGCGCCATCCGCGCCCTCGGCCGCGGCCTGTTGCACATATTGAATGGTGGCTTCCGTGGTCGGGCCGGTGCAGCCGTACCACATTTCCATGCCGGGCTGTTTCCGCTTCATGGTTTCGCGCACGATGGCGTGGCGTTCTTCCGTGTTCAGCATGGAGACTTCGCCGCTGGAGCCCATGATCAACACACCGGAGGAGCCGTGTTCCCGCTGAAACTCAATCAACGTGCGAAAACCGCCGAAATCGAGGGAGAAATCCCGGTTCATGGGTGAAATCAAGGCCACGAAAGAGCCGGTCAGCAGGGGTTTGGACATGAATATTCTCCTCAATTTAGGCCCGCGCCGTCGGCCTGGCGGCGGCGCGGAACAAACTTGAAATGCGCTGGATCATGGAATTTCATGGCGGCGGCTTCCCCTTGGCCTGAAATTCCAGGAAATCCAGTGCCCGGATAAGATAATGGACCCGGCCCACGCCGTCACGCTCCCAAGTTTCATGCAGATGCATGCCAAGTTTTTCCATCACCCTGTGCGAGGACACATTGGAGGCCTTGGCGATTGCCACGATCTCCTCCAGACCGATCACCCGGAAACCGAAATCAACGGCGGCGAACGAGGCTTCCGTCGCCAGGCCCTTGCCCCAGGCGCTTTTGGCCAGGCCGTAGGAAATCTCGACCTCCCGCACATGATCCCGGTAGCGCAGGCCGCATTCCCCCAACAGCGCTCCCCCATCCTTGGCGATCACCGCCCAGAGGCCGAAGCCATGACGCCGCCAATGTTCGATGATTTCAGACAGCGCCCCTTCCGTCTGCGCCGCTGTTTGTACGCCAAGTTTGCGGATCGCCATGACATCGCGATCGCCATAAATCGGGATCAATGCCGCCAGATCAGTCATCTCAAAGGGCCGCAGGCACAGCCGCTCGGTCTCCAGAATGGCCGTCATGAATTGATCCGCCGCCAGGCGTCGACCCCGATCGGATAACCCCGGAGGCTGGTGGCGCCCCGGTCCGGTCCCAGACAGGCTGCCTTAGGCGGCATCCGCCCGCCGGCTGCTGGCTTGGTAATGCCAGACCCCGTCAGCGCTGGTTTCCCGGATGATGCGGCCCTGACCCATCAGGTAATGTAGATGGCTCATCGCCTCGCTCATGCCCAAAAGCGCCTCGAACGGGTTCAGACGGCGGTGGAACATGACCTTCAAGGTGGACAGCACCTTGGTCGGTTCGGCGCAGAAATCTTCCAAAATGGCCAGGCGTTCGGCATGGTGTTGGCGCAAGAAGGCCAGGCGCGGGTGCAGGCGGTAAAACGGCAGGCCATGGGCCGGCAGCACCAGGGTATCATCGGGCAGGTGGTCGAAATTCGCCAAGGTGTCCAGATATAGCTGCAAGGGATTGGCTTCCGGCTCGGAGGCATGAATACCTATGTGCGGCGTGATCCGTGGCAGGATCTGATCGCCGGCAATCAGCACATTCGTCGCTGGATTGAACAGGCACATATGTTCGGGTGAGTGGCCGCGGCCAATGATGATCCGCCAGTCATGCTCGCCAATGCGGATGTCCTGGCCTTCCCGGACCGAATGGACCTGCGGCGGGATCGGCGTGACCGCGCGTTTGAAATAGTTGTATTTGGTCTTTGCCATCTCGGCCAGGGCCGCCTCGGACAGGCCAACCTGGCGGAAGTATTTCATGTGCCATTCCGGCATGGTTTCGTGCTGGTCAAGTTCGGCCACCCGGCCCTGCAGCCATTCCCGGTGGGTGGCCCATAATTCACAATCCCAGCGCCGGGTCAGCCAGCCGGCCTGGCCCATGTGGTCGGGATGAAAATGGGTGCAAATGACCCGGGTCACCGGCAGCCCGTCCAGAAAATCCTTGAAGACGTCTTCCCACAAATCATGAATACGGTCGGTGTTCATGCCGGTGTCGATGATGCTCCAACCGGGACCGTCGCGCAGCAGCCACAGATTGATGTGGTTCAGGCCGGTCAGTTCCAGCGGCATGCGGACCCAGTACACGCCCGGCGCCACTTCCTGGGGCCGGCCAAATTCGGCGGCCTCTTCGTGAGGGTATTCGACGTGGGGTTCCGCTTCCGTCCGAGCCGTCATGTAGTGCCTTTCCCTGCGCCCGCCACGGCCAAACCCTAAGGCTGCCCGACCGGCCATCTCGCCGTCAAAAATATGAAATATGCCTCGCCCATGGTAACTTAACGTTAACGTCAACGTCAAATGGAAGCTTGGGAAATTGACGCAAACCGCCGCCGCGACCCGCGTTTCAATTCACCAATTGTGCCGCCGGAATGACGTATAACGGCGCCGCTCCGGCGGTGACGGCGGGCAGATATGCGGCTGCCTGGGGCAGTAATTGTTCGCCGTAGAAGCACGCGGTGGCCACGCGGCCGCGCAGAAACGGCGCATCGGCGTCCGGTTCTTCCGCCAGTTTCGCGGCGGCCAGGCCGCCCTTGGCGATCAGGTATCCGCCGACGGTCAGGCCGAACATGCGCAGGTAAGGCGTGGCGCCGGCGGCGACGTTGTTGGGGTCTTCCGCCATGGCTTGCAATAGCCAGTCCGAGGCCTGTTCCAGACTGTCGAGGGCGGCGTGGAGGTTGCTCCGGGTGGCCGCGAAGCCGGCGCCGCCGTCCGCCAGGGCGCCATCCAGACCGCGCATTTCCGCCAGGTAGCGGCGCACCACTTCGCCCCCCGCCATGGTCAGCTTGCGCATCACCAGATCCAGGGCTTGGATGCCGTTGGTGCCTTCATAGATCGGGGCAATGCGGGCGTCCCGGTAATATTGCGCGGCGCCGGTCTCCTCGATGAACCCCATGCCGCCGTGGATCTGCACGCCGAGGGAGGCGACCTCGCAGCCCAGATCGGTACACCAAGCCTTGGACAGGGGGGTCAACAGTTCCGCCAAATGACCATACCAGAGGCGCTGCTCCTCATCGCCATGCTGGCGGGCCAGATCCAGGGCCTGGCCATTGACGTAGCAGAGCGCCCGCATGGCATCGATCTGCGCCTTCATGGTCATCAGCATGCGGCGGACATCGGCATGTTCGACGATCGCGGCGGAACCCGGCGCGGTGGCGCCAATGGCCTTGCCCTGGCGCCGTTCCAAGGCATAGGCGACGGCGTGTTGATAGGCGCCTTCGGCGATGGCCAGACCCTCGATGCCGACCGCCAGACGGGCTGTGTTCATCATCGTGAACATACAGCGCATGCCCTTGTTTTCCTCGCCCAGCAGGTAACCGACCGCGCCTTCGTTATCGCCAAAACTCATCACGGCGGTGGGCGAGGCATGGATGCCCAGTTTTTCCTCCAAATTGATGCAGCGCAGATCGTTGCGCTGGCCTAAGCTACCGTCCGCGTTGACCAGGAATTTGGGGACCACGAACAGCGAGATGCCGCGCGTGCCCTCGGGGCTGCCGGGCGTGCGGGCCAGCACCAGATGGATGATGTTATCGGCGAAGTCATGGTCGCCGTAGGTGATGAAGATCTTTTGTCCCTTGATGCGCCAGGAACCGTCCGCCGCCGGCTCGGCCCGGCTGCGCAGGGCGCCGACATCGGAGCCGGCCTGCGGCTCGGTCAGGTTCATGGTGCCGGTCCACTGCCCCGTGACCAGCTTTTCCAGAAAGGTTTCCTTCAATGCATCGCTGCCATGAGCGCCGACGGCATCGATCGCGCCCTGGGTCAGCATGGGACACAGGGCAAAGCCCATGTTGGCGCTGTTCCACAGTTCGGCGCAGGCATTGGCGATCGACAGGGGCAGGCCCATGCCGCCGTAATCGGGGTCGAACGGAATGCCGTTCCAGCCGCCGTCGCGAAACGCCGCGTAAGCTTCCCGGAAGCCATCCGGCGTGGTTACGACGCCATTGGCCAGGCTGGCGCCTTGGCTATCCCCTTGGCGGTTCAGGGGGGCGAGGATACCCGCGGCCAGGCGCCCGGCCTCCTCCAACACCGCGTTCGCCGTATCGCCATCGGTATCGGCGAATTTGGGCAGCTTCAGCGTCGCTTCCAGATCACAGATCTGATTCAAGGTGAAGCGGATGTCCTTGAGGGGAGCTTGGTATGCACTCATGCTGGCGCGCCTTGTTGCTGTCACGGATTGACCCTTCGGTCCGGTAATATGCTATCTCTGCGGTGAAAGGCAACGTTAAGCTTTCTCATCCTCGTTGCCGGTAAATGAAAGCTCTTATGAAGTTTCGGACCAGCGAACGGACGGACCGGCCCGGGAGGCCCCGGGGCGGCGCCATGGGCGTAACGGCAAATGACGGCCACCGGCCGCGCTGATCTGGCGGCGGACCGCGCCAAGGCCGCCGCCTTGCTGCGGAACGGCCGATTGGTCGCCTTTCCCACCGAAACCGTTTACGGCCTGGGCGCCGATGCGACCGATGGCCGGGCGGTCGCGGCGATCTTCGCGGCCAAACAACGGCCGGCCTTCAATCCCTTGATCGCCCACCTGGCCCATGCTGGATTGGTGGAGGAATTCGCCGTCTGGAACGAGGCCGGCCGGGCCCTGGCCCAGGCCTTCTGGCCCGGCGCCCTGACCCTGGTGCTGCCCCGCGCCGAGGGTTGCGCCATTGCCCCCATTGCCTCCGCCGGGCTGGACAGCGTTGCCCTGCGGGTGCCCAGCCATGCCGGCGCGCACGCTCTGTTGACGGCCGTCGGGCGGCCCATCGCCGCGCCGTCCGCCAACCGTTCCGGCCGGATCAGCCCCACCACGGCGGCCCATGTGTCTCACGAGCTGGGCGACGCGGTCGCCATGATCCTGGACGGCGGGCCCTGCGCCATTGGCCTGGAAAGCACCGTGGTCGGTTTCCACCAGGGCTGTCCGGTACTGCTGCGTCCGGGTGGCATCGCGTTGGAACAATTAGCGGCCGTGGTTGGCGATTGGGCGATCGCCGGCGAGACCGACTCGCCCAACTCTCCGGGGCAACTGGCCAGCCACTATGCGCCCAACAAGACATTGCGTCTGAACGCCCTTGAAACCGGCCAGGGAGAGATTTTTCTGGGCTTCGGCCCTGGCGGCGCCGGCGGCCATAATCTAAGCCCGGACGGCGATTTGATCGAGGCGGCGGCCAATCTGTTCGCCATGCTGCGGCGCCTGGATGCGGCGGCGGGCCAAGCCATCGCGGTGGCGCCCATACCCGAAGACGGCCTGGGCCGGGCCATCAACGACCGCCTGCGCCGGGCGGCGGCGGCGTGGCCGTAAATTGGCCCCGATCTTGTTGCCGCGTGGCAAAAGCGTTACATGAGCCCCCATGCGAACCGACATAGAGCAAGCAAATACTGAAAGGCCGAACGCCGTGGCTGGCGAGGTGCTGGAGCGGATCAAGGCGGCCGTGGGATCAAAGGGCTACACCACCGATCCAGCCGAGATCGAGCCCCATTGCCTGTCCTGGCGCGACAATTGGCGCGGCTGGGTGCCCATGGTCGTGAAACCGGCCAATGTGGCGGAAGTCGCCGCCGTGGTCGCGATTTGCGCCGAAAGCGGCACGCCCATCGTGCCCCAGGGCGGCAACACCGGCTTGACGGGCGGCGGCCAGCCCCATGCCGATGGCACCGAGATTATCATCTCCACCTCGCGCATGAACAAGGTCCGCGAAATCGATACCGTGAACAACACCATGACCGTGGAAGCCGGCTGCGTTCTGGCCGGCTTGCAGGATGCAGCGGCGGAGGCCGACCGCCTGTTTCCCCTTTCCCTGGCGGCGGAAGGCTCCTGCCAGATCGGCGGCAACCTGTCGACCAATGCCGGCGGCACCCAGGTGCTGCGTTATGGCAATGCCCGCAACCTGGTTCTGGGCCTTGAGGTGGTGCTGCCCGACGGGCGCATCTGGGACGGCCTGCGCGGCCTGCGCAAGGACAATACGGGCTATGACCTGAAGCAGCTTTTCATCGGCGCGGAAGGCACTTTGGGTATTATCACGGCGGCGGTCCTGAAGCTGTTTCCTAAACCGACCGAGGTGCAAACCGCCCTAATCGCGGTCCCCGATCCCGCCGCCTCCCTGGACTTGTTAAGCCGGGCAAGGGAAGCGGTGGGCGAGCAGGTGACGGCGTTCGAACTTATTCAGCGCCGGGCCATCGAATTCGTCTTGCGCCATGTGCCCGATGTGACCGATCCGTTGGCGCAATCCTATCCCTGGTACGTGTTGCTGGAAGTGACCGGCCAGGGCGCGCCGGACAGCCTGCGCGATACGGTCGAAGAAATTCTCGCGGGCGGCCTGGAACAGGGTGAGGTGTTGGATGCGGTTCTGGCCGCCAACAGGGGCCAGGGCCAGGCCCTCTGGAAGATCCGGGAGTCGATCCCCGAGGCGCAAAATCACGAGGGGCAATCGGTCAAGCATGACGTTTCCGTACCGCTCTCGCGCATCGCCGAATTTATCGAGCGCGCCGACCGGGCCATGGAGGCGGCCTATCCCGGCGTCCGCTGTGTCGCCTTCGGCCATATTGGCGATGGCAATATCCATTACAATCCGGCCCAACCCCCAGCCGCCGCCGGCGGGGCGGCGGATGGCAGTGACCTTGCCGCCGATTTCGCCGCCGAATACGGCGCCATCAACCGCATCGTGCATGATCTGATAGCCGAGTTGAATGGCTCCATCTCCGCCGAACACGGACTGGGCCGTCTGCGCCGGGACGAGGCCAAGCGCTATAAATCCGATGTGGAGATGGACCTGATGCGCAGCGTCAAGGATGCTCTGGATCCGGCCAATATCATGAACCCAGGCAAGGTGATTTAGCTTGGCGGAAAGCCGCGGCGGGGCGCCGGGCGAGACCCGCTGGGGCATTGTTGTCCTGGCGATCGCCGCCGGTGTCGTCGCGGCCATACAGGTTGGTAAGGTGCCGCCCCTGATCACGCAGCTTCGAGCCGACCTTGAGCTGTCACTGGTCGTTGCCGGCTGGCTGGTGTCGTTGTTCAATCTCACTGGCGCCCTGTTCGGGGTGTTGGGCGGCGCGGCGGCTGATAAATTGGGCCCGCGCCGGGTATTGCTGGCGGGCCTGGGCGGTTTCGCCGTGGCCGGGTTCGCGGGCGCCTTGGCCACGGATGCCGTCTGGCTGCTGATCTGCCGGGCATTGGAAAGCGCGGCCATGTTGGCCTGTACTGTGACCGCGCCGCGCCTGATCGCCGCCGCCACGAATGCGCGCCAGCGCAATCTGGCGATGGGCGCCTGGGGTAGTTTCATGCCCTTCGGCATGGCGCTGGCGCTGCTTGGCGCGCCACCCATCGCCGCACATTTTGGCTGGCAGGGGGTTTGGCTGACCACGGCGGGCATGGCCCTGGTCTGCCTGGCGGCGGTGGCCTGGGTTACATCGCCGGCGCGTTGGCCGGCGGTACCCGGCCCAGGCACGAGCCTGCCGTGGCGCGCGCTGGGCCAGGCGGTCTGGCGTCCGGGACCGGTCTTGATGGGGCTTTGTTTCGCGCTTTATGCCATTCAGTTTTTTGCCGTGGCTTCGTGGCTGCCCACCTATTTGGTCGAAGTCATGGCCTTCACGCCGGACCGGGCCGGCATCGCCACGGCTCTGGTGGTTGCTGGCAATGCCCTGGGCAATCTGCTATCGGCGTTGTTGCTGCATCAGGGCGCGCGGCGCTGGTGGCTGTTGCTGGGCGCCTTCGTCCTCATGCTGATTTGTGCGGCGGGCATTTTCGCCCCCTCGGTGCCGCTGTTCTGGAAGCTGCCACTGGCCTTCGCCTTTAACCTGTTTGGCGGCCTATTGCCCGCCGCCCTGCTGGCCGGGACGGCGGCGCACGCGCCACGTCCCGAGATGATAGGCACGGTGAACGGCGCCGTCGTGCAGGGCGCGGCCATCGGCAGTCTGGCCGGGCCGCCGGCCATGGCTGTCATGATCGCCGGCTTTGGCGGTTGGGCCGGAACCTATTGGTTGATGGCCGTCTGCTGCATCTTGGGCGTCGGCTTGGCGGTCTGGCTGGGCCGCATCGAACGGCGTCTGGGGATCAGCTAAAGCATTTTCAATGCGGTCTGAACCACCCGCCCCCCCTTCCATCCACCCACAAGGGTACCATTAATGGGTGGACGGGAAGGGGGAGCGGGTGGTTCGGCGATTCAATATTGGTTGAAAACGCTCTAAAATAGTTTTCCCTGTACCGGTGATTTTGGCGCTTCGGCGAGGCAGGCGGCATCATCGTTGCGCGGGCTGTTGACCCGGCGCGAGACGGGTCGGGCGGTCATTTCCGGTGCCTGCCCGGGCGCGAACAATGACGGCGGGGGTGTTTCCCGCGGATCCAGCCAGGCGGCGAAATTCCGGCTTTCCAGGATCACCGGCATGCGGTGATGGATGGGCCGGATATTTTCGGCCGCCGCCGTGGTGAGAATGGCAAAGCTGACAATTTCGCCGCCATGGCGATCGCCCCGGGTTTCCCACAGGCCGGCAAAAACAAAGGGCGCGCCATCGGTCCGGCTGATCCAGTAGGGTTGTTTGCCGCCTTCGACGTTTTGCCATTCATAAAAGCCGTCGGCCGGTATCAGGCATCGGCGGCGGCGAAAGGCCGCCCGGAAGGCTGGTTTTTCCGCCGCCGTTTCGCTGCGGGCGTTGATCTGCCCTTTGCTGGTTAGCCCTTCCTTGCTCCAACTGGGGATTAAACCCCAGGTCATGCCGTCCAACACCATGCCGCCGCCGCCGTCCGTGCCGCCCGTGCCGCCCGTGCCGCCCGTGCCGATGTCGCCGAGACGGATCACGGGGGCAATTTGGCTCGGCGCGATATTGAAGCGCGGCGCCATCCACGCCGCCGCCGGCAAATCGAAAAGCTGGCGCATGGCGTCGTTGGGCAGGGTTAGGCTGTAGCGTCCACACATGTCAGAAGCTTAACCAAAACCTAATGGGCATGGGCAATTGCGCGATTTTGTTAATTTATGTTAGTAGTTTGTTTGTCTTATTTTGTCAAAATTGCTTCCGCGGTGATGTGAATGGTCAAGGAAGCAACCGGGCGTGTGCCGGCGCGCGGGTAATAAGGATTGCGATTTATGCGGAGCATAGCCGTTCGGCGGGATACCAGTGATGGGGCGGACGCCAAGGATGCCGAAGGTGTATTGAATCTTGAGGATACCGCCGCCGCGCCGGACCGGACCGCGGCGATTGCCGCGATTGTGGCCCTGTTGGTTTTTGCGCTGATCGGCGGAATGACGGCGTTGGGAACGGTCGCGGCGCGGGGACTGCTGGATTTACGGCTTCCGCCATCGATATTGCTTCTGTTCGGCATCACCGGACTTTTGCTCGCGGCCACCGCGGCCCTGGCTGCCCGCCGGGCCGTTCTGGAAATGGTCCGGTCGGCGATTGCCGCCAAGACGGCGTCAAAAACTCTTATGTTGCATGCCATGGTTGACCGCATGCCCGAAGGCATCGCCATTTGGGACAAGGATGATCGCTTGGTGTTGTGCAATCAGGCCTATCGGGATGTTTTCGGCCGTATCGAAGGTTGCCTGCGGGAAGGCGTACATTTCGACGATGTGCTCAGGGCGGAAATGGATGCGGCCTATGCACCGGTTTCGGCGACGGCGAGCTGGTTCGAACAACGCCAACATCGCCATTGGATCGGCGATGTTGGCGAGCGGCGTAAAATTGGAGGGCGGGAATACGAGACCATCGATTGCCAATGCGCCAATGGCGGCATCCTGACCTTTGTCCGCGATGTGACCGAACTGGCCGCCAAGGAACTGGATCTGCGCAATGTCCAGGAACGCTATGCCCTGGTTTCCCTCGCTTCGAATGAAGGTCTCTGGGACTTGGACCTGCGCAGCGGCCGCTTCTATATTTCCCCCCGCGTCCTGTCCATCATCGGCTCTGAAAGCGATCCCGGTGATTTTCGCCGCGAGGACTGGATCGCCACCATCCATCCGGACGATCTGGAAGATTACCACCTGGGCTGGCGCGCCCATTTGGACGGCGAAAGCCTCATTTTTGATATGGAATACCGGGTCCATCGGGAAAATGGAGAGTTGTGCTGGATCGCCGACAGGGCGCTGGCATTACGCGATTCAACAGGGCATGCCTATCGCATCGCTGGCTCCGTCACCGACATAACCGCGCGCAAACTGGCGGAAGTGGAAATCACCCAGGCCCGCGACGCGGCCGAAGTGGCGAGCCACGCCAAATCCCAGTTCCTGGCCAACGTCAGCCATGAATTGCGCACCCCGCTGAATTCGATTATCGGCTTTTCGGACCTGCTGAGCGATACCCAAAACAGCCAATTGGGCGAGGATGACCGGCGCGGCTTTTTGCAATCCATCAACCAGTCCGGCCGTGACCTGCTGGTGGTCATCAATGATATCCTGGATATGTCGCGCATCGAAACCGGCGATTTGAAATTGGCGGAAGGCGCCGTCGATCTGGAGCAATGCATCGAAGGCACGATTGCCCTGATTTCCGAGCAGGCGGCGGCCAAGAGTTTTATATTGCTGGAAAGCCTGCCCGACGACCTACCCGATCTGATTGGCGATCAGGCCAAGATCAAACAGATGCTGTTGAACCTGTTGACCAACGCCGTCAAATTCACCGAAGCTGGTGGCGAGAACGAGATCGGCGTCAAATTCGACAGCCGTTCGGGCCTGGATTTATTCGTGCGCGACAATGGCGTCGGCATGGACGAGGCGGAATTGGCGCGGGCCCGGCTGTCCTTCGCCCAACTGAACGACAGTGCCAGCCGTCAGCACGGCGGCCTGGGCCTGGGCTTGGCCATTACCACCGCCGTGGCTGAATTGCACGGCGGCAGTTTCACCTTGTCGTCCGAGCCCGGGGCAGGAACCAAGGCAACTCTGCATTTCCCAGCGGAACGTATCGTTTGAGCGAATTAAACCACGGCTGGTTCCGGCCGCGTGCAAATTGACACGTTAAGATGTCTTGAATAGACGGCCCCACGATGCCACTTTGCGGTCTGACTCCCAACCATGAGTGATCGCTGCATCAATGAAACCGTGTCAATTTTCTCAATTCCGGCGCCAAACGGGCGTCCTTGTGCTGACTGGAATTCTGGCTTTCGTTATCTCGCTGGCTCCGGTTCCCGGTCTGGCACAAAAGAAACCGGGCAAAAAAAGCGCTCCCAGGGCCGCCCTGGTTGGCACCGACAAGGTGCGCGCGGAGACGGTCTCGCAAACCATTGCAGTCATTGGGCGCCTGGTGGCGCGGCGCTCGGGCATTGTCGCGGCCAGGGTCGCGGGGCCGGTGGCGGAGATGCGGGTGGATGTGGGCGATCGGTTGCAAAAAGGCGACACCGTGGCGGTGCTGGTGCGCGAACGCCTGCACTGGATGGGGCAGCGCCGCGCGGCGGAGGTGGCATCGTACAAGGCCCGGCTGGCCGCGCGCCAGGCGGAACTGGTCAAGAAAAACCAGGAGATGGGCCGCCTGGACCGATTGCGCACAAACAAGTCCGCCGCGCACCGGGCCTCGAAATACGATGCCATGGGCCAGGAAGTCGCCATGCTGAAGGCCGGGGTCGCCGAGGCGTCGGCGCGTTTGCAGCAGGCCGAGGCGGATGCCCACCTGGCCCGGATCGATCTGAATTATGCGGTCATACGCTCGCCGTTTCCAGGCGTCGTGACCCGGCGCCACACGGATGTCGGGGCTTACGTGAATGTGGGCCAGGCCGTGGTCAGCCTGATTGACGACAGCGCCCTGGAGGTTGAGGCGGATGTGCCGGTCAAACGTATCGGCGGCCTGAAACCCGGCGTGGGCGTTACCGTCCGCATCAACGGGCAAACTCTGACCGCCAAGGTCCGCGCCGTGGTGCCCCAGGAAAATCCGCGGACCCGGACCAGGGCCGTCCGTTTCACCGCTGACCTGGAGGGCCTGAAAGGCAGTCTGGCCGACAATCAAAGCGTTACCGTGGCCATCCCCATTAGCACCGGGCAGGATGTCGTTTCGGTCCACAAGGATGCGGTTTTGAAACGGCGCGGCAACGACATGGTATTCGTGGTGGTGGACGGCGCGGCTCAGCCGCGCACCATCAAGATCGGCGATGCCGTGGGCGGCCGCTTTGTCGTTCGCGATGGCTTGAAAGTGGGCGAGGTCGTGGTCGTGCGCGGTAACGAGCGGCTGTTCCCCGGACAGCCCGTGCGGTTTTGAACCGGGACACCAGGGTAGAGGCCACGCATGAACTTGATCCGCATATCCATCGACCGGCCCATCGCGGTGGTTGCGGCGGTGCTGATGATCATCCTGTTTGGTCTGCTGGCGCTGCAGACCATTCCGATCCAATTGACGCCCGATGTGCGCCGGCCGGTATTGAATATTCAGACCATCTGGCCAGGCGCCGCGCCGGCCGAGATTGAGCGGGAGATCGTCAACCGCCAGGAAGATGCCCTGAAGGGCCTGCCAGGCGTAACTTCCATTACCAGCCGGGCCGAAGACGGCCGCGCCCGCATCAACCTGGAATTCAATATCGATCAGAATATGGACCGGGCGCTGCTGTTGGTGGCCAATCGCCTGGACCGGGTTACCGGCTATCCGGACGAGGCCAACGAACCGACGATCCGCACCTCGTCCTCCGACGATAATCCCATCGGCTGGTTTATCATCGACCGGCTGCCGGGTAACGACAGGCCGATCCATAGCCAGCTTGACCTGGTGGATGATCTGGTGCGCGACCGTTTGGAACGGGTGCCCGGTGTCTCCCGCGTCAATATCTATGGCGGCGGCGAGCGGGAACTGCGGGTTATCGTCGATCCGGAAAAATTGGCCCGCTATGGCCTCACCGTGCCCCGCGTGGTGGCGGCGCTGAAGGCGGCGAATACCTCGATGTCCGGTGGCGACGTGGTCGAGGGCAAGCGCCGTTATGTGGTGCGCACGGTTGGTGAATTCAAAAGTCCCGAGCAAGTCGCCGCCGTCCTCGTGCGCTCCGAGAATAATAGCGGCACGGGCCGGATCGGCCGCGTGACGATCGGCGATATCGCCAGCGTGGAATTTTCCCACAAATCGCCAACCGCTTATATCCGCAGCCTGGGCAACCCGACCCTTGCCGCCAACACCATTCGCGATGCGGGCGCCAATGTCATCGAAGTCATGGAGCGCATTCACCAGGTCATCAAGGAATTGGCCGAGGTTACCTTGCCGGCGGTGGGTTTGACCATTCGCCAAGTCTATGACGAAACCATCTACATCAATTCCGCGATCAGTCTGGTGCAGACTAATATTATCGTCGGCGGGCTGCTGGCCGCCGTGGTGCTGTTGCTGTTCCTGCGCTCGGCCCGGGCGACCTTGGTGGTATCCCTGGCGATCCCGGTTTCGGTGGTCGGCGCCTTTGTCGCCATGGCCGCCCTGGGCCGCTCCCTCAACGTGATCTCCCTGGCCGGCATCGCCTTTTCCGTCGGCATGGTGGTGGATGCGGCGATCGTGGTTTTGGAAAATATCTACCGCCACCGTCAGGAGGGAACGCGGCCAAAACTTGCCGCCTATCTGGGCGCCCAACAGGTCTGGGGCGCCATCCTGGTCTCCGCCTTGACCACCGTCCTGGTCTTCCTGCCGCTGCTGGTGATGAAATTGGAAGTGGGACAATTGTTCCGGGATATCGCGGTCGCCATTTCGGTCTCGGTGCTGCTGTCCCTGATCGTCTCCGTGACCGTGGTGCCCGCCCTGTCAAGACGCCTGTTGCGGGATGGCATGAAGAGTCTGGAAAATCCTCTACGCCTGCCCTTGGTGGATAATTTTGCCGCCGCCATCAGCGGCGCCATCCTGGCCTTCACCCATCGCGTGGTAAAAAGCCGCGGCCTGGCCGTCATCGTGGTTGGTGTCCTGTGTGGCACTGGCGCCGTTGCCACATGGGCCTTCCTGCCGAAACTGGATTACCTGCCAGACGGCAACCGAAATCTGATTTTTGGCGTGATCCTGCCGCCACCGGGCTATAATCTGGAAACGACGAACGCCATTGCCCGGCAGCTCGAAGACGCCGTACGGCCCCTGTGGGCATCGGTATCAGGCCGGCAGGCGGAACCCGGCAAGCCGCCAAAGATTGAGAATTTCTTCTACGTGGCGGCGCGCGCCACGACCTTTATCGGCGCCTCGGCCGTCGATCCGGAACGGGTCGGCGAGTTGATCCCAGTGCTGCGGGCGCCGATTTTCAAGGAGCCGGGGACCTATGGTTTCATATCGAAACGCTCCCTGTTTGGCCGGGGCATCGGCGGCGGGCGCAGTATAAATCTGGAAGTTTCCGGACCCGATCTTGATGTGGTTCTCGGCGTGGCGCGTCAGGCCGCCCGCCTGATCGGCAAAACCCTGCCCCGCAAGCAGGGCAACCAACTGCGGCCCAAACCGGGTTTGGAGTTGGGCGCGCCGGAAATCCGCGTGATTCCAAACCCGGTCCTGCTGGCCGATAACGGCGTTACCGCCCTGGAATTGGCTTTGACCGTGGATGCCTTCAACGACGGCTTGCGGGTCGCGGAAGTGACCATCGACGGCCGCCGCATGGATTTGATGCTGGTCGGCCCCGACGGCCAGATCACCGAGACCCAGGGCGTTGGCGATCTGCCCGTGGTGACCCGTTCGGGCACCATATTGCCGGTGAGCTCGTTGGCGGATATCGTGATGACGTCGGGGCCGACCGAAATCCGCCATGTGGAGCGGGAACGGACGGTGACATTGGAGGTCCGGCCGAGGCCATATCTGCCCTTGGAAGCGGCCATGGAAATCCTCCAGAACGAGGTGATCGACAGCTTGCGCAAAAAGGGTCTGCCGGCATCGGTCAAGCTGCGCCTGTCCGGCACGGCGGATAAGTTGACCGAGGCCTGGGATCATCTGGTGGTCGATCTGGCGGTTGCCGTGATCATTGTCTATTTGGTCATGGCGGTACTGTTCGAGAGTTTCCTCTACCCCTTGATTATACTATTTTCCGTACCCCTGGCGACGGCGGGCGGCGTCCTCGGCCTGGCGCTGTTGAATGTCTTTACCTTCCAGCCCCTGGACATGCTGACCATGCTGGGGTTCGTCATACTGATCGGCATCGTGGTCAACAACGCCATATTGATCGTCCATCAGACCCTGTTCCTGGTGCGCACGGCCGGTTTGCACGCGGAGGCCGCCATCATCGAGGCGGTGCGCAACCGCATCCGGCCAATCTTCATGTCCACATTGACATCCGTCTTCGGTATGCTGCCGTTGGTGGTATTCGGCGGCGCCGGGTCGGAATTGTACCGCGGTTTGGGCTCGGTGGTGCTGGGCGGGCTGTCCCTGTCGGCGGCCCTGACCCTGCTGATTATTCCACCCCTGTTGAGCCTGGTTTCAGCCGTGGTGGAGCGGGGCCGCAATGTAAATACCGAAGAAAGCCCGCAACCGGCGGAATAGGAGCACGACATGACAAAATTCGTAGCCGCCCAGGATCTGAAGGCCATGTTGAACGACGGCGGCGAGCTGGCGCTGCTGGATGTGCGCGAGGAAGGCGCCTATTCCCAATCGCACCTGTTTTACACCGTGCCCATGCCTTTAAGTTCGCTGGAATTGCTGGCCGGCTCCCTGGTTCCGCGTTTAGGGACGCGGATCGTGTTGGTTGACGCCGGCGTCGGCTTCGCGGAACGCGCGGCGGCCAAACTGGCAACGCTCGGCTACCGGGACCTCTCCTGTCTGGAGGGCGGCATCGCGGCCTGGGAGGCGGCGGGTTACGTGCTGTTTTCCGGCGTGCATGTGCCCTGCAAGGCGTTCGGGGAATATGTCGAGCACCACTACGGCACGCCGCACATCGAGGCGGAGGAACTGCAAGCCCTGCGGGATGGCGGCGAAAACCTGGTGATCCTGGACAGCCGGCCCATGGATGAATACCAGATCATGAATATTCCCGGTGGCATCGATTGTCCGGGGGCGGAACTGGCCTGCCGGGTGCACGATCTGGCCCCCGATCCCGATACCCTGGTGGTGGTCAATTGCGCCGGGCGCACGCGCAGTATCATCGGCGCGCAGTCCCTGATCAACGTCGCCATTCCAAACAAGGTGGTGGCCCTGAAAAACGGCACCATGGGCTGGCATCTAGCCGGCTATGAATTGGAGCGGGGTCAAGACCGCATGGCGCCGCCGCTCTCGGCCGCCGCCCTGCCCAAGGCCCAGGCCTGCGCCCAGGCCGCCGGCGGCCGTTTCCAGGTGCCCCGTATCGACCGGGCCACGCTGGCCGAATGGCGGGCCGAGGCGGAGGACCGTACCTTGTATATTCTCGACGTGCGCGATCCGGAGGAATATGCCGCCGGCCACCCCGTGGGCATCGCCAATGCGCCCGGCGGACAATTGGTGCAGGGCATCGACGGATGGTGCGGCACCCTGGGCGCGCGGGTCGTGCTGGTCGATGACAACGGGGTCCGGGCGACCATGACCGCATCCTGGTTGGTCCAGATGGGCTGGGACGTGGCGGTCCTGGACGGTGGCCTGGACGGTTTTGAGATGACGACCGAGTTGCCGGCGCGGGGACCGGCGGGAATTGGCCAGGCTGGCCGGAATGAAATTCAGCCCGATGAACTGGCGGCCCGGATCGCGGCCGGTACCGTGGTGGTGGTCGACCTGGGACCCAGCCGGGACTATGACAAGGGCCACGTCCCCGGCGCCTGGTGGGCCGTGCGGGCCCGGCTGGCGGACAGTCTGCCCAAGGTGGGGGCAAAACCCCTGCTGGTCTTGACTTCCCCCGACGCTATATTGGCCCGTCTGGCGGCGCCCGAGGCCTCGGAATTGACCGCCATGCCCGTCGCCGTGCTGGCGGGCGGCACGGATGCCTGGGCCGGGGCCGGCCACGAATTGAGCCAGGGCCTGGAAAACATGGCCGACGAACGCGATGATACCTGGGTGAAGCCTTATGACCATGCCGGCGGCGTGGAAGACCGCATGCGCGCCTACCTGACCTGGGAGGTGGATTTGCTCCATGATATCGAACGCGATGGCGATCACCGCTTTCGCCTGTTCACATGAGGGCGGCGGCCGTCATGGCGGTCTGTCTGGCCTGTTCCGGGGTGGCCCTGGCGCAAACCCAGAATGCCAAACAGACCGGCACGGGCGGCGCATTAGCGACGCTGGAGGCGCTGGAGACGGCCATGACCGAGCAATGGAGCGGGCTGCCCGGCCGAATCGTGAAGGGCGCCGCCGGGCTGGCGGGCATGGCGGCGGCATTGGCGGCCGCGAACAGCGCGGTGACTTTTAAGTTGCGGGTCAGGGGCGATGGCTCGGTGGATGCGGCCGGCGCGACGCCGGTTTCCAGCGGAACCTCCCTGTCCACCTCCACCACCTCTTCCTCAATCTCCACCAACTAGGCTTCGAACCGGGATTTTGGAATGAGCGATCAGCGCACCGTCACAATTATCGGCGCCGGCATTATTGGCCTTTGTTGCGCGCGCACCCTGCAACGCCGGGGGTGTTCGGTCACGGTGATCGATCGGGACGAGCCGGGACGGGGGACCTCCTTTGGCAACGCCGGTATTCTATCCGCCGGTTCGGTGCTGCCCGAGGGCCATCCGGGCCTGTGGAGGCGGCTGCCCGGACTGCTGTTGGACCGTACCGGGCCGCTGACCATCCGGCCCGGCTATCTGCCGCGGATGCTGCCGTGGCTGCTGCGCTTCATGGCCAGCAGCACGCCCGGCCGGGTGGAGGAGATTTCCAAGGCGCTGGCATCCATCATACTGCCGGGCGTTGAGCATTATATGAGTTTGCTTGACGATGTGCCCTCCGATCAAGTGCCCATCCGTCGCCAGGGTTGTCTGTACCTCTATCCCAGGGCTAGGGATGTGGCGGCAGCCGAGCCCGATAACGCCGCCCGCAGGCGCCGGGGCGTGGCGGTCGAAATATTGGGTCCGGACGAGGTGCGCCAACTGATACCGGCCATCGGCCCGGACATGGCGGGGGGCGCCTTGGCGACCCAGTCGGGCCATGTCACATCGCCCCTGGCGCTGTCGCAACTGTTGGCCGCCCAAATCGAGGCGGCGGGCGGCGTTTTCGTGCGCGCCAAGGCGACGGGCTTTACCATTGCCGCCGACGGCCCCAGCCACGTACGCACCGACCAGGGCGATTTCGCGGTGGAGGACGTGGTGATCGCGGCCGGCGCCTTTTCCAAGCCCCTGGCCGCCGCCGTGGGCGACCGCGTGCCCCTGGATACGGAGCGGGGTTATCACATGATGCTGCCCCGGCCCCAGATCGAGGTGCGGGTGCCCATGCTGATCAGCTCTCTTGGTTTCGGCGTGACGCCGATGTCGGACGGTCTGCGCCTGGCCGGCACGGTGGAGTTCGGCGGCCTGAAGGCGCCGCCCAACTATGCCCGCGCCGATATTCTGTTGGCCCATGCCAAGCGGCTGTTCCCCGGCTTGGGGGACGAGGGGGCCAAACCCTGGATGGGGCATCGTCCCTCCATGCCCGATTCGCTGCCCGTGATCAGCCGCTCCAGCCGTTTCGACCGGGTCTTCCATGCCTTTGGTCATGGCCATCTTGGTCTCTCCCTGGGCGCCGTGACCGGGCGGATGATCGCCGATCTGGTACAGGACCGGCGCTGCGATATCGACGCAACGCCTTTCCGTGCCGACCGTTTCTGAGGCTTTCAGCCAGCGCCCGCCCTGGTGGGGCGGCGATTTACAAAGCCTGCGCGGTTCCCTATGCCCAGGCCCGGCGCCCGTCGCGGGCGATAGATTGTACCTGGAAATGGGCGACGGCAGCGGCGACCGGCTATGGGCCCTGCATAACGCCGGCGCGGATCACGCCAAACCCCTGGTGATCGTGATCCATGGCCTGGCCGGCTGCGAGGACAGCAGCTATATCATCCATGCCACGCGGTTCTTCCTGCAACACGGCTTCTCCACCTTGCGTCTGAACCTGCGGGGCGCGGGGCCGTCGCGGGCAAGCTGCACCTTGCAATCCCACGCCGGGCGGTCGCGGGATCTGGCCGACGCCATTGCGGCCCTGCCACCCGCCACGATTGCGCAAGGTGTCGTCGTGGTCGGCTTTTCCCTGGCCGGTAACATGAGCCTGAAGTTCGCCGCCGAGTATGGCGACGCCCTGCCCCTGCGGGCCGTGGCCACGGTCTCGGCGCCGATCGATCTGGCCGTCACCTCGGCCAATATGCTGCGGCCGCGCAATGCCCTTTATAACCGCGCATTATTACGTGCGTTTTGCCGTGAATGTCTGGCCCCCGGCGCCGCCGTCAGCGCCGCCGAACGGGACGCCATCCAGGCCTCCCGCAACTTCGTGGAACTGGACGATACCTTCGTCGCGCCGCGCAATGGCTACCGTGATGCCCACGACTATTGGGCGAATTGCCAGGCGCTGGGCTTTTTAGCGCAAATCAATTGCCCGACCCTGTTGCTGCATGCCCAAGATGACCCCATCGTGCCAATCGGTCCGTATCTGGCGCATGATTGGAGCGGAAATTCCTGGCTGTTTCCCGTCCTTACCCGGCATGGCGGGCATGTTGGTTTTCATGCCACCGGAAATCGTACGTATTATTTGGATAGAGTGTTGGAATTCCTCGATAAAAACCTATGACCGCGGAGGTTTTACCCAGGATTTCCACAAGGGCGGCCACAAGGTTATCCACAGGATTTGGTATAGTTCCTATTTTGTTCCTACATTATATATTGTTTTGACGGCCAACCCTAGCTACAATCCGCCCGCGCCAGAATAACAACAACCGAACCAAGGTGGGGGTGTCACATGGCCGTGGATTGGACCGATGAACGGGTCGCATTATTATCACAATTATGGCAATCGGGCCATTCAGCGCGGCAAATCGCCGAGCGTCTGGGGGAGGATATCACCCGCAATGCCGTGATCGGCAAGGCCAACCGCCTGGGTCTGTCAAAACCCTCGAAATCCTCGGTAACCCGCCAACAACGGCAGAAAGAGCGGGCCGAAAAGGTCCTTCATCTGCAACCTCCGATAGACGAAGGGGCAACGATTTTTTCCTTGACCGCTTCAACCTGCCGCTGGCCCATTGGCGATCCGGGCGATTTGGACTTCCATTTTTGCGGCGCCAACAGCAAGGGTGTCCAGCCCTACTGCGATTATCACGCGGCAAAAGCCTATCAGCCGCCGAAGGCCAAGAACGCG
The DNA here is from genome assembly GCA_046582595.1 of Alphaproteobacteria bacterium. Taxonomy (GTDB): domain Bacteria; phylum Pseudomonadota; class Alphaproteobacteria. The sequence continues at coordinate 206 of JAYGEB010000025.1, read as the reverse complement.
AATCGCAAACGCAGCGCCTAAATCCGGCCCGAGAGGTTTTCTGGCCTGGAAGCGCTCTCATACCAAGGTGCGATGATAAAGACCCATATAGATCGTTTCAGGGGCCCCTCGGGTAGGAGTGGAACCGCCGACGGTGCCAGTACCTTCAAGGTTTCACGACGCCGCCGAGGGGCCCCTGAAACGACCGAATTCGGCGCATTACGAAG
>JAYGEB010000020.1:0-1969 GCA_046582595.1 Alphaproteobacteria bacterium | reverse complement strand
CCACCGCATCGACAATACGTTGCCGAAGATCTTCCGAATAAGCCATGCTCTAACTCCCTTTGCGATTCAATCACAAGAGAATCAGAGTGATGACGAAAAAGAAACCTCCGTTGAGTCACACTTCAGTGAAAATGCTCTAGAGCATGTCCTCTTTGAACATGCTCGAATTCTTAAGAAAAGAGCAATTGAACCAACTACTTGGATCGCAAGAGCGAATCCAATTAGCCGAAAATTGCTCTAAATCAAGCGGTGGTTCAAGCCGGCAATGATGTCGAGCGGCGGAGGCGCCCTTAAATCGCCCTGGCGTGGGCCGGTTTGTCGGGGTTGGGGGCGTGGTATTGATCGAAGGCGGCGCAGGCCATGCGCACCAGCATGCGGCCGCGGGGCAGCACCTCCACATGCCAGCCGTCGACCGCCACCAGACCGTCGGCCACCAGGGCATCCAGCTTGGCCATGTCATCGGCCAAACGGGCGACCGGAACATCGAAGCCGTCGCAGACGGTTTCCAGATCGACATGAAAATCGCACATCAGCCGCTCGATAATATGGGAGCGCAGGCGGTCCTCGTCGGTCAGCCCGACGCCCCGGTTGGTGCCCAGCCCGCCGGCCTTGATGGCGTTCATATAATCCCGCGCGGCGGATTTGTTCTGGATGAAACCGCCCGGCAAGGTGGATATGGCGGAGGCGCCAAAGGCAATGAGGGTTTTCGCGGTATCGGTGGTGTAGCCCTGAAAATTGCGGTGCAGGCGGCCTTCGCGCTGGGCGATGGCCATCTCCGAACCCGCCTTGGAGAAATGATCCAGGCCAATATGGACATAGCCGGCATCTTCCAGACGTCGCAAGGCCTCGGCGAACAGGCTCAGGCGCTCCTCGGCGTTGGGCAGGTCGCTTTCCTTGATCAGTTTCTGATGGCTGAACATCCACGGCACATGCGCATAGCCAAACAGCGTCATGCGCTCGGGCGCCAGACCGATCGCCAGATCGGCGGAATGGCCAAAATTGTCCCGGCGCTGATGGGGCAGGCCATACATCAAATCCAGGTTTAGATCCTTGATGCCGCCCGCGCGCAGGTGCTCGACCGTTTCGGCGACCAGGTCATAGGGCTGCACCCGGTTGACGGCCTCTTGAACTTCCGCATCGAAATCCTGCACCCCGATGGAGCTGCGGTTGACGCCCATGTCGCGGGTCAAGGTTTGGATATCCTCGGGCGAAAGCACGCGCGGGTCCATCTCCACGGCGATTTCCACATCGGGCATAAAATCGAAATGTTGGCACAATTTGTCCATGATCCGGGCCATGCGCGCCGGCCCGATGGCGCTGGGCGTGCCGCCCCCCCAATGCATCGCCGCCGCCCTGGGCCGGGCGCCCAGGCGGTCCGCCACCCGGTCGATTTCCAGGCAGACCAGGTCGGTGTAGCTCTCGAAGGTATTTTGGTGCCGGCCGACTTGGGTATTGCAGCCGCAATACCAGCACAAAACCTCGCAAAACGGCACATGCACGTACAACGATACCGGCTCCTCCCCACCCACTTCGCCCAGCCAGGCGGCATGCTGGTCCGGGCCCACGGCATCGGTGAACTGCACCGCCGTGGGATAGGAGGTATAGCGCGGCACGCGCTGGTCATATTTCAACAGGATCGCAGAATCCATGGCCTTCAATTCCCCAACATCTCCAGGCAACACATTCCATGCCATAACGGCGACCGCAAGGGCAAATCAACATTATCGGACAATGGTGAACAAACGTTTAGATTTGGTTCACATGGACGCTCCCATCGGGCGCGGTTACACTGCGCCCATGACGGAAGGGATTCAACGCCGGCTGACGGTGATCCTATCGGCCGATGTGGTCGGCTACGCGCGCCTCATGGGCCTGGACGAGGCCGGCACCTTGCGGCGCCTGAACGCCCATCGCGCGGAACTGATTGATCCCCTCATTACCGATCATGGCGGCCGCATCGTCAAGACCA
>JAYGEB010000335.1:0-3446 GCA_046582595.1 Alphaproteobacteria bacterium | reverse complement strand
AGAAGCTGTTTATTTGACGGTTTTCTGGTATTTTTCCGGTAGTTTGGTGCCCCCTCCCGGACTCGAACCGGGACGACTGTTAAGTCTCGGGATTTTAAGTCCCGTGCGTCTGCCAATTCCGCCAAGGGGGCATGTCGAGGAAGGCTCGGTGGCGGGGGGAACATGCCGCGCCCGCCCGTGCGGGGCAAGGGGGTTTATTGCGGGCTTGATAGCCTCTACCACTCGCGCAGGGCGCGCCAGTCGTGGTCGGTGCCCAGGACGGCTTTTTCGGCGTCGTAGGCGAACAGCCAGATTTGCTGCGGCGTCAGGCCGGTGCCGCTGTTTTCGGCATGCGCCGCCAGGCGGGCGTTACGGCGGGCGATTTCGCCGGCGTCGTCCAGGTGATACCAGCGTTCGGCGTTGCGGGAATGGCGTTGCAGGCGCTGGGCCCGGTCCTTGCGCAGGCTTTGGTACTGCAACAGGGCGGCGCCAGGGTTCGTAGCGGGATCGGCGGCACCCAATTGCAGACATCTTGCCAGCACCCAGGCATCCTCGATGGATTGCACGGCGCCCTGGGCGTGGTAGGGCAGCATGGCATGCGCCGCGTCTCCCATCAGGGCGACGCGGCCATGGACCCAGCTTGGCAGCGGCTCCCGGTCATGCAGGGCGGTGACGAACAGCGCTTCCGTCAGATCGACCAGACCCCGCGGGTGGGCATGCCAGCCTTCGAAGCTTTTCTGCAAATCCGCCTTGGAGGCGGTCTGCGACCAGCTTTCACGCAGTTCATCATCGCTGGCGCCGATGGCGACCCAGTTAATCTTGGCGCCGCCCGAGACGTAGTAAATCACCATGGACTGGCGCGGCCCCATGACGGCGATGGATTGCCTCTCGATGCCCAGATGCGCCGCGTCTTCCGCCGCCACCATTCCGCGCCAGGCAACATAGCCCGAGGGGCGGGGTGGATCCGGGTTGAAAACCTGGTTGCGGACCACCGAATGGATGCCGTCGGCCCCGATCAGCACATCGCCCACTTCCCGGCCGCCGTCTTCCAGCACGGCGGTGACCTTGCCATCGTCCTGTTCGACCGCGACCACCCTGGCGTTCAGACGCAGGCGCTCGGGGTTCAGGCGGGCGGCCAGGGCGTCGATCAGGTCGGCCCGGTGAGCATGGTAATAGGGCGCGCCGAAGGTATCCCTCACCACCGCTTTCAGGGGCGTCTCCAGCACCGTTTCGCCGCTGCGCCAATCCTTCAACTGGTGGCCGCCGGGCTCGACGCAAAAGCCGGCCAGATCGTCGCCCAGGCCCAGCCATTGCAATATCCGCACGCCATTGGGGCTTAACTGAATGCCGGCGCCGACCTCCGTCAATCCAGGCGCCTGTTCCAACAGCAAATAATCCAGGCCGGCCCGTTCACCAAATTGTTCGAGAGCCAGGGCCAGGACGGTGCCGCCGATGCCGGCTCCCGTGACGATAATGCGCATGCTCAATTCCAGATGATTTCAGGTTATTTCAGGGCTTCCCCGTGCCCGTGGGACAATGCGAAATAGATCTCCACCATCTCGGCATGTTCGACCAGTTCCTCCGGGCGCAGATCGCGCATGAATTTCGCCGGCCTGCCGGCCCAAAGCTGGCCCGACGGGATGCGTTTGCCCGGCGTCAGCATGGCGCCCGCCGCCAGCATCGACTTGCCCTCGATCACCGCCCCGTCCAGCACGATCGACCCCATGCCGACGAAGGCCCGGTCCCCGATCCGGCAGCCGTGCAACAGGCACATATGGCCGATCATCACATTCTCGCCGATCCAGGTATCGGCGATGCCGCCCGAGGTATGGATGATGCTGCCGTCCTGAACGTTGCTGCCGGCACCGATATGGATCGGCTCCTCGTCGCCGCGCACGACGCAATTGTACCAGACCGAGGCCTTGGCGCCGATCTCCACCTTGCCAATGACATGGGCGCCGGGCGCGATGAAGGCGTCCGGGTGGATGTTTGGCGTCATGCCGCCGTAGGTGACGATGCCGCCCGGACTCATGTCTTAGCCGAAATGCCGGCAAACAAAGAAACCCATCAAGGAAACAATGCCTCTTGTTCCAGGCCCGTGGTTTCGGCCATGCCGTACATCACATTCATGTTCTGCACCGCCTGGCCCGAGGCGCCCTTGACCAGATTGTCGATCACCGAGACGATGATGGCGCGGCCCGGCAAACGGTCCGCGAAGACCCCGATCAGGCAATGGTTGGAGCCCCGTACATGGCGCGTCGCGGGTGCGGCGCCATCCGCCACCACGCGCACGAAGGGCTCGTCGCCGTAGCGCTCCTCCAGGCAGGCGCGCAGGTCATCCACCGTCGTTTCGCCCACTAGACGCACATAGTTCGTGGCCAGGATACCCCGGTTCATTGGCACCAGATGCGGGGTAAAGTTAACTGTTAGATTTTCCCCATAAGCCTTTGATAATTCTTGATCAATCTCCGGTCCATGACGATGCTGGGCGATGCCGTAGGCATGCACCCCCTCGGACACCTCGGAGAACAGATTGGCCACGTTCGCGCCCCGCCCGGCGCCGGTAATACCCGACTTGGCATCGATGATGATATCTTCCGGATCGATTTTGCCCGCCGCCAGCAGCGGCGCCAGGGGCAGGATCGCCACGGTGGGGTAACAGCCGGGGCAGGCCACCAGACGGGCTTCGGGCAGTTGGTCCCGCGCCGTCTCCGTCAGGCCGTAAACCGCCTCGGGCTGCAGATGCGGGGCGTAATGTTCGTGGCCGCACCATTCGGCGTAGGTGTCGGTGCTGTCCAGGCGGAAATCAGCGGAGAGGTCGATCACCCGCGGCGTGCCTTGAATGGCGGCGGCGGCATCGCCCGGGCCCTCGCGCATGAGCTCATCGACCACGCCGTGCCCGGTCTGATGCAGCAGACCGGCGATGATCTCCTGCGTGGTGCCGTGGGGCAGGCCGCAGAACACCGCGTCAACCTCGATACCGGCCCATTCCACCTCGTCGATCTTGACCAGGCCGGGCAGATCCAGGCCGCCCAAATGGGGGAATACCTGATCGAACGGCTCGCCGGCATGGCTGTCGGCGGTCATCAGCACGATTTCGGCGCCGGGGTGACGGGCGAGCAGACGCACCAGTTCGGCGCCGGTGTAACCGGACGCCCCGAGGATGCCAATTCTGATCTTGTTACCGGATACCGCGTGCATGGTCCGTCTCCTCATCCAACAACGTCTGTATACAACAAATTCAAACCGCCAAACGAAAAATGGCCCAAACGAAAAATGGCTTGCGGCGAAACACCGCAAGCCATTTTGGCCGATATGCGTCCGCTTTAGCGTTTCGGGAACTGGAAACGAAAAAAAACTTAATGAATACAAAGGGTTATTGAGTATATTTTATTACTGCGCCTCATTTGCGCCTTTATAAATCAAGTGGTGATATAAGGTTCCAGTTCTCTCATTTAGAAACCTTC
>JAYGEB010000471.1:0-7380 GCA_046582595.1 Alphaproteobacteria bacterium | reverse complement strand
ACTAAGACCCGCCAAAAAGAACAACCCGCCGCGCAGGCCGCGCGGCGGGTTTTTCCGTGCCTATAAGACTGGTGGCGCCTATTGCGCCGCCGAGGCGCCTTGCTGCTTCAACTGCATCTCGGTTTCGTCCAGGGCACGGGTGAAGCGGTCGAACATTTCGTCGATTTCATCCGATGTGATGATCAATGGCGGACAGAACCCGAGGATATCCCCCGCCATGGCCCGGGTGATCAGGCCGTGTTCCTGACAGGCATTCTGGATCAGGGCGCCGACCTTGGCGGCCGGGTCATAGGAGCGCTTGGTGGCCTTGTCGGCGACGATCTCCACCGCGCCGATCAGGCCGACGCCGCGGGCGTCTCCAACCATGGCATGTTCGCCCAGTTTGGCGATCCGGTTCTGGAAATGCGGCGCGATGGCCTGGATATGGCCCATGATATCCCGCTCCTTCATCAGCTTCTGCGCCCGTAGCGCCACCGCCGCGCAAGCGGGATGGGCGGAATAGGTATAGCCGTGACCAAAGATGCCAAGTTTTTCGGAATTGCCGCGCAGGCCCTGATAAATCTCCTCGCTGATCATCACGGCGGAGATCGGCAGATAGGCCGATGACAATGCCTTGGCGCAGGTCAGGATGTCGGGCTTGATGTCATAGGTCTGGCTGCCCCACATGTTGCCGGTGCGGCCGAAACCGCAGATCACCTCATCGGCGATCATCAGCACTTCATATTTCTTCAGGACCGCCTGAATTTTCTCGAAATAGGTCTTCGGCGGCAGCACGACGCCGCCCGCCCCCATCACCGGTTCCGCGATGAAGGCGGCCACCGTCTCCGGGCCCTCTTCAAGGATCATGTCTTCCAGCGCCTGGGCGCAGCGGCTGGCGAATTCTTCCTCGGATTCGCCCTCTTCGGCGCCCCGGTAATAGTCCGGCGTCATGGTGTGGCGGACAAAATCCAGGGGCAGGTCGAAATCCATTTGGGCGTAGGGCAGGCCCGTCAGGCTGCCGGCCGCCACGGTGACGCCGTGATAGCCGCGCAGACGGGAGATGAATTTCTTCTTCTTCGGCCGGCCCCGGGCATTGTTGAAATACCAGACCATCTTGACGGCGGAATCGTTGGCCTCCGAGCCGGAATTGGCAAAAAATATCTTGGAAAATTCCACCGGCGCGATGTCCTTCAACATTTCCGCCAGGTCGATGGCCGGGTGTACCGATTTGCCGGCGAAGCCGTGGTAATAGGGCAGGGTGCGCAGTTGTTCGGTGGCGGCTTCCACCAATTCCTCCTCGGCGAAACCGAACGAGGCGCACCATAGGCCGGCCAGACCTTCGATATACTCCTTGCCGCTTTCATCCGTGACATAGATGCCGCGCCCCTTGGTCACGATGTGCGGACCGGTAACCTCGTGGGTCGCCAGGTTGGTGTAGGGATGCAGATAATGAGCGATATCCCGGCTTGCCGGTGAGTTGCCGCGGTCGGTCATGTGCTGGTTTCCTTTCCTGGCCCGAGGGCCAATAATTCATGGCAATGGATTTCCGCCATTTCACGCTTTCTGGCCCTTCGAGTCAAAGCCCGTGGCGCCCGTTCCACGAAATTTTGAAGCTACCCGTGGCCCGAACCCGCCGGTAAACTAACGCCGTCAACAACAGGAGCGGCATCATGCATCTCGACACGGCGGCGGCGGAGGAGGCGTTCCGGGAAGAAGTCCAGGATTTTCTGGCCGAAAAGCTATCGGATGACCTGCGCCAAGCGGGCCGGCGCACGACCGGTATTTGCAGCCCCCACGAGGCCAGCCAGGCCTGGCAAAAGATCCTGCACGCCAAGGGCTGGGCCGCGCCCGGCTGGCCGGTGGAACACGGCGGCACGGGGTGGAGCCCCATGCGGCGCCACATCTTCGGCACCGAATGTCATCTGGCCGAGGCGCCCCTGTTGGCGCCCATGGGCCTGGATATGGTCGGCCCCGCCATCATGGGATACGGCGGCGCGGAGCAGAAGGCGTTTTACCTGCCGCGTATCCTGGCGGCGGAAGATAGCTGGTGCCAGGGTTATTCGGAACCGGGTTCGGGTTCCGACCTGGCCTCGCTGCAATGCCGGGCCGCGCGGGAGGGGCGGGATTACATCATCAACGGCGCCAAGATCTGGACCACCCATGCCCAGTACGCCGACCGCATGTTCTGCCTGGTCCGCACCAAACATGAGGGCAGGCCGCAGGAAGGCATCTCCTTTATTCTGCTGGAAATGGACACGCCCGGCATCACGGTGGAACCGATCATCACCCTGGCCGGCAATCATGAGGTCAACCAGGTTTTCTTCGACAACGTCAGGGTCGGGCGGGACAATTTGGTCGGGGCCGAGAACGAAGGCTGGACCGTGGCCAAGTATCTGCTGGAATTCGAACGCGGCGGCCGGGCCTGGGGGGCGCGGCTGCGCGGCGCCTTGGCCGGCCTGCAACGCCTGGCCGAAGCTCGCCGTCTGGACAATGGTAGTTTTGCCCAGCGCCTGGCCGCCCTGGCCGTCGATGTACAGGCGGTTGAATTCACCGAACAGCGGGTCATCGCGGAATTGGAAGCCACGGGCCGCATCGGCCCGGCTTCGTCCCTGCTCAAGATCCAGGCCGGCAATGCGCTGCAGGCGATAACGGAATGCAGTATGGAGGCCATCGGCTATTATGGCGCCCCCCATCAGCCCCAGGCACGCCAATGGGGCAGCAATTTGACACCCATCGGCGGCGCCGACGAACTGGTCGTCATGGGCCGCTATCTGGATCAGCGCGCCCGCTCCATCGCTGGCGGTTCCAACGAGGTGCAGCGGAATATCATGGCGAAACTGGTGCTTGGCATGTGATACTGAGGCGATGGGCAAAAGGGAATTGGGCACATGGATGTGAATGCGACGGCGGCGGATATGGCCTTCCGCGACGAGGTGCGGGCGTTTTTCGACGACAAGCTGACGCCCGATATGCGCGAGGCCTCCAACCTGACTTCCGGCGTTTTCGCGGAGATGGAGATTGGCCGCCGCTGGCACCAGACCCTCTACCAACAGGGCTGGATCGCGCCGGCCTGGCCCGAGGACCATGGCGCCGCCGCCTGGAGCCCCATGCAGCGCTATATTTATGATTCCGAGGCTGGTGCGGCCGGCGTGCCGCGGCTGTTCTCCATGGGCCTGCGCATGGTCGGCCCGGTGATCATGAAGTTCGGCACGGACGCGCAGAAAGACTACTACCTGCCCCGCATCCGCTCCGGCGTGGACACCTGGTGCCAGGGTTATTCGGAACCGGGCGCCGGCTCCGATCTGGCCTCCCTGCAGACCCGCGCCATCGTCGATGGCGATGACTATGTGGTCAACGGCTCCAAAATCTGGACCACGGGCGCGCAATATGCCGACCGCATGTTCTGCCTGGTCCGCACGTCCACCGAAGGCAAGCGCCAGGAAGGCATTTCCTTCATCCTGATCGACATGGACACGCCCGGCATCACCATCGAGCCGATCATCACCCTGGCCGGCGATCACGAGGTCAACCAGGTATTCTTCGATGATGTGCGGGTGCCCATCAAGAACCGCGTCGGCGCCGAGAACGACGGCTGGACCGTGGCGAAATATCTGCTGGAATTCGAGCGCGGCGGAGCCGCCTACGCCACCACCCTGGCGGCGGCGCTGACAAAGCTGCGCGCCATCGCCGAGGCCGAGCGCATGGACGGCGGCCGCCTGATCGATGATGGCGCCTTTGCCGCCAAGCTGGCCGCCTTGGAGGTCAGGCAAATGGCGGCGCAAGCGACGGAGCATCGCATCATGTCGGAAATCGCCCAGCGGGGGCGTCCCGGTCCCGCCTCTTCCATGATGAAATTGGTCGGCTCCGAGACCAACCAGGCGATTTCCGAACTGGCGGTCGAGGCGACGCAATATTACGCCGCGCCATTCCAGCCCGAGGCCCGCGTGCCCGGCAACAACGTGGAGCCCATTGGCCCCGCCGCCTCCGTTCCCGTGATGCCGAAGTATCTCAATTACCGCGCCGCGACGATCTATGCCGGTTCTTCGGAAGTGCAACGCGGCATCATCGCCAAACTGGTATTGGAGCTATAGGGCGTCATGCATCTGAATATAAGCGAGGACGATCTTGCTTTCCGCGATGAAGTCCGGGCTTTTCTGGCGGCCAACCTGACGGACGAAATGCGCGTGGCGAACCACCTGAATGGCGGCTCGTTCGCGGATTTCGCCATCAGCCGCCGCTGGTTCCTGACGCTGTCCGAAAAGGGCTGGGTGGCGCCGTCCTGGCCCAAGGAACATGGCGGCTGCGCCTGGACGCCGATGCAGAAATACATTTACAGCACCGAGGCCGCCAGGGCCGGCACGCCGGCCTATTTCGCCATGGGCATATCCATGGTGGGCCCGGTGGTGATGCGCTTTGGCACGGAGGCGCAAAAGGCGCATTTTCTGCCGCGCATTCTGTCCGGCGATGATATCTGGTGTCAGGGCTACTCCGAACCGGGCGCTGGCTCGGATCTGGCGTCGTTGCAGACCAGGGCGGTGGCGGACGGCGATGACTACGTGATCAACGGCACCAAGATCTGGACCACCGGGGCGCATGTGGCCAACCACATCTTTTGCCTGGTGCGCACGGCGGATACGGAGAGGCGCCAGGAAGGCATCAGTTTTCTGTTGTTCCGGATGGATACGCCGGGGATCACGGTCAAGCCGATCATCAATATCGCCGGCGAACACACCTTCAATCAGGTTTTCTTTGATGACGTGCGGGTGCCGCGATCGAGCCGTTTGGGCGATGAGAACGACGGCTGGACCGTGGCCAAGTATTTGCTGGAGTTCGAGCGCGGCGGCAGCGCCCATGGCGCCACGGTGGCCGCCTCCCTGGCCAAGCTGCGGGCGGTCGCCGAGGGTCATGCCCTCGATGACCCATTGTTCGCCCACAAGGTGGCGGCGGCGGCGATCAGGCAACAGGCGGCGGAATATACCGAGCACAGGATCATCGCCGAGATCACCCGGCAGGGCAGGCCGGGCACGGCGTCGTCGACCATGAAGGTCATGGGTTCGGAAACCAACCAGGCCATCACCGAGTTGACGGTGGAGGCCTTGGACTACTACATGGCCCCGTTCCAGCCCGAGGCGCGCAAGGCGGGCAGCAACGTCAAACCGATCGCGCCCGCCGTTGGCGTTGCCGCCGTGGCGAAATACCTCCATCTCCGCGCCGCCTCGATCTACAGCGGTTCCAACGAAATCCAGCGCAACATCATGGCCAAGCGGGTTCTGGGGCTTTAGGCACCCCGATACGTACTCTGAGTATCGGACCGTATTCTGGGGACACGTAACAAGTACATGCCCCCATAATACTCCGCCGGGGCCGATCCAAGCCGTCCGGGTGAATAGGGGGACATGTACTCGTTACGTGTCCCCCCATTCATGGAGCCATTTCGTTGCCATTACCCACGGTCCGGGAAACATCCATCGACCCGCGCTATCACCTCCGCCGGCAGCGGCCCGGCCTCGGCCGCCGCCACGCAGTCCGCCAGTTCGGCGCGGTTCTTCACGCCCAGCACGACCGTATCGACGCCCGCCATGCTCAAGGCATAGCGATGGCCCAGGGCGGCCGCCGACATTCCCAGTTCCGCCGCCAGTTCGCGATAGCCCCCGGCGGCGTTGAAATCCCGCACTTCCGCGTGATGGCTGGGCAAATCCCGGTCGATGGCGCCGGTCAGGGCGCCCGCCTGAACGGCGCGGATGCCCATGACGCCGACGTGATTGTCCTGGGCCGCCGCGATGATCTCGCGGGGCCGGGCGGGTTCGTCGTAGAATTTCAGGGCGCCGGGAGAATCCATGGCGTTGGCGATGCATTGCACAACGGCGGGCGCGGGCTGATCATTGAGCAGTTCGATGATGGCGCCGGGGTGGCCGATGCCGGTCAGACCCCAGGCGCCGATCAAACCTTCCGCGACAAAGCTTTCGAAGCAGGGCCGCACCATGTTCACGAAATCGCTTTGCGCGGTCATCCGGGCCGCGGCGTCTGGATGCCGTTGCATGGGGTGGCCGTCGGGCGCCACGTTGGAATGCAGAAAGAATAGATCCAGCCGCTCCAGACGCATGCGCGCCAGGCTGTCATGGATCGACTGGCGCAGGCGGCCCTCGATCTCTCCGGCCGGCGTGTTGCCCAGCAGACATTTCGAGGTTACGCGGACGCCGCCGGGCAAGCGGCCCTCGAACGCTTCGCCCAGCACCAGTTCGGCCTCGCCCTCGCCATAGCGAAAGGCCAGATCGATCAGGTCAATGCCCGCATCCACCGCCGCCCGCAGGGTCGCCACGCATTCCGCCCGGTCGGTTGGGCCCCATAGCTGCCCCAACCCGCCGCCGCCCAGGGTCAGGCGGCTGACCGGGCCCAAGGGGCCCAGATTACCCTTGTCCATGCTTCAGTTTTGCTCGGGCAGCATTTTGCCCGGATTCATGATGTTGTCCGGGTCGATGGCGGCCTTGATGGCGCGCATGACATCGACCCCTTCGCCATGCTCCTCGCGCATATAGCCGCGCTTGCCCAGGCCAATGCCATGTTCGCCGGTGCAGGTACCGTCCATGGCAAGGGCGCGGTGGATCAGGCGGTCGTTAAGGGCTTCGGCCTCCTTGAATTCCTCGCCGCTATTGGGGTCGAGCACGAAACAGACATGAAAATTGCCGTCGCCCACGTGACCGGAGATCGGCGCCGGCATGGCAGCGCCTTCCAGATCCTTGCGCGTCTCGGCGATACATTCGGCTAGCCGCGAGATGGGCACGCAGACATCCGTGGCCCAAATTTCGCAGCCCGGCCGCAGGGCCTTGCAGGCATAGGCCACATCGTGGCGGGCCTGCCACAGGCGGTTGCGGTCTTCCAACCGGGCGGACCATAGAAATTCACCGGCCCCGAAATCTTCGCCAAAGGCCTGTACCATGGCGACCTGTTCCGCCACGCCCGCATCGGTGCCGTGAAATTCCATGAACAGGGTGGGTTTCACCGGGTAATCCAGGCCGGAGTATTTGTTCACGGCGTCGATCTGCACATCGTCCAGCAATTCGATGCGGGCGATGGGAATGCCCGACTGGATAGTGCAAATCACCGTGTCCACCGCGCCCTCCACGCTGTCGAAGGGCACCACGGCGGCGGAGATGTTTTCCGGAATGCCGTACAGACGCAGGGTGATTTCCGTGATGATGCCCAAGGTGCCTTCGGAGCCCACGAACAGCCGGGTCAGGTCATAGCCGGCGGCTGATTTCCGGGCCCGCCGCGCGGTGCGGATGATCTCGCCATTGGGCAGCACCACGGTCAGGGACATAACGTTCTCGCGCATGGTGCCGTAGCGCACGGCGTTGGTGCCGCTGGCCCTGGTGCCGGCCATGCCCCCGATGGAGGCATCGG
>JAYGEB010000425.1:0-27172 GCA_046582595.1 Alphaproteobacteria bacterium | reverse complement strand
GATCATCGGCCGAATGTTCGCTCCGAACAATTGCCAGCGCCATATCAATTCTCCCCACCGAATCAGTTGGTTAAGAGAATCACATCCGGGCCGCAATTAACACCAGGCGAGAGAGTCACAAGTTTAGTCGATTGGTATAATTGGATTCGCTCTTGTGATCCAAGTAGTTGGTTCAATTGCTCTTTTCTTAAGAATCCGGGCATGTTCAAAGAGGACATGCTCTAGGCGCGTCCCGGAACCGATGCCGCCGCTGTTCCGCCCGAGCAGCGGCGGCATTTTCGGTTCAGCCGCCCTTGTTGATCCTGAAGCGGAAATCGCAGTGTGAGGCGCCGCCCATGATGGTCTGGGTGCGGGTCAGGGTGACATCGGGGTTATAGCCTTCGCACAGGGAACCATCCCGGCCGCAGGACAGAATGGCGCCGATGTGCGATAGCCCCATCTCGGCATAGGTCTCGGCATAGCGGCAGCGGGTGACATTGAAGTCCAACCGGTCGGCGCTGCCATGCAGGGGTTCCTTGGTCAGGGCGTCGCCCTTCGACCAGCGCCCCATGAGGGTGGCAAAAGTGGCCAGATCGTTCGGTTCGTCCGTGCTCGCGGCCAATTCGGCGCCCTGGCGCACCGCATCTTTGTTGATCGCCGTGGTGAGGATTTCCCGGGCTCTTTCCTCGCCCAGCGCAATGACCATTTCCTCGTAAATCGGTTTGATAATATTGGCCTCGATGCGGCGGACTTCCAGGATCGGCAGCTCATCCATGATGCGGTTTTCCTTCCATTTTAGCCCGCCATCATCGCAGGTTGACGGATTTAGATCAAACCGGGACATAGTATTAAAATGCCCTTTTTAGTGACCAGGCGCACTGGAATTTATCGTAGGGCTCAAATATTAGAAATGTCAGGTGGAAAGATCAGGCCCACGAATCGGCATACCGGCGGTGACGCCGGGACGCAAAACCACCGGCCTTTCAGACCGGGAAAGGCAGCGGAGTTACCGAAGGAGACGGATCATGTTATCGAGCATCAGTTTTACCTTGAACACTTATTGGATCGTCTGGACCACCATGTTCCCTTCCATTCCGCTTTGGAGCCCGCATGGCGCCATCGTGACGCCGATCGTTTTCGCGGCACTTTGCTTTCTGGCCGGAAAGTATTCCTGGAGTATATTCCGCCGAACTTAACGAAAAGGCCTTTACGCCATTTTCTAGACCGCGGTTCAGGCCGTCGCCTCGCCCATGGCAGGCACCAATTGGCCACGCCGGATTTTTGGGCCGCCCCGGCGCAGCACCATGAAAAATACCAGAACCAGATTGATCAGGTTGAAGCCGATGCCGGTCAGGAAGGCCAGGCTGTAGGTCGCCGTCAAATCATAGATCAGGCCGCCGATGTAGCCGCCCATGGCCATGCCCGAGGTGCCGAACAGGAAGATCACGCCAATGCGCCAGCCGGCCTGGCTGTCATGAAACAGCTCGCGGATAATGATGGCGTACATGGGCACGATACCGCCGTATCCGACGCCATAGAAGACCGAAACAATATACAGGCCTTCCAGGGTATCGACATACATGAAACAGGCCAGGCCCAGCAGTTGCAGGGCCGAGCCCATGAGCAAGGTCCGCAAGCCGCCGATACGGTCCGCCAGCCAGCCATAGGCAATGCGCGAGAGAAAGGCGCTGAACAACAGGATCGACAGCATTTCGGTGCCCCGGGCGGCGGCGAAACCAAGATCGGAGCAATAGGCGACGATATGCACCATGGGCATGGACATGGCCACGCAGCAACCGACGATGGCCACGCACAACATGGCAAAGACCCTGTTGGCCGGCAGGCCGAGAACCAATTCCCCGCCCCCGCCCGCCATGGCCGCCCTGGCCGCCTTGTCCGCCGCCGCCCCGCCCCGCAGCATGCGCGGGCTGGGCCGGCGCATGACCAAGGACAGCGGGATTAGCACGGCAAAACTGAACAGGGCGTAGCCGACCATGGTTCCGCGCCAGCCGTAGACTTCGATAAAATGGCCGAACACCGGCGGCCAGATGGCGCCGGCCAGGCTTTGCCCGCTGGAAACCACGGCAACGGCCATGCCCATGCGCCGGTCGAACCAATGGGTCACGTTGGTCAGCAGGGGCGAAAACATCGCCCCATTGCCCAGCACGCCCAAAAGCAGCAGATGCGCGCCCAAAAAGGTGACCGCGGAATAGGATTGCGAGATCGCCAGCACGCCCAACCCGACAAAGACGGCGCCGCACATGGCGGGTCCCAACATGCCCTTGCGGTCGGACCACAGCCCCATGAGAATGCCGCCCACGCCCGCTCCGAACAGGGCGGCTGAGTACCCGGCGGAGGGGATTTGCCGGGGCCAACCGAACTCCGCCGCGATCGGCTTCAGGCCGACCACCACCAGATAGGTGGAGCCGAAGGCGGTCGCGATCATCAGGGTCGAGGCAATGGCCACCCACCAGCCGTAACGGCTTTCGATCGAGGCTGAATTCGGCACGTTCATGGGCAACCAAAAGGCAAAAATATCGGCCGCGGGCAAGGCGCCGGCGCCGGGGCGAATGGTACTTCGTCAGCCCTGGCTTGGAAATAGCGCAAAGCCCGAAGGCCCCGAGTTGCCTCCCGTCCGGCTTTGCCATATGGCTAGGCAATGGAAGCAACGCGATGTCAGGTCTGCGGCGGTGAAGACTGCCCGCCGCATGTGGAGCAGGGCGAATGGCGCTATCGCCGCTGCGCTGGTTGCGGCCTGGTGTTCCTCTCTCCCATGTTGAATGACGAGGCGCTGGCCGCCCTCTACGCCAATCCCGACAGCGGCGGCACGCGGGCCTATTTCCGCAAGCAAGCCTCGAAGCTGCGCCGCGCCCGTGGCCGGGTGCGGTATTTGAGCAAGGCCATGACCGGCGGACCCCGGGGCCGGCTGTTCCTGGACGTGGGCTGTTCGGGCGGTTTCATGACCCAGGCCGCGTTGGAGGCGGGCTTCACGGCCTGGGGCATCGACCCCGACGGCGACGCCGTGGCCCATGCGGAGGAACATTATCCCGGCCCCACCTACCGCGTCTGCGGCCTGGCGGATTTCGCGGCGAATTCGGAGTTGCAATTCAACGCCGTCTATTGTTCCGAAGTGCTGGAGCATGTGGCCGACGCCAACGCCTTCGTCGGCGCCATCGCCAGCCTCATGGCGGCGGGCGGCGTGCTGTATCTGACCACGCCCGACATCGGCCATTGGCGCCGGCCCAAAAAGCTGTCCGATTGGGATGTCTTCACCCCGCCCCATCATTGTCTGTTCTTTTCCGAAGCCAATCTGCGCCAGCTCCTCTCCCGCCACGGCCTGGAAATCTATCACCGGCAATGGGCCTTCAAGCCGGGCCTGAAGGTGCTGGCCCGCAAGCTGGGCGCAAGTACATGAAACGCCGTCCACGCGGATGGACGGCCTTTGACACGACATCACAATGGAGGAAACAATTCCATGCGTATCCATAATCTGTACGAAGACGAAGACGGCCAATCCCACTTCCGCGATATCGAGGTGGAGTGGGTCGAGGAAGGCCGGGGCGGCAAGCTGTCCCAACGCTTTCCCGCCACGGGCATCATCTTCCGCCAGGTGCCGCCGACCTACGAACTTGACTGGCACAGCGCCCCGCGCCGGCAATACATCATCAACCTGGACGCCGGCGTTCAAATCACCGCCTCCGACGGCGAGGCCCGTATTATCGGCGCCGGCGAAATCATCCTGGTCGAGGACATCTCCGGCAAGGGGCATCTCTCCAAAGCCATCGACAGCCAAATCCGCCACTGCATATTCGTGCCGGTGGAGTGAGGCGGGCGCCGCCGCGCCCTAATAATGCGGCGGCGGTTTATCGTCGGCTTCGGCGGGGGTCACGTCGCCTTCGACCCGCGACAGCCGGGCGCGTAGTTCGGCGAGGTCCCGGCGCAAGGTTTCGATTTCCGCCCATTGCTGGTTCACCATTTCGTTCAGGTCGTCGATGGTGCCGTCCTGATGCGCGATGTGGCTTTCCAGCGCCGTCAGGCGCGCCGCAAGTTCAGCAAACCCGTTCATAGGCCGATCTTGGTGGCCAGGCCGCCGTCCACGGGTAGGGTGGCGCCGGTGATGTAGCTGCCCTCGTCGGAGGCCAGGAACAGGGCCGCGTTGGCGGCGTCCCAGGGGCTGCCCATGCGGCCCAGGCGGGGCAGTTCATGGCGCTGTTGGCGGATCTGTTCGATGGGGTCGCCGCTGGCGCGATGATATAGCTGCAAGGCGGTCGGCGTATCCATGAGGCCCAGCATCAGGACATTGCAGCGGATACCGTGGGGGCCGTTCTCGAACGCCAGCCAGCGGCAGAACTCATTGAGGGCCGCCTTGGCCACCTTGTAGGCGATCAGGGAATACATGGCGACGGAGGCGATGGAGGAGGTGTGGAGGATGCAGCCGGCCCCCTGGGCGCGCATGATCGGCAGCACGTGTTTGGAGAGCAGCATGGCGCCGGTCAAATTCAGGTTCAGACTGTATTGCCAGTCCGTCAGCTCGATTTCCACCGTATCCCGGTCGACGATCCCGGCGCCGACGTTGTTGTGCAGAATGTCGATCCGGCCAAAGGCATCCGTTGTTGCCGTCATCAGCTTGGCGCAATCATCCTCCTCGGTGATATCCGCCAGCATGGTTTCAACCGTGAAACCCTCCGCCCGCACCTGGCGCGCGGTTTCCTCCAAAGAGGGGGCGGAGCGGTTGGCCAGCATCAGCTTGGCGCCCTCGCGGGCAAAGGTCAGCGCCGTGGCCCGGCCATTGCCCATGCCGTCGGGCGCGGTCTGACCGGCGCCGGTGATGATCGCAACCTTGTCCGCGAGACGCATGATGAACCTTCCCGATTGCTACTAGAGCAATTTTCGGCTAATTGGATTCGCTCTTGCGATCCAAGTAGTTGGTTCAATTGCTCTTTTCTTAAGAATTCGAGCATGTTCAAAGAGGACATGCTCTAGCCATGTCTTGTTGGTATGATTGGATAACCCATAAGGCGCAATTCGAAAAGGCACCTTGCGATGACGACCGCCAAGGCCGGGACCGGCACAATCCTATCCCAGGAGCAACGGGAACAATTCTGGCACGAGGGTTACCTGATCGTTGACGGCGCCGTGGACGGTGATACCCTGGCCCGCCTAGGCAAACAGATGGATGATTGGACGGAGGAAAGCCGTTCCCATACCGCGCCCTATGGCCCGCCCACGGTGGATGGCCGGCCGCGCTTCGATCTGGAGGAAAACCATTCGCCCGCGCATCCGGCCCTGCGGCGGATCAACAACCCGGCGGAAATCTCGGACGATTTTCATGCCGTCATGACGGATGCGCCCATGGTCGACATGGTGACCGACCTGATCGGCCCGGACGTAAAGTATCACCATTGCAAGATCAATTCGAAGCTGCCGGGCAGCCAGATGGTGGTGCGCTATCACCAGGATTTTTGCTACACCCCGCACACCAATGATGACGTCATAACGGCCCTGCTGCTGCTGGACGACGTGGACGAGGCCAACGGCTGCTTGATGGCCGTGCCCGGCAGCCATCGGGGCTCCATCGACAGCCTGTTCCAGGACGGGGTCTTCACCGGCATGGTCGATCCGGTCTTGGAAAAGGACTATCTGGCCCGCCAGGTGCCCATTGAAGGCAAGGCCGGCGCGGTCTGCCTGATGCATACCCGGCTACTGCATGCCAGCGAACCGAACCTATCGCCCACGCGGCGCCGGGCCATCTATCTCTGCGTCTACAGCGCGGCGGACGCGGTGCCCATCGCCCGCAATCCCATGCCCTCGAGCCTGGAAGGCACCATCGTGCGCGGCCAGGCCAGCCCGACGGCGCGGATGATCCCCCTGCGGGTGGAATTGCCGCAACAACCCAAATCGGCCTCGTTCTTCACCGTGATCGGACAGAAGTCCGCAGGCTAGCCATAGGCAACGTCCGCCGCTTCGAAGGCGGCTTTGAGGTCGGCGGCCATGGCGGCGACATCGGCGCAAACGGCGTAGCGCAGGGCGTCGCCAAAATGCACGCCGACCACGCCGGTGCGTTCGATCATCAAAAAATTGAACTCTTCGCCACTGCCGATGGTCTCGCCAAAGGCCCGGCTGGGGGTGTCCCACAAGGTGTAGAAGCCGGCCTTGGGCTCAATGGCCAGGCGCATGCCGCAGCCCTGCATCAGCTCGATTAGGAGTTTCAGGCGTTCGCCATAGAGCACGCGGAATTCGGCGATGCCCGCCTGGTCGGTCTCCAGCGCGGCCAGGACGCCGGCCGCCATGGGGGCGACGAAGCCGGCGTCGGTCTTGCCCTTGACCTCCTTCATATCGCCGATGAAGTCAGCCGAACCAACCATGGCGCCCACGTGCCAGCCGGTGCCGTTGCCGATCAGCTTGGCCGCGGTGAAAGCCTCGGCCCAGGATAGGTCCGGAAAATCGGCGGCAATCTGGCTCAAGGGGACGCAATCATCGCCGTGGGACAAGGCGATATAGGCGGCATCGTTGAACAGGCGGATGTCGTTGTCGCCGCAAAACCGGCACAGGTCCCGCCACCAGGCCTCATCGGCAATCTGACCGGAGGGATTGTGCGGGTAGTTGGTCATGATCAGGTTGGTGCCCGGCGCGACATCATGGGTGGCGAAGCGGTAGCCGTTGGCCCCGTTCAGGGCCAGGGCATAATGGCTGACATTGACATGATAGGCGCATTGATCGGCGGGGATGGGATAGCCCGGCTTGGTCATGGTGGCCACCATCACCGGGCCCAGGGCGCAGCCGCAGGCCAGCGGCAACAGCCCCAGGATCGGCTTGATGCCCGGGATCGGCAGATAATCCAGGCCGTCGCCGGCCAGATCATCTTCCAAATGGGCGCGGACGAAGCGGCGGGAGAAATCCGGCACGGCGGCGCTGTCGTTATATTGATAGGCGTGCATGGCCTCGGCCCCGCTCATCACCGCATCGCGGGCCGCCTCCCGCGCGCTCAACAAGGCCGGACCTTTCGGTTCGCCGATTGACAGATCCAGCAGCCGCCGCCCGGCCGCTTCCGCCTCGGCCCGCTTGCCGCGGATTTGCATGAAAATGTTCGCCCCGCCCGCCGGCAATCTCGATTGTCGCATCCGCCCATATCCTCTCCAAGCCCGGAATTCTTGATCCAGAAGCACCATTGGCATTATTTGCCGTTGTCTTGCAAGATGCTCCCAATGACGTACCGAATATGGGAGAGAGCGATGAAAGCGGCATTGATCGAAAAGAACGGCGGGCCGGAAGTATTGATTTATGGCGATATGCCGGATCCGGTGGCGGCGCTGGGCGAGGTCGTGGTCGATATTCATGCCGCCAGCGTGAACGCCGTCGATTGGAAGGTGCGCGCCGACGAATATGGCTCCAGCCTGGAATTCCCCTACATTCTGGGGCGGGATTTTTCCGGGCTGGTCAGCGCCCTGGGCGAGGGCGTGGATGATTTCACCATCGGCGATGCGGTGTTCGGCGTCTGCGATGTGGGCCAGGAGGGCGCCTATGCGGAAAAGTTCGCCATCAAGGCCGCCATCATCGCCCGCAAACCCGATGCGCTGTCCCATGCCAACGCCGCCGCCCTGGCCCTGGCCGGACTGACGGCGACGGTCAGTATCGAGGATACCCTGAAGCTGCGGCCGGGCGAAACCATCCTGATCCAGGGCGGCGCCGGCGGCGTCGCCGGGTTCGCCATTCAGTTGGCCAAGCATATCGGCGCCCATGTCATCACCACGGCCAGCGCCGCCAATCACGACTATCTGCGCACCTTGGGCGCCGACCGGATCATCGACTACAACGCCGAGGATTTCAGAGCGGTCGTATCAAATTGCGATGCGGTGTTCGAGACGGTGGGCGGCGAGGTCGCGCAACAATCCTTCGCGGTCTTGAAACCGGGCGGCCGGGCGGCCTTCATCGCCTCGGGGGGTACCGCGCCGGAGCCCGAGCGCGGCGATGTCACCGCCCTGCGGCCCGCCGTGGGCCGGGACCGGGCGCATCTGGAACGGGTCGCCGAACTGGTCGCCAACGGCGCCGTCAAGGTTCCCCCCATCACCGAATATCCCCTGTCCGAGGCGGCGGCCGCCCACCGGGTCAGCGAGGCGCGCCATCTGCGCGGCAAACTGGTTTTCAAGGTGCGGTGAAGCTTTAGGGCATTTTCAATTAATGTTGAAAATACTCCAGTAATTCAGACATCTTGCATTCCGGCTTTGCCATTCATGTTCAGCCAATAGCGCGCATGGCGCCGGCTGCCGGTCCGCGTCAGGGCGCCCTTGCCGACCAGACCGGAGAGGTCCCTGCCCGCCGTGGCCCGCGAGGCGCCGGTGATGGCAATGTAATTCGCCGCGCTCAACCCGCCCTTGAAACCCTCCGGGCCTTCGCGGAACATGCGGGCCAGGGCTTTCTCCTGACGCGGATTGATAATGCCTCTCAGGCGGTCCAAAACCCTGGTCTTGGCGATCACGAAATCGACCAGACGCAGGGAATAGTCCTGGGCCCGCAGAACGGTCGCGGCGAAATAGGTCAGCCAGCCGGTGATATCCATGTCCTTGTTATGGTGTGCCAAACTATCGTAATAGGTTTTCCGCCCGGCCTGGATAATGTGCGAGAGGGCCAGCAGGGAGGGATGGCCGAGGCCTTGCGAGAGCGCCAGGTCCGAAATGGCCCGCCCGATACGGCCGTTGCCATCCTCGAAGGGATGAATGGAGACGAAATACATATGCGCCACGCCGGCGCGGGTGAGGGGAGGCAACGGTTCGGGGCCATCCGGGGCGCAGCGGTTGAACCAGGCGATAAAGCGCGCCATCTCGCCCGCCATCTGGCGGGACGGCGGGGCCTCGAAATGGATTTTCGGTTCATGGGCGGCGCCCGAAACGACCTGCATGGGCTCATCGTGGGTTCTATAACAACCCACGTCCGTGAGATCCCGCCGGCCCATGGCCAGCATCAAATGCCACCTGAACAGGGTTTCATGGGACAGGGGCGCCGCATGGGTCCGATAAAGATCGACCATCATTTCGGCGATGCCCCGCTCGGCCGGCGTCAGGCGAAGATTATCCGTGGCCAGGCCCAGTTGCCTCGCGATCGAGGATTGCACGGAGTTCCGGTCCAGAATTTCGCCTTCGATCTCGGACGTCTTCACGGCCTCCCGGCTGATCAGTTCCACCGTCAACGCCGCCTGCTCGCCCTCGCCCACATGCCTGAGCGCCCCTCTCAGCACGCCCGCCCCCTGCAGGAACCGCGCTTCAAGCGCCGCCAACGCGCCCGCCTCCCAGACGAATTCCGGCCAACCGCTCTGTTCCCAATTCCAAGCCATGAGCTATAGATACCTTTTCTATAACTCATAATATCCGCTTTAATGAGGCATAGAAAGCGTTTCTATCAATCAAGTGGTGCCGCCTCAAATGATCTTAAGGCGCACCGTGGCGGAACAATTCACAATTCAAGACGCGACCCCATTCGTGCGGAGAGGTCGTGTCGGACTGCGATACGGTGTTCGAGACGGTGGGCGGCGAGGTCACGCAACAATCCTTAGCGTAACCGTACTTATTAGTAAACTGTCACCGCTACTTCCAAGTGCGCAGAAGCGCACGGCTCCACCGGGGCGGTGCATAGGCAAAAAGTGTAGCGTCCCCTTTGTCGGAGCATCGCGACCCGATACTACAAGACAGACTTAAGCCATGCCGCTAATCTAAACCACGTCGCCGCCATCATCGCGGCAAAAGGATTGCCAACGGGCCCTAGAAGCAAGGAAACATTATGAAGCACCCCCTCCGCTTTTACGTTTTGGTATTGCCTAACATTCCTTGGCCTGAACTTGTCGAACGTTTTAGGCAAGTAGAATCGCTTGGTTTCGATTTAGCTGGTTTCGCCGATCACTTCGTAGACTGGAGCAACCCCCCAGGCCATTGGTATGAACTTTGGACTTGGCTTGCTGGAATTGCGCAGGCAACCAACCGAATAAGATTAGTGACCACTGTCGCGCAAATTCCACTTCGCGATCCCGCGACCTTTGCAAACCAAGCGCTTACGGTTGACCATATCTCCAACGGCCGTCTAGAAATTGGTCTCGGCATTGGCGTCAAAGGTTTGGATCCATCCTACCAAATGATGGGGCTTCCTGACTGGAGCAACAAGGAGCGAACGGAGCGGCTAGGGGAGTATTTGGAGGTCGTTAGTATGCTTCTCAGTCAGGATGTGAGCAGCTACCGAGGCAAGTTCTATAAACTTGATGGTGCGGTCATGAGCCCGCGTCCAATACAGAAACCACGACCGCCGATCATGGTCGCGGCGATGGGCCCCCGTATGCTTCGACAAGCCGCCCGCCATGCGGATATCTGGAACAGCATGAGTTTTGCTGACAATTTTGAGACACAGCTTGAAGAAACGCGAAATCGTGTTGCGCGAATTGACCAGCTTTGCGCCGAGTTCGATAGAGAGCCCGCCTCTCTAGTTCGTTCCTACCATATGTATGATTCTACCTCGCGTACGAGCGGTGGGGCTATCGCATATTATGAGTCTGAAGCCGCTTTTGAAGATATGGTCAGCCAAGTGCTGGAGTTGGGAATGACGGATATTGGTTTGTATTACCCAATTCTTCCAGAACAAATAGCAACATTCGAGCGCATCGCTATCGATACCATACCTGCTTTGAAAGCACGTTTTAATAATCGGTGATCGGTAAAATTTAACTAATAAGTAAACCGTCACCGTAACAAGGCCGCTCAAGGCCGCTCGCCGCTTGAATATCGGTGACAGTTTACTATTTAAAAGAGACCGTCACGGCGTTCTCTGCCCGCGCGGTCATATCCGGCTCTCTCTCGCCTCAATCGCCCAGTTCGAAAGCTCGCGCCAGGGATTTTCGCTCCAAAACCCGCGCGCGGCGCCGGAGGTGAAGGGCTGTACATAGGCGCGGCAGGGCAAGTTCCCGGACGGTTGTCTGCCATAGGCCAGCCGCCCTGTGGGTACGCCAAAGAATAGGGCAGCAGCCTTTTTTCCATTGAAGGCGATGGCTTGGGGCTGGTGCCGGTCAATCTTGCGGCGCACCGCGTCGGGGTTCGCCATGGACATTGGAATTTCGCTGTCGTTGCCGCTCACGCCTTGGACGATATCCGTCAAACCAATCCCGAAAATTGGCAGTTCCTTGAATTGCGCCGGCTGAAGCAGCCGTGGGGTGAGGCCGGTATTGTATAAAGTTGGCCAAAACCGGTTGCCCGGCCCGGCATAGTAGGCGCCTTGGCGAGCAGATGCCCGGCTTGCCGCCATGCCGCAGAAAACCACGATCAAGTCTTCCCCAAGAACATCGGGCAGCATGTTCAAGATCCCCGGAGTTGCCGTGAAACCATTCTAAAAAAACGTCGTCAGGTTCTTCCCCAGCAAGACGCTTTGATCCAGCAGGATTTCCCGGCGACTGATTTTTAGCGCCCCGCTCTCATCCCGGCGCAGGTGGTCGCGGCGCTTGCCGACGTAGAAATCGGTCTCCACTTCCCCGCGGTTGCGGTAGACCAGGAAGCGGCAGGACGTGCGCAGAACGCCGCTCTCCGCGTCCTCCCAGACCTGTAAATTGGAGAACATATGGCTGGTCCGGGAGATGGGCTCCTCGGCCCAGTGCAGGCCGGTCTGGATTTGCTTGACGCGCTGTTCCAATTCGAACTTGCCCTCGTCGAACCAGTTCAGATCCTTGCCCTCGACACTGTATTCCCCGTCCCAGTCACCGAATTCCCGGTTGGTGGCCAGGGGCATCCAATAGCGGATGTCGTCGGCGAGGAGGTCGAGCCAGGCCTCGAACTGGCGGCTGTCGAGCAGGTCGGCCTCGGCTGCGTAGAACCCCTCCACCTCGCCGCGCAGAAGCAAACGGTCCAGCAATTGTTCCCGATCCGCCTGCATTCCCACCTACTCCGCCGCCGCGGCCGTTTTGGCGGGTTGGATACGGTCAACGTTGGGCGGCCGATCCATGTCGGCGGCCCAGCGCCGGTAATAGGCGCGCTGGTTTTGTTCCGAGACATCCTCCGTGGCCTGAACTTCGCCGCCCAGCCATTCCACCGGCCAGCCTTTTTGTTCGTACCCCTGGCCCATGCCGTAATGGAAATCGTGGCGCCGGGCGATGGTGCCCCGCGCGCCTTGGTGGGAGGCCCCCCAGTTTTCCATATCGTCCTGTTCGGTCAGGCCGGCCGGGCCCTGGTAGCGGATGACGTAATGGCGCAGCACATTCTTGACTTCGTCGGGCGCGGCCTTCGGCGCCAGGAATATCCGCCAGGTTTCCGTCTGGTGTGGGCCGGAAGGGTGCCAGGTGCCCATGGACTGCACCCCGTTGGAATAGGAGACGTTGGGAAAAATGGTGCCGCCATGGCCGAACCAGCGGGCTTTTTCACCCAGCTTGGCCTGGCGTTGGGCATAACAATCGCGGAAATAATCCTCCACCACGGCCATTTCCTGGTAGCTGGGCATATAGTCGTAATCGTCCTTGAATAACTGCCCGCGCGAGGTATGCCCCTCGGGCGTGATGGCGATGTTCAGCTTCCAGGCCTCGCGCGCGCTGCTCACATCGTCATAGGTGTGCCGCCCCTTGCTTCCCGAGGGCGAGAGGATGACCTGATCCACCGAGGCGTGGGAGGGGTTGTGATAAAATTCGCCGGCGAAATTTTCCGCCCCGAACTTCCAATTGCACGGCATCTTCCATTTGAAAATACCGCCAAAGGCCTCCCAGTCCCCATGGCTGCCGTCGGGCAATTCGCAATAATCATCGAAGTAGAAGCGCAGATCGCCCAGGTAGGTCTCAAAGTCCGGGGTTTCTTCGTCCCAGCAGGCGAAGACATAGCCATGATAGCTGTAAACCCGCGCCTCGATCAGGCCCCATTCGGCCCGCTCCAACTGGTTGTGATATCCCGATTCCAGCTTGGGCACGGCGATCAGCTCGCCCCGGTCGGAGTAGGTCCAGGCATGGTAGGGGCACATGAACTTGCGGCTGTTGCCCTGGTCATAGCGGCAAACCCGCATGCCCCGGTGGCGGCAATTATTCAGGAAGACGTGCAATTTACCGTTCCGGTCCCGGTTGAAGATCACCGATTCCTCGGCCATGCGGGAGAGGATATAATCCTGGGGCTCCGGCACCTGGCTTTCATGGTCGACGAACAGCCAGGCCCGCGCGAATACCCGTTCCAGTTCATCGTCGTAAATATCCGGCGCGGTGAAAATATCGCGGCTGATCAGACCTTTGCCCAGATCAACCAGATCACCGGTATATCCGCGGGGGCTGTTCATGGGCATGGCCGTACTCTCCGAAAGGGCTCCAACGTTATTCCCGCGCAAGTGGGAATGACAGAGAATTCGTTGCATTTTGCGCCCGGCATTCGGCTCATGGCAAGGCTCTTGCCGGCGGATGTCGGCTGCGGATTATGACCTTCCGCACGGCGCCGATACCGGTCAGACCATTTTCAAGGTAGTCTGAACCGCCCGCTCCCCCGCCGATAAGTTTAAAGGATTTTTTTCATGTCGGAACTGGAAGGCAAGGCGGCGCTGGTTACGGGCGCCTCTCGCGGTATCGGCGCCGCCACCGCGCTGGAGTTTGGCAAACGCGGCGTCGGCGTGGTGCTGGCGGCGCGCTCCCTGGCCGGTATAGAGGCCGTCGCGGCTGAAATTCGCGAGGCGGGCGGCGGGGCGGAGGCCGTGGCCTGCGATGTCAGCCGTTATGATGATGTGCTGGCGGCCGTGGCCCGCTGCCAGGAGGCTTTTGGCCGCCTGGATATCCTGATCAACAACGCTGGCGTCATCGAGCCCATCGGGCGGCTGGCGGATTCCGATCCCGAACAATGGGGCCGGGCCACGGATATCAACTTCAAGGGCGTCTATCACGGCCTGCGCGCGGCGATCCCGGTGATGGTGGGGCAAGGCGGCGGCGTCATCGTCAACCTAAGTTCTGGCGCCGCCGTCAGGGCCATGGAAGGGTGGAGCCAGTATTGCGCCGCCAAGGCGGCGGTCCTGTCGCTGACCCGGAGCGCCGACCTGGAATACCGCGATCAGGGTATCCGGGTGGTTGGCCTGAGCCCTGGCACCGTGGCAACGGAAATGCAGATCCTGATCAAGGCCTCCGGCCTCAACCCGATCAGCCAACTCGACCCCTCCGCCCATGCCCCCGCCGATTGGCCGGCCCGCGCCATCGCCTGGCTGTGTACCGAAGATGCGGCGGAGTTCGCCGGTGTTGATGTTTCCTTGCGCGATGACGAGATCCGCCGGCGAGCCGGGCTGATGCCTTAATATCAAGGGGAGTTTGAATTCCTCAAGCGACATCGTCCTGCGGGTTGGTGGCGAGTATGCTGCCCGCCAAATAAAGCGTGCCGCAGATCAGCACACGGGGCGCCTCGGCCTTCGATATGGCTTGCACGGCGGAGCCGACGTCCGCGGCCTGGTTCGCGACAAAACCCTGGGCGATCGCCGCCCGGACGATACGCTCCGGCGCCATTGCCGCCGTTTCATGAGGCACCGGCACGGCATGAATTTCCGGGGCGAGGGAGCGGAACGGCGCCAGGAAATTTTCCACGTCCTTGTTGTCCAGCATGCCCACGATCAGGTGCAGGGGCCTGGGCGCGGCATCGCCCCTGCGCCAATCCCGCAGGGTTTCCGCCAGGGCGGCGCCGGCGCCCGGATTATGGCCGCCATCCAGCCATATTTCCCCGCCAAAACCTTCACAAAGCGGACCTTTTCGCAAACGCTGCAGGCGGCCGGGCCAATGGGCCGCCGTCAGGCCGGCGGCCATGTCCGCCGTACTGACCGAAAATCCGTTCAGGTTTTGCAGGCAGGCCAGGGCCAGGCCCGCGTTCTGGACCTGATGGCCCCCTTTCAGGCCGGGCAGGGGCAGGGTCAGGCGGCCTTGGGGCGAGCGGAATTCCAGTTGCCCGGCGCTGGTTTGTACGTGCCATTCATGGTCCTGGCGCAGCAATTTCGCGCCGATGTTCCGGGCATTTTCCGCGATGACGCGGGCGGCCTCCGGCGCCTGCCGGCTGATGATGCCGGTCACGTTCGGCTTCAGAATGCCGGCCTTCTCGTGGGCGATCTTGGCCAGGCTGTCGCCCAGGAAATTCTGATGGTCCATGGACACGGTGGTAATGGCCGTCAGCAACGGCTGGGCGAAGACATTGCTGGCGTCCAGGCGTCCGCCCAGACCGGTTTCGAGCAGCAGGATATCGCCCGGCGTATCGCGAAAAGCCAAAAAGGCCGCCGCCGTCGTGACCTCGAAATAAGTAATCGGGTCGTCGCCATTCGCCGCCTCGCAGGCGGCGAGGACGGCCACCAGATCATCGTCGGAAATCAGGCCGCCGGCGAGGCGGATGCGTTCGTTGAAGCGTACCAGGTGAGGCGATGTCATGACGTGAACCCGGGCGCCCGAGGCTTCAAGGGCGGCCCGAAGGTAGGCGATGGTCGAGCCCTTGCCGTTGGTCCCGGCCACATGCACCACGGGGGGCAGGTGGCGTTCGGGGTGACCCAGTTTCTGCAACAGCCTCCGCAGCCGTCCCAAGGACAGGTCGATCAGCTTGGGATGCAGCCGGATCAGCCGGGCGAGGATATCCTCGGACGGCGCCTCTCCCAGCTCAGGGCGCGCCGCCAGGCTCATCTGTTCGGGGCCTTTGTTCCGTGTCCATGGGCAGGGGAATTTCCAGATCCGGCTGGGGCAGGCTGATAACCTTACCCGATGACGGCCGCTTGCCGAGCAGCTCAATCACGCGGATCAAGGTCTCCCGCAGCTTGTGACGGTGGATAACCATGTCCAGCATGCCGTGCTCCAACAGATACTCGGCGGTTTGGAAGCCTTCAGGCAAACGTTCCCGAATGGTATTTTCAATCACCCGCGGCCCGGCGAAACCGATCAGGGCGCCCGGTTCCGAGATGGCGATATCGCCCAGCATGGCATAGCTCGCCGTAACGCCCCCCGTGGTGGGATCTGTCAGGACCGAGATATAGGGCTGGCCGGCCTCCTGCAACATTTGCACGGCGATGGTGGTGCGGGGCAGTTGCATCAAGGACAATATGCCCTCTTGCATGCGGGCCCCGCCGGCCGCCGAAAAGATGATCAGCGGCACCTCCTGCAAGACCGCCAGTTTGGCGGCGGCGATGATGGCTTCCGCCGCGCCCTGGCCCAGGGAGCCGCCCATGAAGGAAAAATTCTGTACCGCGATGACGGCGCCATGGCCGCCCAGTTTGCCATGCGCGACAACCACGGCATCCTGCTGCCCGGTCTTGACCTGGGAGTCTTTCAGGCGGTCCGAATAGCGCTTTTCGTCACGGAACTTCAGCGGATCGGCGGCGACCTCGGGCAGCTCTATGGTGGTGAATTCACCGTCATCGAACAGATGGGGAAAACGGTCAACGGGGCCGATACGCAGATGATGATCGCAATGTTGGCAGATAAATTGGCGTTCCTTGATTTCCTTGTGATGGATCATCTGGCCGCAATTGGGGCACTTGGTCCACAGGTTGTCGGGCACCTCGCGCTTGCGCACCAGGGCCTGGATTTTCGGCCGGACAAAATTGCTCAGCCAGTTCATGACACCGCTCCCTTGCGGGCGGCGGCAACGCCGGCGGCCAGCTCGCGGCTCAGGCTCAGCACGGCATCGACTGTTTTTCCGGTGGCGTTGCCCCCATCGTCAAGGCTGTCGCGCACCGCGTCGGTAAAGGCGCTGCCCACCACGGCGCCATCGGCCACGGCGGCGATGGCCCTGGCCTGTTCCGCCGTGCGGATGCCGAAACCTACCGCAATGGGCAAATCCGTATGCCGGCGAATGCGCGCCACGGCGGCGCCGACCGCCCCGGCATCCGCCGATCCCGCGCCCGTTATACCCGTGTAGGAGACGTAGTAGACAAAACCGGAGGTGTTCGCCAGCACCGCGTCCAGGCGCGCATCGTCCGTGGTCGGCGTCGCCAGCCGGATGAAACTGAGGCCGGCGTCCAAGGCGGGGCGGCACAGTTCGTCATCCTCCTCGGGCGGCAGATCGACCATGATCAGGCCGTCGATGCCGGCCTCCCTCGCGGCCGCAAGAAAGGCCTCGACGCCGAAACTGTGGATCGGATTGTAGTAGCCCATCAGGATGATCGGCGTTGCCGTGTCCTGGATCCGGAACGCGGCCGCCATGTCCAGGGTCTTCCGCAAGGTGATGCCGGCCTTCAGCGCCCGCAGCCCCGCCACCTGGATGGACGGGCCGTCCGCCATGGGATCGGTGAAGGCCAGGCCCAGCTCTATAATATCGGCGCCCGCCGCCGGCAGGCCCGCCAAAATCCTGGCCGAGGTTTCAAGGTCGGGATCACCCGACATGACATAGGTGACAAGAGCGGCGCGGCCCTCCTCCCGCAGTTCGGCGAAGCGCGCCTCGATCCGGGCCCGGCCGCCGACAGCGCCGCTCGTGGCGCCATTCATATCTCCACCCCCAGCATATCGGCCACCGCGAAGATGTCCTTGTCGCCCCGGCCGCACATATTCATGACAATGATGTGGTCCTTGGGCAGCGCGGGCGCGATCTTGGCCACATGGGCCAGGGCGTGGGCCGGCTCCAGCGCCGGAATGATGCCTTCCAGCTTGCTGCACAGTTGGAAGGCGTCCAATGCCTCCGCGTCCGTGGCCGAGACATAGCTGACCCGGCCCACATCGTGCAGCCAGGCATGTTCGGGCCCGATGCCGGGATAATCCAGGCCGGCGGAAATGGAATGGGCCTCGGTAATCTGGCCTTCATCGTCCTGCAACAGGTAGGTCCGGTTGCCGTGCAGCACGCCGGGCCGCCCGCCGGTGATGGAGGCCGCGTGCCGGCCCGTCTCGATGCCGTCGCCGGCCGCCTCGACGCCGAGAATTTCGACGTTCTCGTCGTCCAGAAAGGGATGGAACAGCCCCATGGCGTTGGAACCGCCGCCGATGCAGGCCACCAGGGTATCGGGCAGGCGGCCCTCGGCGGCCAGGATCTGTTCCCTGGCTTCCTCGCCGATGACCGATTGGAAATCGCGCACCAATTCGGGATAGGGGTGGGGCCCGGCCACGGTGCCGATGATATAAAAAGTGTCGCCCACATTGGTGACCCAGTCCCGCATGGCCTCGTTCAGGGCGTCCTTGAGGGTGCGGGAGCCGGAGGAAACCGGCACCACCTCGGCGCCCAGGAGCTTCATGCGGAACACATTGGGCTGTTGCCGCGCCACGTCCACCTCGCCCATGTAGACCGTGCAGGGCAGGCCGAACAGGGCCGATACGGTGGCCGAGGCGACGCCGTGCTGGCCGGCGCCGGTTTCGGCGATGATGCGGGTCTTGCCCATGCGCCGGGCCAGCAGAATCTGGCCCAAGCAGTTGTTGATCTTGTGGCTGCCGGTGTGGTTCAGCTCGTCGCGCTTGAAATAGATCTTGGCGCCGCCGAAATGCTCGGTCAGCCGCTGGGCCAGATACAGCGGGCTGGGCCGGCCGGCGTAATGGCTCAGATAATAATCCAGCTCTTCCCGGAAGCCGGGGTCGTTCTGGGCGGCGCGGTATTCTTTCTCCAATTCCAGGATCAAGGGCATCAGGGTTTCGGCGGCGAAGCGGCCGCCATGGATGCCAAATCGGCCAGCCCCATCGGGCCCGGCTCTATAGGAATTCGGTTTCGACATGATAACTCGATGCTATGTCAGAGGGCCTTGACGGCGTCAAGAAAAGCTTTGATGGCGGCGGGGTCTTTCTCTCCCGGCGCCCGTTCCACGCCGGAGGACACATCCACCGCCCGCGCGCCCGAGATACCAACCGCCTGGGCGACGTTTTCCGCATCCAGGCCGCCCGCCAGCATCCATGGCTGTTGCCAACGCCGGTGGGTCAGCAAGTTCCAATCGAACACCAGGCCGTTGCCCCCCGGCAGGGCATCGGCAATGGTTTTTGGCGCCTTGGCATCGAACAACAGCATGTCCGCAACGCCGTCGAAGGCGGCGGCCCCATCCAGATCCCCGGCGTTCGCCACCGAGACCGCCTTCAAGACGGGCAGGCCGGTCAAGGCCTTGATCCGGGCCACGCGATCCGGGCTTTCGGCGCCGTGCAACTGGATAAGATCCAGCGGGACCCGGGCCAATATCGCGGTCAACAACGCATCATCTGGATCGACGAACATACCGGTTTTTTCCACCTCCCGCGGGACCAGCGCCGCCAGCGCCGCCGCTTGTGCCGCCGTCACCGCGCGCGACGAAGGCGGGTAGAACACCAGACCCACATAGCGGGCGCCGCCGGCCACGGCCGCGTGCATGGCGCCGGGGTCTTTCAGGCCGCAGATTTTCGCCGCCACGGGCGTGGCTTTACCGGAGCTGTTCATGGCGCGGTTTATATCAAGGCGGACCTCTTTTGTCCCATCTACCACTTATAGATTTTGCATCACCAATTTTGCCGCCGCGAGATCTTCGAGAGCCGTGCCGACGGATTTGAAAAGGGTAATGTCATTTTCCCCGTTGGCGCCCCGGCCCCCGGCTAGCCCGCGGGTCAGGTCGAACAAATCACCCTCTATGTCGTCCACCGAAATCGTGCCGTTGGCCAGGGGGATGGCGATATCGCCGCCCTCGGCCAACGCGCCTTCGCGGGTGTCGACATATATCCGGGACCGGGCGGCGGCGCGGTCATCGCATTCCCGCATATCGGGGCGGAAGGCCCCAACCAGATCCAGATGGCAGCCGGGCGGCAGCCAATCGCCCTGGACCAAGGGTTCGGACGACAAGGTGGCGCAACTGACGATGTCGGCGGCGCCAACGGCGGCTTCAAGGTCGGTGCTGGCCACGACCTCGATGCCATCGATTTCCAGGCCATCGGCCAGGGCCTTGGCCTTGTCGCCGTTATGGTTCCAGATCGTCACCCGCGTGATCGGCCGGACCGCCCCGTGCGCCCGGATCAAATAGGGCGCCAGGGCCCCGGCCCCGACCATGACCAGGTTCGAGGCGTCCTCCCGCGCCAGATAGTCCGCCGCCAGGGCGGAGGCGCAGGCGGTCCGCCGCAAGGTCAACCGCACGCCATCCAACAATGCCAAGGGTTGTCCCGTCGTGGCGTCCAGCAACAGATAATTGCCCAGGATGGAAGCCAGGCCGGCCTTGCCATTGTCCGGAAACACGGTGACCAGTTTGATGCCGATCTGGCCACCGCTCTGCCAGGCAGGCATCAGCAACAGCATGCCGTCGGCCACGCCGGGCGCCGGAATGGTATGATGATGGCGCAAAGGCACCTCGCAGCCGGCGCGGAACATCTCCCGCAAGGCCGCGACCAGTTCGCGGTCATCAAGAGCGCCATCGACCTCCTTGGCGCTGACCATTCGCATGCGGGAACCCCCTGCCGTTGTTGAAAGGTATTATCAGGCGGCCTTGACGACGCCGGTCGCCTGGCTCTCCGCCTTGGCGGCGGCGCTTTCGGCGGTCCGCAGCGCCCCTTCGAGGCGGCGCACGGTCTTTTGTTCGTCCCGCAACCGCCGGCGCCAACGTCCGGCCCGGACCCAGGCGATCAAACCGCCGGCGACGAGGCCGGCGAAAACGCCGGCAAATATCAGGCCGAACAGGGGCGCTTCAATGCTCAAGGGCGCCGGATCAAGCGACAGGGTGACGGCCTGACGGTTGGCAATGGCGAAGGCCACGAAAATAACGGTCAGCGGCAACAGCAACAGCCAATGCAGAAGTTTCACCGTAACCTCTGGCCGGCTAGCCGTTGTCGTTGCTGTTGTTGTCGTCGACGGCGGCGGACCCCGCGCCCGGTTGGTTCAGGCGTTCACGCAAATCCTTGCCGGTCTTGAAGAAGGGGACGAATTTTTCCGCCACGGCGACGGAATCGCCGGTGCGCGGATTGCGGCCTATACGGGCCGGCCGCCGCTTGACCGAAAAAGCGCCGAAACCACGCAGTTCCACCCGGTCGCCGCGCTGCAGCGCATCGGTGATTTCGTCAAACACCGTCGTGACGATGCGTTCCACATCGCGCGGGTACAGGTGAGGGTTTTGTTCCGCAAGTCGGGCGATCAATTCAGACTTAATCATCTTCGGCTCAACTTTCCTGCATTCCCGTCTTCCCAAAGAACCGGCTGAATGAAGCTCGCGTCGAAATCCGCCAAGTATTCCGCATCCGGCAGGGTCCAGTTACCGTTCAAATATAGTATCGGGAATCGTCTCAAACATTGTTGCGAGGCACGAACACAGTCGTGTAAACCCCTTAAGGTTGCCAAACCGACAACAGCCCGTCAAGGGTAAGTCGTTCATTTTTAAACAGTTTTCCGCCTATCATGTCAAGTGTCCGGGCGATCAGATCACTATTTTCACCCCAGCGCACGTTGCGTATGGGCAATTCGTCGGAAATATCATGGTTCTTTTCCAGCCAATGGCGCGCCGTCCTCTCGCCGCCCAGTTCGTCGATCAGGTTAATTTTGATCGCCTGCCGGCCGCTAAAAACCCGGCCGTCCGTAGCCGCCCGCAACGATGCGGCGTCAAGCTGGCGGCGGTCGCGCACCAGCCCCTTGAACCATTCGAAACTATCCTGCAACAAAATGCCAAGGGATTGACGGACCTGTTCCGTGATGGGTTCCAGGGGCGAGGGCTGGCCCTTGAGCGGTGAACTCTTCAGGGTAAACGGCTTAATACCCAGTTTGTCCATCAGGCCGGTAAATTCCGCCGTCTGGAACAACACGCCGATGGAGCCGGTCAATGATGTTTCCCGGGCGATGATGTGGTCGGCCGCCATGGCGACGATGTAGCCGCCTGAAGTGCCCATGGTGCCGATCACCGCGACCACCGGTTTTTCAAGCGCGACCCGGCGCAGTCCGTGAAAAATCTGCTCGGAGCCCGTGGTGGTGCCGCCGGGGCTGTTGATGCGGACGATCACCGCAGCCACATCGTCCCGCTGCACCAAATTCTCGATTGCCTCGCTGCGTTCGCGGTCCTCGTGGATAAAGCCGTCAATCGACAGCCGGGCGACGTGACGGTCGCCCCAGCTGGCGTATTCGCCAATGCCCACGGCGATCAGCGCCATGACGGACAGGGCGGCGACCAGCCGCCAGAACAGCAGGCGCCGTTGCAAACGCCTACGGTCCAGGATGACATCGGCGTCCATGGCCGGCGCGCCGTTCTAACCCGCCCGGATGGCGCCGGAGCCGGACTTCGGGCCCGCCGCCTCAGGCATCGGCCTTGGGATCTTCCCCATCGTCGGCCCCGGCGTCGGCCCCGTCATCGGCAGGCGCGTCGGCCTCGGGTTCCGTCTCGGGCGCGGCCTCGGCTTCGGCTTCAGACTCGGTTTCAGATTCGGCTTCAGGTTCTGATTCCGGTGCCGCTTCCGGCTCGGCTTCGGCGGTCTCGACGGCGGCCGCCTCGGTGTCGCCGTAGTCGGGTTCGGCGCTATCACCCTCGTCATCATCAACGTCCGCATTGGCCATTTCCCGGGCCCGGCCCATGGCGGGGCCAAGAATATCGCCCAGGGACGCGCCGGAGTCCGAAGAGCCGTATTGCTGTACGGCTTCCTTTTCTTCCTTGATTTCCCGCGCCTTGATGGACAGGGCCAGACGGCGGGTATTCTTTTCGATGGATGTGATCTGCGCATCCAGCTTGTCGCCGACGGTAAAACGTTCGGGCTTTTGTTCGGAACGGTCCCGCGACAAATCGGCCCGGCGGATAAAGCCGCGCAGGCCATCGCCCACCGTCACCTCGATACCCCGGTCCAGGATCGCGGCCACAGTACAGGTCACCACGCTGCCCCGCTTCAGGGTTTGGGCCTCGGCAAAGGGATCGTTGCTCAACTGCTTGATGCCAAGGCCGATGCGTTCCTTGGAGATATCGATATCCAGCACCTTGGCCTTGACCGCGTCGCCCTTGGCATGGTCCTTCATCGCCTCTTCGCCGCTCTTGTCCCAATCGATATCGGACATGTGGACCATGCCGTCCAATTCGAAGCCCAGACCGATGAACAGGCCGAATTCGGTGATGTTCTTGATCTCGCCCTCGACCTGGCTGCCCACGGGATAGGCCGCGATAAATTCTTCCCAAGGGTTTTCCAGGCATTGTTTCAGCCCCAGGCTGACCCGGCGCCGTTCGGGATCCACATCCAAGACCATGACTTCCACTTGCTGCGAAGTGGAAACAATCTTGCCCGGATGGACGTTCTTCTTGGTCCAGCTCATTTCCGAGACATGCACCAGACCCTCGACGCCCGGTTCCAGCTCCACGAAGGCGCCATAGTCGGTGATGTTGGTGACCCGGCCGGTAAACTTGGCCCGCATGGGATACTTCGCCTCGATGCCATCCCAGGGATCGGCCAGCAATTGCTTCATGCCAAGACTGATGCGCTGGGTTTCGGCATTGACCCGGATCACCTGCACCTTGACGGTCTCGCCGATCGTCAGGGCCTCGGAGGGATGATTGATGCGCCGCCAGGCCATGTCGGTGACATGTAACAGGCCGTCGATGCCGCCCAGATCGACGAAGGCGCCGTAATCAGTGATGTTCTTGACCACGCCGTCCAATACCTGGCCCTCGGCCAGGGTGGCGACCAGTTCAGTGCGCTGCACGGCCAAGGTCACTTCCAGAACGGCCCGGCGGGAGACCACGATGTTGCCGCGGCGGCGGTCCATTTTCAGGATCTTGAAGGGTTGCGGGTTGCCCATCAGGGGCGTGATGTCGCGAATTGGGCGGATGTCCACCTGGCTGCCTGGCAAAAACGCCACGGCGTCCGATAGATCGACGGTGAAGCCGCCCTTGACCCGGCCAACGATGGTGCCATCCACCTGCTCCGCCTTGTCATAGGCGACTTCAAGGTGGTTCCAGGCTTCTTCCCTTCGGGCTTTTTCGCGGCTGATCACCGCATCGCCCAGGGCGTTCTCGATCCGCTCCAGGAAGACTTCTATGTTGTCGCCAACGGCAATTTCCTCATTCGCCTTGCCAAATTCGCGGATGGAAATCCGGCCTTCGGTTTTCAGGCCCACATCGACCACCACATTGTCGTTCTCGATCGCCACCACGGTGCCTGGCACCACGCGGCCTTCCAATTGTTCCTGGGAGATAAAGCTCTCCGCCAGAAGGGCTTCGAAATCGTCATCCGTGCTCAGGCCGGCGCCAGCGTCGAGGTCTGTCATCTATTGTTCTCTTTCCAAAATCGTAGTCGGCCAACCGGTTGTATCCGGCGGTCTTGTGCCAAAAGGGATCACCACCCGCGCATCGCCAATAAATCGCCAATAAAACGTCGCAAATAAACAGGGCTGCCCCGGTTGGGGCTGGCGATGGCGCGCATGGGGATCAATCATGACGATTCCGGCAAGCAATCCGAAAGCGTCAAATACTCGTACTATTCCCGCAGACGGGCGGCGACAATCTCTTGCGCCGCCTGAAACGCCGCCTCTATATCCATTTTTGTGGTGTCGAGCAAGTACGCATCGTCGGCCGCCGCCAGGGGGGACGTCGCCCTTTCGCTATCGCGTGCGTCGCGTTTGGCCAAATCCGCCCGGACCGTTTCCAGGCCGACATCCTCGCCGCGGCCGATAAGTTCGGCGTGACGGCGTTTGGCCCGGGCCAGCGCGGTGGCGGTAACGAACAATTTTACCGTCGCGTCGGGACAAACCACGGTGCCGATATCGCGGCCATCCAACACCGCGCCCACCGCATTGCCGGGCGGGTTGGCGGCGAAATTACGTTGATATTCCAACAGCGCCGCCCGCAATTCCGCCCTTGGCGCGACCAGACTGGCCGCCTCGCCGGTGGCTTCCGCGCGCAGGGCTGGATCGTCCAGATCGGCCGGCGTGACCGCCCGGGCCTGGGCCACCATCGCCGCGACATCATTCAGATCTTCGCCGGCCCGCAGCATGCGCAGCGCCACGGCCCGGTACAGCCCGCCCGTATCAAGATAGGCAAAGCCAAAATGCCGCGCCAGGCGGCGGCCCAGCGTGCCCTTGCCCGCCGCGACCGGGCCGTCCACGGCGACGACGATGCCGCTGATGGGGGCAGCCGTCATTCGATATCCTCGATATGCGCGCCCAGGCCGTTGATCAGATCGGCGAAGCCCGGAAATGAGGTTTCGATCATTTCACAACCCAACACCGTCACCGATGCCTGCGCGCCCAGGCCGTATACCAGAAAGGACATGGCAACGCGGTGATCCATCTCGGTCTCGATGCGGACCCCCGGAGGGGCCGGCGCCGGGCCGCCACGGCCATGCACGATCAAGCCGTCCTCCAGCTCCTCCACCGCCACGCCGAGGGCGTCGAGACCCCTGGCCATGGCCGCGATGCGGTCGCTTTCCTTGAGCCGCAATTCAGCAATCCCGCGCATGACCGTCTTGCCGGTGGCAAAGGCGGCGATGGCCGCCAAAATGGGGTATTCATCGATCATCGCGGGCGCCCGTCCGGGCGGCACCTCGATACCATGCAGCGGCCCGGCGCGGACCAGCAGATCGGCGATGGGTTCGCCCTGATATTGCCCGGCATTGCTTTCTTCGATGACCGCGCCCATGTCGCGCAAGGTCTCCAGCAAGGCCGCGCGCAGGGGATTTAGTCCAACGCCCCGAATGGTGACCTCGGAGCCTGGAACCAGCAGGGCGGCGGCAATGGGGAAGGCGGCGGATGAAGGATCGCCGGGCACCCGTACTGTTTGGGGCCGCAATTCGGGCCGTCCGGTCAGGCTGATGCGGCGGCCGTCCTCGCCGTCATCCTCCACGCTCACCTCGGCCCCGAAATGGCGCAGCAGATGCTCGGTATGATCACGGGTCGGGCGCGGCTCGATCACGCTGGTCCGGCCCGGTGCGTTCAATCCGGCCAGCAGCACGGCGGATTTGATCTGCGCCGAGGCCACGGGCAGGCGGTATTCGATGGGCATCAAGGTGTCGCGGCCGACCACCGTTATGGGCAGCCGTCCGCCAGGCGCGGCTTCGAAGCGGCCGCCCATTTCCGCTAACGGCGTGATTACCCGTTGCATGGGCCGCCGCCGCAGGGAGGCATCGCCAGTGAAGATCGAGGTCAGGCCATGCCCCGCCGCCAAGCCCAGCAGCAGCCGCGCGCCGGTGCCGGAATTGCCCAGATCGAGAATGTCCTGGGGCGGCAACAGACCGCCAACGCCAAGTCCATTGACCCGCCAGACGGTCTTCCCGTCGCGCCCATCCCGCCCATCCCGCTGAATATCGGCGCCATAGGCGCGTAGCGCCTGGGCCGTGGCCAAAACGTCCGCGCCTTCCAGCAGGCCATGGATCGTGCTTTCGCCAATGCACAGGGCGCCAAGAATCAAGGCCCGGTGGGAGATCGATTTGTCTCCGGGCACCGCGATAATTCCCCGCAGACCGGTGGTGGCGGGATGGGCGGTCTGGACGGAGGCGGTTGGCACGGCAGCTCCTTAATTTCGGGGCCGCGGCGGCATCGCCGCCGCCGCGGCGGACAGGCGCCTGCCTAACATAAAGCCACCGCCATCGCCAGCCGGCGTCAGCCGGTGTGATGGGCGCCGGCGCCCTAATTCTATATTTGCGGCGGCGGCGTAATCCTTGTTGACAGGGGTGCCGCATCTTCTCTATTGGGAGGCGCCGATACGGATTTGCGGCGGATAGCTGGGAGACGATATAAGTGGCCAAAGCGGAATGGGGCGCCAAGCACACATGCACGGGCTGTGCCGCCAAGTTTTATGACATGGGCCGTAATCCAATTGCCTGCCCGGCCTGTGGCGAGCCCGTGGCCGTCGCGCCGGTCGGCCGTACCCGGCGCGCCCGCGCGGAAGTGGTGAAGGCCGCCGAACCCGCCGCGCCGGCCGCCAAGGCCAAGGTATCGAAAGATGCCGAAGACGCCCTGGCGGACGAGGTCGAAGATCTGGTTGATGATGATGACGAGGATGACGAAGACGATGCCATCGCCACCCTTGCCGATGACAGCGGTGAGGATGGCGACGATGTCCTTGCGGAAGCCGACATCGACAAGAGCAAGATAACCGACGAGTGATCCAGGCGGCCCAGGCCTGGGAGAAATTTCGCCCCGCGCGCAGATTGGCCTTGAATTGCCGGCCGGCCCGCCCTAGTTTCCGCCCGTTCCGATTTGGTGCCCACCCGGCCCTTCCCATGCTTGGGCCGTGCCGCGTCGAGGCGGAATAGATAGGCATACATGGGGGCCATAGCTCAGTTGGGAGAGCGCTTGAATGGCATTCAAGAGGTCGTCGGTTCGATTCCGTCTGGCTCCACCATATCCCCTTGAAATCATTTAGATTTCTTGAGGTTCTGTTTTAG
>JAYGEB010000345.1:0-18189 GCA_046582595.1 Alphaproteobacteria bacterium | reverse complement strand
TGGCCGCCCTACTCACCTCCAAAATCCCTCGAAGTCCGCAGATAGGTTGGGTTTTATGAAAAGAGTCGGGTACTGTGCGTCACCGTATCAAATCAGTCCTAAATCCTAGGCGC
Organism: Alphaproteobacteria bacterium; assembly: GCA_046582595.1. GTDB lineage: Bacteria > Pseudomonadota > Alphaproteobacteria. Next base: position 18,076 of record JAYGEB010000345.1, on the reverse strand, counting down.
GAACTTGGCGCGGTTCATAGATCGCGGTGTGGTCGATCCGGGCGACAATGCGGCCGCCGCCGGCGAGAACCACGGCGTCCAGTTCCACGAACAGATGGCCCTTGCGCTCGTTGTTGGCGGTGACCCGGGCGCGCACGGATATTTTCTCGCCCGCCATGGCCGCGGAGAAATGCTGGATATCGCTGCCCACGTGGATCCAGGGACCGAGCCCTACGTTTTGCGTCAGCGCCCAATTGCCGAAGCGTGAAATGACGCCGGGATGAACCAGGCCCTGGGCGCCATAAAGCGGCAGGGTCTCGCGCACGTCGCGCAGATAGCCGGCCACGAAATCCGCCGTAATTTCCATCTCGTAAGTACCTAAGAGCGCGTCTTTCGGCAACGTTTCGGGCGAGGCCGGGGGCCGTTCGGCGGGCAGGGGGCGGAGGGGAAAATCCGCCAGATCGGCGGCAACCGGGGTGGCATCGGGCAGGCGCGCCGTGCCCTGGGCGCAGAGCTGGCCGGCGCTCTCCACCCTGATCGTCATGGCGTTGTCTTCGCCCGGAATAGCTTCGGTGGTGATGGTGGCGAGGGCGCCGTCGTAGACCGGTTTCAGCAAACGGCAGTCCGCCGCGCCCCGCTCCAGCCAATCCCGGCCCCAGCGTTCCACCGCCGGATGGGTCAGATAGGCGTAGACGTCAACGCCCGGCACCAGGCCGCCGGCGAAGCCGAACTTCCGCGCCACCGCATCGTCATGGATCTTTTTGTCGGACTGCTTCGATGTGTTGTAGGCCTCGACCTCATAAATAGTGGCATGGGCGGCTGCGGTCATGAATACTCTCCTCACGATTCGAGTGCGTCACGTAGGCGATAATAGGCCCTGGCGGCGGTCACGGCCATACCGCGCAGGGCGTGCAGGGGCAGGGGGCGCAACGGACTGGCGGGAAAATCGAAGGCCGGATCGCCGGTTTCCAGGGCCCGGCCGGCCAGGATCTTGCCAATCATGGTGGCCATGGCCACGCCCCGGCCGTTATAGCCCAGGCCCGCCCACAGGCCCGGTGCCAGTTCGTGCAGGTGGGGGTAGTGATCGGCCGTCATGGCCACCTTGCCGTTCCAGGCGAATTCGAACGCCACATCGCCGGCTTCGGGCAACAGGCCGCGGATCCGCTCGCGCAAGCCCTCGTAGATCTTTACGGCGCCGCTTTCATAGGCCGAGCCGCCGCCGCCCATGATCAGGCGGCCATGGCCGTCCTGGCGGAAGTACCACAGCACCCGGTGGGTATCCGACAACACCTCGCCGCCGCCCAGGACCTTGCCGCGGATATTCTCGCCCAATGGCGCCGTCGCCACCTGCACGCTGAAAACCGGTACCACGGTCTGCGCCAGGCCAGGCCATAGGCCGTCCGTATAGCCATTGGTGGCGAGGATCACTTTATCCGCCGTCAGAACCCCAAGTGGCGTTTGCAGACGCCAGCCGGCCGTCTCCCGGCGCAGGGATTGGACGGGGGATGCGCCATGCACCCGAACGCCTTGCTTTTGCGCCGCCCGGGCCAGACCACGGGCGTAGCTTAGGGGTTGCAGGCCGCCACCGCGTTTGTCGATCCAGCCACCATGATAGCGCTCATCGCCCATGCGCCGGCCCAGTTCATCGGTTTCCAGCCAGGCGACATTGGCCTCGCGGCTGGCCCAATCGGCATGGCGGCGGCGCAGGGTGGGCAACATGGCCGCCGTATGCGCGGCCTGGATCCAGCCGGTTTGCTGACCGTCGCAGTCAATATCATGGCGGCGGATCAGATCGAATACCAGATCGGCGGCGGCGCCCGAGGCCGCCACGATCTCCTCGCCGCGTTCCGGGCCAAAACGGGCGATAATCTCCGACGGGTCTTCCTTCAGACCGGGGATAACCTGGCCGCCGTTGCGGCCCGAGGCGCCCCAGCCGGGCTCGCCCGCTTCCAGAACCGCCACGTCCGCGCCCCCCATGGCCAGATGCAGGGCCGCCGAAAGGCCGGTGAAGCCGGCCCCGACGATGGCCACGTCGGCCCGCTGATCCCCCACCATGGCCGGCGTCGCTGGCGCCGGCGCGGCGGTCGCGGCCCAAAGGGAGGGCGGCAGGGCCAAATTGGGGTAAGATGCCGTATCCATCGGCGTAGTGTAGCATGGGAGTAGGGCAGGCATGGAGGCGGCGGTGAAAATCTTGGGCTTGGCATTGGTCGCCTATGCGGCTCTGGTGGCCGGTTGCACCATGATACAGCGCAGCCTGATGTATTTCCCCGATGCCAACCTGCCCACGCCCGGCGATGCCGGCGCGCCCGGCTTCGAGGCCATCGGCTATCGAACCGCCGACGGCGTCGAACTCGTGTCATGGTACCGCCCGGCCCGGAAAGGCTTCCCCACCCTGGTCTATTTCCAGGGCAATGGCGGCAACATATCCCATCGCATTTATAAGACCCGGCCGTTGTTCGAGGCCGGCCATGGCTTGCTGCTGGTGGGCTATCGCGGCTATGGTGGTAATCCGGGCAGTCCCAGCGAAGATGGGCTGTATCAAGACGCCCGCGCGGCCCTGGCCTATCTGCAAGGCGAAGGCGTGCCGATGGAACGGGTGGTCTTGCTCGGCGAGTCCCTTGGCAGCGGCGTGGCCGTGCGCATGGCATCGGAAACCAAGGTCGGGGCGGTGATCCTGGAGGCGCCCTACACTTCGACCGTCGACGTGGGGCAGGCGGCGTATTTCTTTTTGCCGGTTTCCCTGTTGATGTATGACCGTTTCCCCTCCATCGACCTGATCGCGGATATCGGGGCGCCTCTGCTCATCATCCACGGGGAACAGGACCGCATCATCCCCACCCGCTTTGGCCGCCGTCTGTTCAAGGCCGCCCGGCAGCCAAAAGAGGCGCACTTCCTGCCCCGCGCCGGCCACAACGATTTGTTCGAGCACGGCCTGACGGCTATCGAACTGGATTTTCTGGCCCGTCTGCGGAAACCTTCAAGGTAGCGGCGGTCCGCCTTCCCGGCCCGCATGGGCCAGATAGCGGCCGGCGCCAACTTCATCGTAGGTCAGGCTTTGGCGGTAGCCGTTGGCGGTTTCCGCGCCAACGCGCCGGCGTTGAAAGCCGGGCGCATCGCCGCCCATGGCTTCATGCAATACCCGGCCGTCCATGTCAGGGCCGGCGATACCCAGGCCATGCAACAGCGTGGGCAGCACATCGATGATCCCCGTGGGCGCGGTAATGCGGGCCCGTTCGGCAAACAGGCTGCCGGAAAAGGCCAGGACGGAACTTATCTCATAAGGGGACAGGCCGCCGTGCAGACCGCAGCCCATGGGAATTTCGGGATTGTCGTGCAGGCACCGGCCAAGCAGGCCGTCATGGGGCGCCGCCTCGTCGCGGGCAAGGACGAAAACGATGTCGCCGCTGCGCGGGTGATCGCAATGGGCGGCGGCGAGCGGCAGGGCGCCGGGCGGCACGCCGTCCCTATCCCTGGCGAAGATGGGGCCGCACCAGGATTGCGCCTGCAACCAGGACACCAGGCGGAGTTGTTCCGCGCCGTCGCCGACGTACAATGAGCCAAAGGTGCCGGTGATCAATGTGTTCGACGTCATATCGAAGCCGGCATCGGAGAATTTGGCCGTCAGTTCCATGGGTTGGCCATGGGTTGCCACATGACCGTGGTCCGACAGGACGATGATTTGCAGGGTTTCGCCGCGCCCGCTAGCCTCCCGCCATTGGAGCAATCGGCCAAGGGCGGCATCGGCGTGGCGAATGGCCTCCGCCGCCTCCGCGCTTTCGATGCCGCGGTAGTGATAGGGCGTATCCGGGTCGGAAAACCACAGGATCGCCGCCGCCGGGTCCCGTTCCGGCGCCACCACGTCCATATAGGCATCCACCACCCAATCGATCCGGGCCTTGTTGGGTATCTCGGCCTCGGGAACGGGGTGCAGGGCGTCGATCACCGCCCCTCCGGCCCCTGGCGTGGTGGATTGCTCCAGACCATGCAGGGACATATTCAAATGGCCTTGGGCTTCGGCGCGATGGTGCAGGATGCGGTTGCCGCCCGGCGTGCCGCAGCCGACCACGGCCAGTTCCTTTCCCGCGGCGTGCAGGATTTCGCCCAGACTGGGCGCCGTCAGGATGCCGCCAGAGGCCTCATCGGCCGCGCGCAAGGCGGCGAAATCGGCGGTATTGAGAAAGCCCCCCGCCGCCGGTTCCATGAATTTGTTGGCCACCATGCCGTGGCGGCCCGGATGACAGCCCGTTACCAGGCTGGATTGATTGACCCGCGTCTCGGTGGGGAAGACGGCGCGGTTGTCCGTGCAATGGCTGCCCCGGCGGCAAAAGGCCGACAGGTTCGGCATCAGATCATCGTCCACCATATCGGGACGTAGGCCGTCAAAGGCGACAATCAGAAAGCGGATATCCCTGTTCATGTATGCTTCTACCAATTTTGCCACCGCCGCGGCCATTGGAATTTCTCGACCCCGCTTGCGGAGCATCCTTCCGGCGGCTCGGGCTACATTGCAAAGGCTTTAGCGGTAGATCGGCGTCAGGTCCGTTGCCAGCGCGGCCAGGTCCGGTGGCGCCACGATGACGCCGTCTTCCACGATGCGCAGGCCGTCCAGTTCGATGGTTTGCATATACAAAACGGCGTCGGGATGGTTTTCGCCGCCGCCCGGCACCCACCAGGGCAGGCCCATGCCGATGGCGTCGTTGCCCATGGTCCGCATTTCCTCGATAAAGGAACGTCCCGTGGCGCGGGCGGCGGGGTGAATGCCATGGGTGAAATGAATGACATAGCCGTATTCCCCGTCCGCCGCGCGGCGCAGGGCCCGGTCGGCGACCATGCGTTCGTTGCCGCCGCCCCGGATGGCTTGGATTTTGCCGTCCACTTCCAGGATCATCGGCGTGGCCAGGGGGGTGAAATATTCGTGGAACACCGAGCCGACCTGAATGGTGCCCTGCACGCTTTCGACGTCCGGGAACATGGTGCAGGCGCCCGGCACCAGGTAAAAGCCGGGCCTCTCGCCGCGCCGGGGTTTTTCGATACCGCGTTGGCCCAGGCGGAAGGAAACATCGGTACCGCCGCCGTCGGTGATCCGCACGGTCTTGCCGATGGCCTGGTTGATCAGCTCATCGAAGCGTTTATGCACCGCATAGCAGCTATCCAGATCGGCCCGGCCGAACAGCCGCTCCAGGCCGCCCGAATTCATATCGCCGCCCAGCAGGTAGCGGATGCGTTCCGACTTCATGGCCTCGTCGAATAGGGAGGAGCCGGCCAGATAGGGAAAGGTCAAATCGATCCAGACATCGCAAGCCAGCGCGGCGGCGCTCAGGGTTTCGCTCACGTAAGGATCGGCCAGGCGGCCCTGAAAGGGCAGTGGCGGCATCATCAAAATCGCGGCCTGCGCCTCCGCCCCCTGGGCGGCGGTAAGGACCGCGTTCGCCACGGCGCCGTCGCCGGCGGTATCGGCGGTGATCAACACGCTCTCGCCGGCTTGGACGGCCATATAGTCGCGCACCAATACCTCCGCCGCCCGTCCCAGCTCCGCTCTCATTCCGCCGCCTCCCGGTCATCGCCAGTTTCGTCGCCGCCCATGATACGGTCCAGATAACCGTTCAGGAAATTGTGCAGGGGCCGCTCCAGCACGCTCAAGCGGCCCGGCCTGTAGGCCGGTGAGTTCATGGCGTTCTGCATGGAAACCAGCATGGAGCGGTCCTCTTCCAATACCTCAATTTGGTAGTCGTGATAGATTTTCAGGGTCTCTTCGATATCCGGCCGCTCGAAAAAACTCTCCGGAAACAGGTGATAGATGATGACCTGGGTATGGGCCTCGTCGATCGGCCAGGCGACCATGGGGCGAATGCAGTCGATGCGGCCAAAGATGGTCAGATTGGGCGGCAGATAGCCGGTGCAGGCAAAACTATGGGGGCGGTCTTGCAGCCACGGCATCTTGCCCAATAAAGGCTCGGCGCCGGGCGTCGGCGGGCCGGCGTCGTAAAATATGCTGAGGCCGCCGTCGGGCCTGGCATGCACATTCTCATCCCGCCAGGAGAACTTGGCCCCGAAGGATTTCGCATGCAGGACGTTCACATGATAGAAATCCATCAGGTTTTCGTGCACGAATTTCCAATTGCAATCCAATTCCATGACCATGCGGTTGCCCAGGCGGCACTTCTCCATCCCCAGAAATGCGAAGTCGGTCTCGAACGGCTCTATCGCCTCCCGCAAGGAGCGGGCATCGGCATCGAAGTTGACGAAGATGTTGCCCCGCCAGACCTCCAGGCGCAGAGGGCGCAGGCGGCAGGCCTTGAGATCGAAGCCCTCGCTGTCCGCCATGTATGCGGCGCCGGTCAGGGCGCCGTCCAGGCCATAGACCCAGCCATGGTAGGGGCATTTGAAGGAACGCGTGTTGCCGCTGCCGCTGGCCACCTCCACCCCGCGATGGACGCACATGTTATAGTAGGCATGCAACTCGCCGGCCTTGTCGCGGGCAATGATGATCGGTTCTCCGACCACGCGCAGGGTGTGGTAATCGCCGGGCTTGGCCAGTTCCTCTATCCGGGCCACGAACAGCCATTCGCGCATGAAATATATTTCCGCCTCGCGGCGGAAGATTTCCGGCGAGGTATAGATCTCCCCCGGCGCATGGCGGGATTGGCTCAGTGCCGCGCGGGTGGCGGCATAGTTCGCAGAGCCTGTCCTGGTATCCGTCATGATCCGTCTCCCTTCCGTCAAGCCTAGAGGTATTTCAAGTTTAGGTCACTAGGTGGGCAAACAGCGAAAAGCGGATTTCGCCATTCACGGCGCGGGTGATATGGCCTTGGCCGGTGGTGTCCTCGCCAATGAAGACCCCGCCGGGCGGTACCTCGCGCCGGCCGCCGTCGCCGTTCTCCACGCTAACACCGCCCGTCAGAGGCAGGACGATCTGCCGTTGCGGCGCATTGTGAAAATCGTAACTCAGGTCGCTGGAGGCATGGACGTACTGAATACCCGATAGGGCGATCCCTTCCGTCGCCACGCCATTGCCGCTCTCGCCATGATATGGCCACGCCCCGTCCTCGAAATGCGAACACCCGTCCCCGCCGGTGACATTGCGCAGGTACGGCAAGGATTGTTGGGAGGCGGGAGACGAAGGCGCATTATCAGTAATATTGTGGCTTCGTCCCAAAACAATGACGGCGGCGCGGAAAGGCCGTCCTTGGGCGGCCTCCATGGGCACTTCGGTGTCGGTCCGGCCCGTGAGTTCGAGCACATCTGGCGGCCGAAAAGTACGGACTTCGCCGCCGCCGGCTGTAATTCTGGCCGCCCCGTCCATGGCCAAGAGCAAGATGCGCTCGGATGCCAATTTGAAAATGCCGGCGAAATCGCTCGGCCAGCAGTGGAAACGAATTGCCGCCGCTTCGATCACGGCGGTCTGGCTTAAGGGACCGTGAGTGCGGGTATAGGGGATTATGGTATCTTCGAACCGGCTTTGCCCGCCGGCACCGTCGATCCAGCGTGCAAGAGCCACATGGTTGCCGTTTGTATTGTCCATATCCCGTCCTCGGCCGCAGCCATGAGCAGCGGTATTATCAGGCAAATTTGGCGTTGCCGCGACCAACCATTGGTTTAAGCTCGCCTGCATTCCAGGGCCATTCTACACGAGGCAGCGCAAAGATGGATGATGTGCGGAATGATATCGATGATGGCCGGAAAGGCGTGCGGGCCTTTTTCGCCAAGGTAAAATCCGAAGTTCAGGCATTCACAAGATTTCATGACGTTGGGAGGCGGCGATGAACCAGATCAGCGAAACCGGGCGGCGGGCCATTCATGGCGGCATGGACCCGGTGGAATGGGACCTGCGCGTCCAACTGGCCTGCGCCTTTCGCATCAACGCCCACCTGGGCTGGGAGGATGCCATCAACACCCATACCTCCATGCGCATCCCAGGCCCGGAGCATCATTTTCTGCTGAACCCCTTTGGCCTGCGCTTTGACGAGATCAAGGCCTCGGATCTGGTCAAGGTGGACCAGGATGGCCAGGTTATCGGCGGGAAAACGAAAAACCCCTTGAACGAGGCCGGCTTTGTCATCCACAGCGCCATTCATATGCGCCGGGAAAATGCCCATTGTGTCCTGCACACCCACACTCTGCCCGGCATGGCCGTGGCCGCCATGGCCGATGGCCTGTTGCCGATCGGCCTTTTCGCCTTGGGCTTCCACGAATGCCTCTCTTATCACGAATTCGAGGGCGCCTCGGGCAAGCATAATCTGTCTGAACAGGACCGCCTGGCCCAAAGCCTCGGCCCGGACAACAACGCCATGATCATGCGCGCTCACGGCCTGCTGACCGTCGGGCGGTCGGTGGCGGAGGCCTTTGTGTGGATGTACCGCCTCAACAAGGCTTGCGAAGTACAGGTCATGACCCACGGCGCGGGTGGCGGCTACGTCAAGCCGTCGAAACAGGCATCCGAGTCCACCGCCAAGGGAACCCTTGACTACATCACCACCTACGGCACCAAGGGACCCGGCGGAGAAGACTTCGCGGCCTTCATGCGCCTGATGGATCAAAGAGATTCTTCATTCCGGGATTGAGGATCATGGGGTTTGGTTGATGCTTGCCTGCCGTGAGCGTAAAACAGAGGCAACACGGAAAATTTTTGAAACGGGAGTGACACCATGGCGGAATTGAACGGATCGGAAATCCTGGCGAAGGCGTTGAAGCGGGAAGGGGTGGAGGAATTGTTCTTCCTCATGGGCGGGCCCATGCTGGCGGTGGAGGCGGCGTCCATCAACGAAGGCATCCGCTGCATTGATGTGCGCCATGAACAGGCCGCCGCCATGATGGCGCAGGCCTATAGCCGCCTGCGTCAGCGCCCCGGCGTCTGCATGGCGGCCTCGGGTCCGGCCACCATCAACCTTTCCACCGGGCTGGCCAACGCCCTGATCGATTGCTGCCCGGTGGTGGCCTTGGGCGGGGCCGGTCCGGTCTCGGGCTATGGCCGCCAGGTCTTCCAGGAAATAGATCAGATGGAGATCATGTCCGGTTGCGTCAAGTATGCCGCGCGGGTGCATGATGCCCGCCGCATTCCCGAGATGCTGAACACCGCCATGCAGCGCGCCATGTCCGGCAAGCCGGGCCCGGTCTATCTCGATTTGCCGGGCGATGTGCTTTACCAGATGGTGGACGAGGACAAGATCGATTGGTCGCTGTCGGGCCGGCCGATCCTTGGCGCCCGTCCGCCCGCCGACCCGGCCCAGATCGAGGCCCTGGTGGCGGCCCTGAACAAGGCCGAACGCCCGGTGCTGCTAACGGGCAGCGGCATCATCTGGTCCCAGGCCTGGGAGGAGATGCAGGCCCTGGTCGATGCCACGGGCATTCCCTTCTATACCACGCCCCAGGGCCGCGGCGTGGTGCCGGAGGATCATCCCTGCTGCTTCCCCGCCGCCCGCTCCACGGCCTTCAGGGACGCGGATTTGATCGTCGTGGTCGGCACGCGGTTGAATTATATCGTCGCCCATCTGGCGGCGCCGCGGTTTTCCGCCGACGCGGTCATCGCCCGCATCGATATCGACGTGGATGAAATCGCCGAGAGCCCCCGGCCCCTGGATATTGGCATCGTCGCCGACGCCAAGGCGGCGTTGGGGCAGTTGAACGAAGCCCTGGTCGGCCGGGCCGACCCGGCGCGCTATGAACATTGGCGCGCCACCCTGGCTGAAAAGGAAGCCGCCAAACGGGCCGGGCCGGGCAGCAACAGTTTGTCCGACGCGGTACCGATCCATCCGCTGCGTCTGTGTGAGGAAGTGAAGAATTTCATGGACCGCGACGCCATCCTGGTGGTGGATGGCCAGGAGATTTTGAACTATGGCCGCCAATCCATGCCGACCCATGCGCCCGGCCACCGCCTGAACTCCGGCCCCTTCGGCACCATGGGCGTGGGCCTGCCGTTCGGTCTGGGCGCCAAGGTGGCGAAACCCGATACCCAGGTTATCGTGGTCCATGGCGACGGCTCCTTCGGCCTGAACGCCATGGAGCTGGACACCGCCGTCCGCCACAACATTCCCCTGCTGGTGGTGATTAGCCTGAACGGCGGCTGGACCGCCGACCCGGACCAGACCAAGCCGGGCCGGAATTTGGCCTACACCCGCTATGACCGGATGGCCGAGGCCCTGGGCTGCTACAGTGAATATGTGGAGGAGCCGGGCGAAATCGCGGCCGCCCTGGTCCGGGCCCAGGCCGAAGTGGATAAAGGCCGGGTCGCGGTGGTCAACGTCAAGACCGACTGGGCGGCACAGGCGGTGACGCAGCGGTTCGCCAGCTATACGACCTAGAAAATTTTTCACAAACGTTGAAGCGCCGGAGGGTGGCCTGGTTATTCAACGTTAGTTGACAATGCTCTAGGCGGTGGTGCCGCCGTCGACGGCCAGGGCGGCGCCGGTGATGAAGGAAGCTTCATCCGATAACAGGAACAGCGCGGCATTGGCCATTTCATCGGGTTGGGCCGGGCGGCCGAGGGCGTTTTGGCCACCGCGCGCGATCACCAATTCTTCCCGGTCCATGCCTTGGGTCGATTGCTGGTCCGGGCGGGCGACGAAGACCCGCAGCATGGGCGTGTCCGTGGCGCCGGGACAGAGCGCGTTGACGCGGATATTTTCGTTGCCATAACGCTTCGCCATTGCCTTGACGAAGCCGACCACGCCATGCTTGGCGGCGGAGTAGATCGGCGAGAAAGGCGAGCCCATGAGCCCGGATGTGGAGGCGGTATAGAGCAGGGCGCCGCCGCCGCGGGCGCGGAGCTCCGGCAATTGCGCCTCGGTCGAGATCAATATGGTGCGCAGGTTCAGGGTCATGGCAAGGTCGTAATCCGCCATGTCGATGCCTTCGATCGAGGCCGGACCGGGGTGGCCCACATGGTTCCAGGCGAAGTCGAGACCGCCCAGGGCATTCGCCGCTTCCCGGACGATCCGGGCCGAATCCTCATCCTTGGTCAGATCGGCCGGGATGGCGAACGCCTTGCCGCCCGCCGCCTCGATCTCCGCGACAACCGCCTTTAGGCCCGCTTCATCGATATCGACCACGGCCACCGCCGCGCCCTCCTTGGCGAAACGTATGGCGCCGGCCCGTCCCATGCCCGATGCCGCCGCCGTCACCATGCCCAGTTTACCTTGCATGCGCATCATGTTTCCTCTCCCCGCCGCATCCTTTATGCCCGGCCGCGCGGCGCATTCTTTTTTCCACCAAAGACCGGACTGTGATGCTAGCAAGTCCGGCGAGTCGGGTCCAACGCCTTCGCCCGGTGTTTTGCTCCGCTTACCCTTGCGTCCGTGGAGCATTTTCGGGATTGAAATGGCCGGTCAAGGCCGCGAGGGCGGCCCGGCACTTTTGCGCACAAGCGTGAGCGAAGAGAGCTAGGCCCGTTTCATTCAATCTCGAAATGGGCCTAGAGCATGTCCTCTTCAAACATGCTCGTATTCTTAAGAAAAGAGCAATTGAACCAACTACTTGGATCGCAAGAGCGAATCCAATTAGTTGAAAATTGCTCTAGCCCGCGCAGCAGGACAGTTTGGAGATATCCTTCTCGAAGGTTTGCGCCGCCAGCTTCAGGCCCTCGACCGTGGTGAGGTAGGGAAAGATCATCTCGCCCAACTCCACATAGGTCATGCCCTGGCGGATCGCCAGGGCCGCCGTCTGGATACTATCGGCGCCCTCGGGCGCCAGAATATGTGCCCCCAACAGGCGTTTCGTGGCCCCGTCCGCGACCAGCTTGATCAGGCCGCGGGTATCGCGGGCGGCCAGCGCCCGGGGCACGAATTCCAGCGGCAACAGGGAGGTCACCACGTCATGGCCGGCCGCGCGGGCAGCGGCCTCGGTCAAGCCGGTGGTGGCCACTTGCGGGTCGGTGAAGACCACGGCGGGCATGGCGTTGTTGTCATATTCCAGGCTGTCGCCGTTCAGCGCGTTCAGGGCCGCGATCTTGGCCCCATGGGCGGCCATATAGACGAACTGATCCCGGCCCGTGACATCGCCGGCGGCGTACACGCCTGGCTGGGAGGTGCGCATCCGGGCATCGACGGCGACGCCGCCATTGGCGGAGGTTTCGATGCCGGCGGCATCAAGGCCAAGGCCCTCCGTGTTGGGCTGGCGGCCGGCGCAGAGCAACACCCGCTCGGCCCTTATGGTCCGCCGCTCGCCGCCCGCCAGCACGTGCAGGGCAACGCCGGACCCATCCTGTTCCATGCTTTCGTAATACAGGCCATCCAGAACCTCCAGCCCCTCGTCGCGCAGATAGCCCCGCAGGCCATCGGAGATTTCCGGTTCGCCCTCGGGCAGCAGGCGGGAGCGGCAGGCGATGGTGACGGCGACGCCGGCGCGGGCCAGCATCTGCGCCACCTCGCAGCCGATATAGCCGCCGCCGATCAGCAGCATGGAGCGCGGCAGTTCCGCCAGTTCAAACGCCGTGGTGGAGGTTAGATAAGGCACGTCCCGCAAACCGGGGATGTCGGGCACGCTGGCCTGGGAACCCGATGCGATGATGATCTTGTCCGCCGCCAAATCCGCGCCGCCGAACCGCAGGCCGTGGGCGGAAAAGGCCGCCGGGCCCTCTAGATAATCGATACCGTCGTAATTCTCCAACTGATCGATGTATTTGCTCTGGCGCAGGGTGGCGACCAAAGCATCCTTTTGCGCCACGATGGCGCTCCAATCGGCCAATTGTCCCCGCGCCTCGATGCCGGCGAAGCGTCCCGCATTCGCCAGATGGAGCGTTTCCGTGGCCCGGATCATGGTTTTCGACGGCACGCAGCCTACGTTGACGCAGGTCCCGCCAATGGTGCCGTGGCCGATCAGGGCCACGTGAGCGCCTTGGTCGGCGGCCGTGATGGCGGCGGAAAATCCCGCCGACCCGGCGCCGATCACCGCCAGATCGTAGGCGCCGTCAACGGAACCACCATCCCGGTTCATGATTGCGCCCGGGCCGAACCAGTTGAACCATCCGAGCCAGTTGTTCGGGCCCTGGCCTTGTTCCGGCGCACCAGGGCGTAAACGATCAGGCACAGGAACAGGGCCAGGCCGGGCAACAGGATGAAGTCCATCCAGGCCCCGACAATGGCCGACAGGCCGACCGCCGCCAGGCCCACCACCAAGACCGGCGTGAAGCAGCACGCCGCCATCACCACCGCGCCCGTCACGCCAACGCCCAGCATCTTGTTCGATTTGGCTTTATCCGCCTTGCCATCGCTTGTCGTCATTTCGTCCGGCATGATTAGGTTCTCCAAAAAACAGCATCCATGCTAATCTACATCCCGTAGCAACTACGGGGTCAAGATCAATCATGGCCAATCACGGGGACGTTACCGCGCTCTCCATCGGCGCCTTATCCAAGCGGACCGGCGTGCATCTGGAGACCGTGCGTTATTACGAAAACATCGGCATCATGCCCAAGCCGCCGCGCAGCCCCGCCGGTCACCGCCGCTATGACCAGGAGCATTTGAAACGCTTGACCTTCGTCAAGCGCGGCCGGGAGCTGGGCTTTACCCTGAAAGAGGTGCGCGCCCTGCTGACCCTGGTCGACGGCGGCGATTATACCTGCGCCGAGGTGCATGACCTAACCCTGGCGCATCTGCACGAAGTCCGGCGAAAAATCGCCGATCTACAGCGCCTTGAGGCGACCCTGGCGGATATATCCGAGCAATGCGCGGATGGCACTATTCCCGATTGCCCGTTTATCGAAACGCTGTTTCGGGCCTAAACGCCAATGCACGTAGGGGGATCGCAATTTATTGGGTGGGTAACATGGCTATATGTTAGGTGTCATAATTAACAAATTATCTTCAATATTGAAAATAAATATGAAATATGTTATGTTATAATTATGAATTAACAAAAATATGTCAATTATGGCCTTTGATGATACACGAAATTAGGGTTTCAAATTTTTACTCCGTCAGGGACGAGGTTGTCCTGGACCTTCGGACGTCTTCAAATGCGCCGGACCTTCCCCGGTTCAGGACTTCCGCTTCAAGAACGGATGTTCGGCTTCCAGCTTTGGTTTCGATTTATGGACCGAACGCATCGGGAAAATCGACCATTATCCGCGCACTGACATCGACAATTCATTTTGCATGTTATTCATTTGACCAGCCAATCGATTCCGAAATTATGAATTTTCAACCATTCATGGCAAAAAATATGATGTCGGAACCGACGCGGATCGTTGTCGAGTTTGACGCACCATGGATCGATGATGAATACCATTTATTTCGCTACGAACTCTCAATCAACAACCCCGGGAGCTTCACTGGCAAGAGCGTGGCATACGAAGCCCTTTCCTATGCACCCCACGGACGTTGGCGGCGTGTACTCGAAAGAAAAGAAGGAAAGAGAATATTCGCGGTCAAGGAATTTGGTCTGCGCCCTAGGGACTCAAAACTTGAACCGCCGCGGCCGAACTGCAGCATGATTGCCACTCTCGCGAAATTCAATGTGCCTCTGGCCATCCGGATTTGGCAGGATCTAGCAAACGTCCAGAGCAATGTTTTTGGCCATGTTATGTTTGCGCCGGACATTGACGGACTACTTGTCCATTACCGCGATTATCCTGAAATTCTTGAACGTCTGAACAAGGAACTCCGGCGCATTGATGTCGGAATTCGAGAGATGCGGATAGAGACGACTAAGACCGGCATGCAAGCATATTTCGAACATGAAGGTTTTGCCGCCACAATATTGCTGCACGAAGAATCCGCGGGCACGCGACATTTTATCCAGATATTTCCTAGTCTTAATTATGTCCTGGAAACCGGGCAGATTGCTCTCATTGATGAGTTCGATTGCTTTCTCCATCCGGAGCTCATGCGGGAGATATTTAGCTGGTTTTGGTCGCTTGAACGCAATCCAAAAAATGCTCAACTGATCATCACATCGCACAATACGTCGCTGATGGATGAACTGGAAAAAGAAGAGTTATTCTTCACGGAGAAAAGGAAAAACGGTGCGACGGAGCTATTCGGAGCTCAGGATATCAAAGGTCTCCGGCGCGAACCAAAAATGCAGAAAAAGTATCTCTCCGGCGCTTTGGGCGCGCTGCCCAGGATCGGCTGATGCGCCGCCTCCGGGGTCGAAACGGACGGAAACTTTACCGGGTGATCTTTGCGGGCGTGGAAGGAGCTTCCGAACAGGCTTTTCTAAAATGGATCGAGAGGCTGTGCGATGAACTTGACATCCGGGTCCGGTTCAAAATTCAAAACAGTTCTGGTGGATCACCAAGGCAGATAATTGACAGGGCGATAAGATTTCGGCAGTCAAGGACGCCAGCGAAGAACTCGCTCGTATTGATCGACAAGGATAAATTGAGCGATCATGAAGAAAGAGAGCTCGAACAGTTAGCCAAGAAATATAGGACCACGCTGATCATTCAGAGACCGAATTTCGAAGGGGTTTTGCTTCGTCTACATCCCGGAGAGGAAACCAGGCGACCGTCTCCGGAAGCCGTTGAGAAGACGCTTGGAAGGTTCTGGCCAAACTATGAAAAGCCCCCAACAGCTCAAGAATTGGGCGCTCGGTTTGGGTTGGAAAACCTTGTTTCTCTGGCCAAGTTTGATGAGGATATTGCAAGTTTATTAAAACTTATAGGACTGTAGGCCAAAAATGGCCGTGCTTTATCTAAGTTGACTTGGCATCGACGAACGCCAAATAACAGAATGCCGTCCCTTCTGGAGGTGCGGCAACCGGACCGTGACGGCGTTTCTATCTAAGCCATGCGGCGGCGGCGCGCGAACCAGGCGAGGCCGACGAGGAACAGACCCAGGGTGCCCGGCTCGGGGATCGTCTGCAGACGCACGCGCCGGCCCGACGTCAAGATCAGCGCGATGGGGCCGTCGCCCGAAGAGACCGCCTGCCAACTGGTTATGCCGGAGAACGCATCGAAGCCGCCGATCATGGTCCAGTCATTGTCCAGGGAGCCAATGGCGAAGCCGTCGGTGCAACAACTCACCCAGCTAAAATTGGTCGTGAATACCGACGGGCCTCCCGTTATCTCGGTGCCGTCGTCCGCCACCAAAATCGAGGCGGTATCGCCGGCAAGGGTCCATGTTTCCTTCGCCGTTCCGCTGCTGCCGTCGCCGTCTTCGTCGTGAACCACGACCATGGATAGTCCGTCCGATGCGCTCAGCATGAACAATTGCGTCGTATTGGAGATCGCCAGCGGCCCGCCATTTAGGTCGCCGTCATAACTGGCCGTGGTAGGCGAGCCTAATTGATAGAAGGCCGATGTGGTTAAAGCCGTGCTGAATGGATTTAGATAGCCAAGGACATTGGCGTCAAAATCACCGAGGCCGGCGCTGCTCTCTTGGGAAATTTTTACCAGGGTCGCCCTGGCATCGAAGGTGACGCCGGCCATGCCGATCACGCCAACCACCAACCCGGTCACGAGGACCGTGGATTGCATCAATTTTATCAATTTAAACATAAGGTTGGTTCCCTGTTCCGAATATGTCGTGTTTTAAACCGCCACATAAATTCCGCGTCAAATACCATGCAAATTCTGTGCCAGTTTTGCGCATTGTGGGGAAACAAAGGGTTACGAATTTGCCACTCCAAATCTGCGTAAAATGTGTAAAGAATTCCGACAGTTTTGCTGTTGCCGCCGGTTTGAGCCTCTGAATTGAAAGGCTCGAGTGAGGTCGCTTTTGTTGAATTAGTCTCTTCCCCCGGTGCGATGAAGCGCCGCGCCAACTACGCCCCCGCGCGTACGATCGGGAAAACTTCTTCCGAGAGCATCTGCATTTCGTCCAGTACCATTTGCTGGGGCATGCCGGGGAATTGCACGCCCATGACGAAGTGGTTGACGCCAAAGCGGTGGATCAAGCCAAGGATCTGTTCGGCGATTTCCGCTGGCGAGCCGAACAGGAAGCGGTCCTGGACCAGTTCCTCGAAATCGACGGCGAAATTGTTGTCGCCGGCGGGCATCACCTTGTCCTGGCCCCATTCATGATAGGCGTTGTATTTGGCCTCCAGATACGGTCGCGCCATGGTCATGGCCGCCTCGCGGGAGGCGGCCACCACGACCTCGCGCATCATGGGGAATTCGGCCGGAAAGGCTTTGCCGCAAGCGTCCAGTTCCCGTTTGTAGACTTCCATCTGCCGGGCGATGGTTTCGATGCGGTTGTGGGGGTTGACGAACCAGGCATCGGTCAGCCGGGCGGCGCGGCGGATGGCGATGTCGGCATTGGCGCCGGTCCAGATGGGCGGCATGGGTTTCTGGCTTGGCTTGATGGTGCAAACCGCGTCCCGCAGTTCGAAATGGGAGCCGGTCATGGAGACCTTGTCCTCCGTCCACAAGCGCTTGATGGCCTCCAGGCTTTCCTCCAGGCGGGGGCCGGAGTCCTTGAACTTGGTGCCGAAGGCCAGGAACTCCACCTCGCGGTAGCCGATGCCGACGCCGAAGATCAGCCGGCCGCCCGACATCACGTCGATATTGGCGAACTGTTCGGCGATATCCAGGGGTTTGTGCAGGGGCAGGAGGACAACCCCGGCGATCAGGCGCAGGGAGGGGGCCTCGTCCATGATGCGGGACAGAAACGGTACCTGCTGGAATTCCGACAGCGGATGGGTGGTGTAATGGGAACCTTTCATGATGGAGTTGAAGCCCATTTTTTCGGCCCAGCGCACCTGTTCCAGCATTTCCCGCCAGTGCTGGGCGTCATCGCCGCCAACCGGGAACTGGCCCCGGTTCATCAGACCGAATTGGATCATCTTCCGTTCCTCGCTCCCCCGCCCGTCTGTAGGCGGGCCATTGTAGCCCGGTTTAATTCCAACGTGCGTTGGATTTTTGTTGTCCGCCGGCCTCGAAGACGGCACCCTGCGCCGGCGATATTTGATTTATGGAGTACAGGCCGATGACTGAAGTCTTGCAAGGTGGCGAACCACGGGTGCCCATGCTGGCGGAGGCGGAAGCCCGCGCCATCGGCAAGGAGGTCGGCGTGCCGTCCACCATGGCGGGGTTGAACGTCTTTCGCGTCATGTCACGGCATCCCGCCTTGGCCGGCGTCGTGGCCAAGCAATTGGCGATGTTGCTGTACCGGGGCAACGAACTGGACGGCCGTCTGCGGGAATTGATCATCATGCGCATCGG
>JAYGEB010000171.1:0-3300 GCA_046582595.1 Alphaproteobacteria bacterium | reverse complement strand
TCGTCGTTCTGCCTATCTTCAACAATGATCCCAAGATCAATTCGACAATCCAAGTCGTAACCGCCCTCAACATCGACACTTTTTTCAATGGTGGCGTTATCTTCTCTGCGATCACCAGCTACCTCGAACCCGTCGTTGTCTAGCAGGTCATTTAGCCATTCTAACGCCGTGTCCATTTCCTGACGCTTTGCATCGCTGATCTGTGTGGCACTGATCTTAATGCCAAGACTTTTGGATTTTTTCTTTTTTCGTAACCACCCAAACATCATTCATACCTCCGCGACTATAACAAGCTAAACAGCCAATTTGCGATCACCCGCCACCCCATCCTCCCAATCCCCTGCCGCCACGGGCGTCGCAGCGAACAGCATGAGGGCGATCAGGGTGGCGATCAGGGCGCGCATGGTCGGATTATAGCATTAAAACGCTGGGCGGACTCTACAGCGCCGCTTTTTCTGTGGAGGCAAACAACCCCCCCAGCCGCCGCCGACTTCGCCGCTGACGGGCCGCACAGGGCGGGTTTTCAGACCGGCAAACCCGGCGTGTAGCCGTTGGTGCGGCTGTACGTCAAAACCTCGCCGCGCGCGTGCGGCCAATCGACGAAACTGACGTGGACCCATCCCGGTTCAATTGAACCTGGGGGAACTGCGCTTTTCTATGCTAAGTATTTGATTTCATTGGTGGGCGCACCGGGATTCGAACCTGGGACCTCTGCGATGTGAACACAGCGCTCTAACCAACTGAGCTATGCGCCCTCCGGGGACTGCAATTAGGCCCGCCGGGGAGCGCTGTCAAGCAAGCTCGTTCAGGGCGGGCAGCAACTGATCAAAATGGTCGATCAGGGCGTCCGCGCCCAATTCTTGCACCGGTGTGGTGGTATATCCGAAGGTCACCAGGACCACCGGAATGCCGGCATTACGGGCGGCATTCAGGTCGTTGGCGCTATCGCCGATCATCACGGCGCGGCCGGCCGGGACGCCGATCGCCTCCAGGGTACCGAGTATATGGCCGGCATGGGGTTTGCGCACGGCCAGGCTGTCGCCGCCCAGGACGGCATCGAAATGGTGCGCCATGCCCAGTTTCTCGAACAGGCGGTTGGACAGGGCATGGGGTTTGTTGGTGCAGACGGCCAGCTTCAGGCCCGCCCGGCGCAGGGTCCCGAGCGCGGCCGGCACGCCGGGGAAGACAAAACTTTGGTCCGCCACATGATTCCCGTAATAATCCAGCAGGACATTGAACCATTGCTCGATCTCTTCCTCGCCGGCCACCTCGCCCGTCGCTTCCAGGCCCAGGCGCAGCATGACGCGGGCGCCATCGCCGATCATGTGGCGGACCTGGGCGACTTCCACGCCCGCCCGGCCGGCTTGGGCCAGGGTATGGTTGAGGGCGCCGCACAAATCCGGCGCGGTTTCGATCAGGGTACCGTCCAGATCAAACAGAACCGCGTCAAAGCGTTCGGCAAAAGACATTCCAAATCCAATTTCACATTATCGAAGGCACCGGGACGACCGCGATGACCACCGCCAACGGCGGACCGGGCCGCCGGCCATCCGACCGTCCGGGAAGCGGTCGCCGCCCGGACCCAATACCAGGATATCGCCATGATGGCCAATGGGCGTGCCGGGATCAAAAGTACGCTCGTGAATAACGCCGCCGCATTGTAAGATACTGTAAAGTAATTTGAATTGGTCCACCCCTTGCCTTGTGGCACCCTCGCCACGCCGGCAAGGGAACGGTCATTCTCTCACCCATTGAAGACATGTTGATATGAGCAAAGAGCCAGTCGCCACCGCAATTGCAACTGTCGTCCTGGCCGCCGGCCAGGGCACCCGGATGAAATCCAAACTGCCGAAGGTCCTCCATCCCCTCGCGGGCCGGCCCATGCTGGCGCAGTTGCTGGCCACAGTGGACGCCTTGGGCTCGGAGCGGCGGATCGTCGTGGTTTCGCCCGATAACGGCGCGGCCATCGGGGAGGCTGTTCCGGAGCTTGAGGTCGCGGTGCAGGATCCGGCCCTGGGCACCGGCCACGCGGTCATGGCGGCGCGGGAAAACCTGGCCGGCTTCGCGGGCGATGTCTTGGTGTTGTTCGCCGATTCGCCTCTTGTCTCGGTTGAAACCTTGCGGGCCATGCTGGCGGCCCGCCATTCGGACGGCGACCCGGCCGTCGTGGTCATGGGCTTCCGCCCCAAGGACACGGCGGAATACGCCCGTTTGCTCTTGGATGATGCCGGCAACCTGTCCCGCATCGTGGAACACCGCGACGCCAGCGCGGCGGAACGGCAGACGGATCTATGCAATTCCGGCTTCATGGCCATCGATGGGGCCATTCTGGGGCCGTTGCTGGACGGCATCGGCACCACCAATGCCAAGGGCGAATATTACCTGACCGAGATCGTGGAGATCGCCAACCGCCTGGGCCGCGCCTGCGCCGTGGTCGAGGCCGGCGAGATCGAGGCCCATGGCATCAACTCGCGCGACCAGTTGGCCCAGGCCGAGGCCGTGGTGCAGCACCGCCTGCGTCATGCGGCGATGGCGGCGGGCGTGACCTTGCTGGATCCCGGCAGCGTCTATTTCAGCCACGATACCGTTCTGGGCCAGGACGTGATCATCCAGCCCCACGTCTATTTTGGCCCCGGCGTCAGGGTCGGCGACGACGTCACGATCAACGGTTTCAGCCATCTGGAGGGCTGCCGGATCGCGTCGGGGGCCTGCGTCGGGCCCTTCGCCCGCCTGCGCCCTGAGGCGGAGATTGGCAAAGGTGCACGCATCGGCAACTTCGTCGAGGTCAAGAAGGCCCGCATCGAGGACGGCGCCAAGGTCAATCATTTGAGCTATATCGGCGATGCCCGGGTCGGGGCGGGCGCCAACATCGGCGCCGGCACCATTACCTGCAACTACGACGGCTTCCTGAAGTCCTTCACGGATATCGGCAAGGGCGCCTTCATCGGCTCCAACACCGCCCTGGTCGCCCCGGTCAAGATCGGCGACGGCGCCATCGTGGGCGCCGGCAGCACGGTGACGCGCGAGGTGGCGGCCAATGCTCTTGCCGTGGAACGCTCCGAACAAATGGAACGTACCGATTGGGCGATCTCGTTCCGGGAACGCAAGCGGGCTGAAAAAGCCGCGCAAAAGAAGCCATAGATGCCGGGATTTGGACGCATGGTGGCGGAAATTTGGGGACACGTAACAAGTACATGTCCCCAAATTTCTCCGCTAGTGTCCATCGCCGGGGTGATTAGGGGGACATGTACCTAGTTACGTGTCCCCCTAATCATGGACATTCGGCCGCTGGCGAAAAAC
>JAYGEB010000135.1:0-4804 GCA_046582595.1 Alphaproteobacteria bacterium | reverse complement strand
GAATGCCGTACAGACGCAGGGTGATTTCCGTGATGATGCCCAAGGTGCCTTCCGAGCCGACGAACAGCCGGGTCAGATCGTAGCCGGCGGCGGATTTGCGCGCCCGCCGCGCCGTGCGGATGGTCTCGCCGTTGGCCAGCACAACGGTCAGGGAGATCACGTTCTCGCGCATGGTGCCATAGCGCACCGCGTTGGTGCCGGAGGCCCGGGTTCCGGTCATGCCGCCGATGGAGGCGTCCGCGCCGGGATCGATGGGAAAAAACAAACCCGTGTCGCGCAAAAAATCGTTGAGCTGTTTGCGCCGCACGCCGGGCTGCACCGTGCAATCCAGATCCTCCGTATGAACGTCCAAAATCTCGTTCATGCCGCCCACGTCGATACAGATACCGCCGCGGACCGCATGCACCTGGCCCTCGATCGAGGTGCCGGCGCCATAGGCGATCACCGGCGTCCGGGCGGCCTGGCAGATGCGCACGATGGCGGCGACTTCCTCGGTCGACTGGGCGAAGGCCACGGCGTCGGGCGCCGCCACCGGATGCCAGCCTTCGTCCTGGCCGTGGCTGTCACGCTGTGCCGGGGAGGTCGACAACCGCTCGCCCAGCAGATCCCGCAATTCTTCGATCACGTCCAGCGTCGTCGCTTCGGTGGCCACGCTCATGATCCAACCCTTTCAAAATTTCCGCCGAGATTTGAGGGCCAGTATACGACGGTCGAAGCCATAACAACATTCATTGGTTTGGGGTTTGGGGTTTGGGATGCGAATGGCGGACTGCCGGATAAACGTACAGATGCGATCGCCGGTCATGACCAAGTCCGCATGTTCAATCCGGCATGCCCGCCATATCCACCGGCGGGTAATAATAATCATCACTCAGGGCGTTGACCCGGGCCCAGAATTCCGGCCCGGCGGCCAGGCCCATGTCATTGACCTCCGCCGCCTGACGCCAGATATTCCACGAGGCGGGATGCAGACGCGAGGCCTCCGCCAACTGCTCATGGCCTTCCGCCGCGCGGTCCTGGCGCAGCAGGTACTGGCCCAGGCGGAAATGACAATGGGCTTGCGCAATTTCGGCGCTGGGCGCCTGGGTATGGGCGCGGGCCTGATCGGCATCAAAGGCATGGGCGCTGGCCGAACCCGTCAGAACCCAGTCCCGCACCGCCGCTACATAGGTCGTCTTGGCCTTCTGGGCCGTTGCCGCCTTGTCTTCCGGCACGGTCATGGTCTCGAAATTCAGCGAGCGGAAAGCTTCGAAGGCGCCGGCGTTTTCCGCCGGGCGTACGATGCGGCCGGCTTCGTCGATCCACACCGCCTGGGGCACGTTGACCATGTTGTAGAGTTCCGAGACCCGGTGGTCCCGGTCGATCAGGGCCGGATAGCTTGGCGCGGCCTGTTCGATCCAGGGCCGGGCCGCATCCGCCCGGCTGTCCATGGCGACGGCGATAACAATGAAATTCCGCTCTTTCAGTTCTTCGTACAACGTCTGCCACACGGACAGATCAGCACGGCAGCCTCACCAAGAGGCCCAGGTGGCAAGCAGGACCTTCTTGCCCCGGTGATCGGACAGGCTGTGTTCGAGACCTGTCAGATCCGGCAGGGTGAAGTCCGGCGCCTCCAGCGAGCGCAGACTGTCGGCCCGCGCCCCGGCGCTTTCGCCCAGGACCCAGATATCGCCATCCGTGCTGTGCGCGGACGGGTGGCCCATATGATCCCAGAACGCCGCCAGATTGACCTTGCCGCCGGCCACGAACTCGGTCTCCCGGCCGCCGGGTACCGGCACGCAGACGGCGCCACGGCATAACCCTTCGGGCCGCGGGGACCAGCCGGTGGCTTCTTCCGCCGCCGCCGCGCCGAGCCACAGCCCCGGCCCCGTGCCGGCGGCGAGGGTAAACGTGCCTAAATCCGAAAGTATGGTTGTCATCATTCTATCTCCCCATCAAATCGCGCATCGCCGCTTCCCGCGCCGGGGCGGCCGCGAAGCCCTCCTTGGCCCGGCATAAGGCTTCCGTCTCGGCCATGATCTCTTCGTTGGAAAGATCCAGATCGAAGGGCGTGGCGGCAGGCTGCGGTATGTACCAGGGCGTCTGGGCGTAAATTTCCAGGGTGTTGTCTTCCGGATCGGCAAAATAGACCGACCAGGCGTTGCCGTGGGTGACCACGCGGCGCACCTCCATCCCGGCCGCCACCACCCTGTCGCGCATGGCCCGAACCTCGTCCAGGGAAGCCACCAGGAAGGAGATCTGCTGGGCCACGTTGGCGGTGGCTTGGTCCGGCCGGCCACCGACCAGAACCACCTGATGATGCTCGCCGGGATCAGCCGATAGGAAGGCGATATCGAGATGGAATTCGGGGGGCCGGCCCGCATCGGTGAGGGTCAGGCCAAAAACTTCCGTGTAGAACCGCCGCATTTTGTCCATATCCCTGACATAGATGCCGACGTGGGTGAGCTGCGGTTTGATCATCTCTCGCCTCCCGTGGTTATGCGGCCATCATAGCCCCTGACGCGCCCGCCGCAACAGCAACCCGGCGATGGCGACGTGCAGAATATTCACCGCCACGGCGCCGATGAACGCCGCGCGGTAGGAACCGGTCCAGTCATGCAACAGCCCCGCCAGCCAGCCGCCCAGCGCCATGCCCAGCAAGGTCATGGACAACAACAGGGCGATGCGCCAGCCGGCTTGCCCCGGCACGAAATAGCGCCGCGCGATAATGGCGTATGACGGCACGATGCCGCCCTGGCTCAACCCGAACAGGGCCGACATGAGATACAGCGCGCCCAGGGATTCCGCGAACATGAACAGGAACAGCGTCACCGCCTGCAACGCGCTGCCCAGCAGCAGGGTCGTCAAGCCGCCGATGCGATCGGAAATCCAGCCGAACGTTATGCGGCTGACCACCCCCGTGGCCAGCATCAGGGCCAGCATCTCGGCCCCGCGCCGGGCCGCATGGCCAAGGTCGGTGGCGTGGGCCACGATGTGGACCTGGGGCACCGCCATGGCCACGCAACAGGCCACCCCGGCGCAGCACAACAGGCCATGCAGTCCGTTGGGCGCCAGGCCCAGGGGCCGCGCAGCGGCGGCCTGGACTTCGGGCTGGACCTCCAGCACGGCCGCCGCCCGGCGCCGCAGGATCAGGCACAGGGGCGACATGACCAGCAAAAGAAAAACACCGATGCCGCGGTAGGTGGCGCGCCAGTCCGATTGATCGATGAAATATTGCAACACCGGCGGCCACGCCACGCCGGCCAGATAGATGCCGGAGGCAACGATGGCCACCGCCAGGCCCCGGCGGCGGCTGAACCACAACGTGGTATCGGCGACCAGGGGCGCGAATACGGCCGCATTGCCCAAGCCGCCGATCAACAGCCCCTGAGCCAGGTACAATTGCCACATCGCCGTGGCCTTGGCGGCCAGGAAGAAGCCCAGGGCCAGCATGACGCTGCCGGTCAGCGCCGGCCACATGACGCCGACGCGGTCCGACCAGCGGCCCATGACGATACCGCCCAGGCCAAAACCGATCATGGTCGCCGCATAGGCGATGGAGACGGCGGAGCGGCTCACCCCGAACTCCGCCGCGATGGGTTTCAGCGCCACGACGATGGCGTACATGCCCACCGTGCCGATGGTCATCAAGGCCAGGGAGGCGGCCAGGCGCACATAGGCATGGGCGGGCTCGCGTGCCGCCGTCGTGGCCTCAACAGCCATGCGTGATCATACTTTCCATGAATTGGTGGGGTTTGCGCCGATTCATCATAATCATTTGGTGGTCACTGTCGCCGTCAAAATTGCCTATCATGGGTTCATCAATACGGCCCAGCCCCAGTCCGATAGTGGAGCCACGCGATGATTTTTTCCGTAGCCAAGATTGCCTGGAGTCTGGCCAATCCGTTGAACCTGACGCTGATCCTGCTGACCGTGGCGTGCCTATTGATGTGGCTGCGCTGGCGGCGGCTGGGTCTGTGGCTGGTCAGCCTGATCACGGCGTCGCTGCTGGCGGTGGCGGTGCTGCCCGTGGCCGATTGGCTGTTGGCGCCATTGACGGCGCGGTTCGCCCCGTTCGCGCCGGACGGCGGCGCCGTAAATGGCATCGTCCTGTTGTCGGGCGCCGTCATGGACTTGAAAATTTCGCGCCGGGTCGGCCATGCGGTGCCGGGCCGCGCGGCGGACCGGCTGGTCGAATTCATCCGCCTGGCCCGGACCTATCCAAAGGCGCGCTTGCTGATTTGCGGTGGCAACGTGGGGGCGAACGGCAAGGGGCGGCGCACGGAGGCCGCCCTGATCGCCGACTATCTGGCCGGCCGGGGTTTCCCCCGCGATCGCCTCATGATCGAGGAGCAATCCCGCGACACTTATGAAAACGCCGTGCGGGGCAAGGCCCTGGCCCAACCGAAAGGCCACGAACGCTGGCTGCTGGTTACCTCCCCCTGGCACATGCCGCGCGCCATGGCGGCCTTCCGCGCCCAGGGCTGGCCCATCACGGCGGCGGCGCCCATGCCAAACAAGGGCCGGCCCGGCGGGTTCCGCTTGCGTTTCAACCTGGGCCGGGGGTTGGCCATCATCAACACCGCCCTGCACGAATACCTCGGCCTCCTGGCCTATCGCCTCAACGGCCGCGGCACGGCCCTGTGGCCGGCGCCCCCCTCGTGAAATGGCGGCGTGAAATATTTTGGTTGGGAACCCAGGATTCGAACCTGGACTTACGGAGTCAGAGTCCGCTGTCCTACCATTAGACGAGTCCCCAGCATGAGTGATGGGGCAACCTATGAAGCGGCCACGGCGATGTCAACCAGAGCCCGCCGGTTACATC
>JAYGEB010000485.1:0-9371 GCA_046582595.1 Alphaproteobacteria bacterium | reverse complement strand
GGTGTTCCATTCCACCGCCTCCTCGATGCCGCGGGGAAAGTTGGTCGCGACGGAACCGCCCTGGGGGCCGGCAATGGTGATCAAATTCGGGAAGCCGGCGGTTTGCAGGCCAAGGTACGTGATCGGCCCATCGATCCATTTGTCGGACAATTTCTGGCCGTCCACGCCGGTGAAATCGATACGGTCAAAGGCGCCCGTGATGGCATCGAAGCCGGTCGCGTAAATGATAATATCGAATTCGTGCTCTTCCGTCCTGGTCTTGATCCCGGCCGGGGTAATACGCTGGATCGGCGTTTCATTGATATCGATCAGGCGGACGTTATCGCGATTATAAGCCTCGAAATAGTTCGTCTCCATGGGTACGCGGCGGGTGCCGAAGCCATGATCCTTGGGGATCAATTTCTCCGCCGTGACAGGGTCATTAACCCGGCCCCGTATCTTATCGGCGATGAATTTGGTGAAGGCCTCATTGGGTAATTCTTCGACCAGGACATCGCGGAAATTGCCCAGCCAGACGCCGAAGCCGGGCGAATCATACAACTCCTCCCAAAACGCCAGACGCTCATCCTCCGGGACTTCGGTGAACTTGCGCCGGTCGGGGCCATGGATGAAGCCGCCCGGCGTTGCGTGGCACTTGGCGAATATCTCGTCATAGGAGGCCTTGATCTCCGCCATGGCCGCCGCGTCGATGGGGCCGTTATGCAGCGGCGCGCACCAGTTCGGACGCCTCTGGAAGACTGTCAGCTCCGCCACCTTGCCGGCGATCTCGGGGATCAATTGCACCGCCGTGGCGCCGGTGCCGAGGACACCAACCCGTTTGCCGGCATAATCAATGGGCTCTTGCGGCGAATAATAGGTGTGGAACGAGGTGCCCTTGAAGCTATCGACGCCTTCGATGGTCGGCATGGTGGGCGCGGAAAGCATGCCGATCGCGGTGACCAGAAACCGTGTCGACAATGTACGGCCGTCATCCAGGGTCAGGGTCCAGGCGCAGGCGTCCTCGTCGAATGCGCCGGCCTTGACATGGCAATTGAACTGCATGTGAGCGCGCAGATCGAACTTCTCAATCACGTGGTTCAGGTAACGCAAGGTTTCGGGTTGGCCGGAAAAATGCTCGCTCCAGTTCCATTCCTCCAGAAGCTCCTTGGAGAAGGAGTAGCCGTAGGTGTAGCTTTCGGAATCGAACCGGCAGCCGGGGTAGCGATTCCAGTACCAAGTCCCGCCGGGACCGCCGCCAGCTTCCAGCACCGTGACCTTTACGCCCATTTCAAGCAGCCGGTAGAGCTGATAAATGCCGCTGACGCCGGCACCGATGATGATGACTTCATGATCCGGTTTCATATCAGGGTTCAAATTGCCAAATCCTTCAGATTGTAGTCCCGGTTGACCCAGCCATGGGTCTGGACGAACAAACGCCATGCGTCCGCCAAGCCGGCTCCCGAACGATCATTCAGGGCCCAGGCTCCAAAAAACAGGCCTGTGCCGTACGGTATCACCGCCTCGCGGCCCGCCGCAAGAGTGGCGGGCGGTGCATCAAGGCAGCGGGAATTCTTCCAGGTAGGGCGCGTAGCTGTCTTCCACATCGATCTCCAGGCTGCCCAGCAGGCGGACGACGCCATTGTAAAAGGCGATCACCATGGTCAGATCGACCAGCAATTCAGCGCTCAAATGTTTCTTCAACTTGGCGAAGGTGGCATCCGAGATTTTCAAATCCTCGGTCATTTCCCGCGCCGCCCGCAGCACCGCCCGGTCCAGTTGCGGCAGACCGCTGTTGCGGCCCTTGCTTTCGGTGATCATGGCCCTGATATCATCGTCGCTAACGCCAAAGTCGCGGCCGATCTTGAGGTGGTGGCTGTATTCGTATTCGCTGCCGGTCAGATAACCGACCTGCAGAATGGCCAATTCCCGCAGGCGCGGGTCGAGCTTGGAGCCGAAGCGGATATAGCTGCCCAGGGCGCCGAAATGGCGCGCCCCGCCGGGGCTGTGCACAAGGGCGCGGTGCAGATTTATGTCGCGCTTCAACAGATCGCGGTCTTCCGCCGCCA
This sequence comes from Alphaproteobacteria bacterium, assembly GCA_046582595.1. Lineage (GTDB taxonomy): Bacteria > Pseudomonadota > Alphaproteobacteria. The sequence continues at coordinate 7,326 of JAYGEB010000485.1, read as the reverse complement.
GATCATCGACATCGAGATAGGGAATGCGTGCCATGTGCTCGTTTCCTCGTTTAGACCTAGTTGTCAGGCATTGGGGTCGCGGGCCGGGCCGGCGACGGTGATGCCGCCATCCACCACCAAGGTCTGCCCGGTGATATAGCGCGCCCTGGCCGAGAGCAGAAAGACCGCCGCGTTGCCGATATCCCAACCGCTGCCCTCGATCCCCAGGGGCGAGGCCGCCCGCCGCTGGGCCCGCGCCTTGTCGGACATGCCACGGGCGTAGACCATGGGCGTGTAGACCGGCCCCGGCGCGATGCAATTGGCGCGGATGCCATCAGAGGCGTGATCGATGGCCATGGCGCGGGTCAGGGAAATCACCGCGCCTTTCGAGGCGGAATAGGCGGTCAGCCCACGCGGCCGCAGGGCGGAGATGGAGGAGACATTGACAATGGCGCCGCCCTCGCCGCCGGCGATCATGGCGGGGATGGCGTATTTGGCGGCCAGAAACATGGTTTGAACGTTGACCCGCATGACCCGTTCCCAGTTTTCGACGTTTTCATCGACCACCGTGCCGGAACTGCCGATGCCCACGTTGTTGTCCAGAAAATCGACCCGGCCATAGGTGGCCATGGCCTTGGCCGCCATGGCCTCGCAATCCGCCTCGACCGTCATGTCTGCCGCATGGGCGAAGGCCGTGCCGCCCTCGGCCTCGATCATCCGCACGGTTTCCGCCGCGCGTTCCAGATCCCGGTCCACCGCCACGATCCGGGCCCCGGCGCGGGCCAGCAGAATGGCGGCGGCCCGGCCATTGCCGATACCGCCCTCCGCCGCGCCAGCGCCGGTCACGATGGCGACCTTGCCGTCCAATTGCTGATCGTCCGGTGAGAAATCCTCTGCCATGGCTGCTCCTCCGTTGTGTTGTCTGTTTGGGGTTGGGCGGCAAATGCTGAAAATCAGGCCATGGCTGGCCGGCGCCTGTGTCTGTTCAAATAGTAGACCAACATCACCGTCAAATTGGTAGATCCCATGATCGCGGCAAAGGCGAAGGACCAGGTATAGTCGCCCGATAAATCAAACAACGCGCCGCCCATGTAGCTGCCCAAGCCCATGCCGATCCAGGCGGACAGGCTGACGACGGACCAGCAACGCGCGGCGACCTCTTCGGGTACCATCATATTGACGGAGACGATCATGGAGGCCATGACGCCCGAGAAAAACAGCCCAAAGACAGCCGCCAAGGCATAAACGCCGGGAAGGGATTCCATATGCAGAAACCAAAACACAAGTAAGGTTTGGCCCAGGGACATGGCCGCATATGTTTGCAGTGGTCCGATCATGTCGCACAGCTTGCCGGCGCAAAGGCGCCCGATGGCCCCCGCCAGCATGATCGTGGTCAGGACCGAGGCGGCGATTTCCGGCGCAAAGCCGTTGTCCGACAAGGCGGGCACGATATGCACGATCACCACGGACATGGATGAACAACAGAAGATAACAGCGATGGAAAACCAGGCGACAGTGGTTCGGCCAGCGCCAAGGGACCATGAGCTTGCTGGAGCATGACCCTTTTCGATGGCGGCCAAACGGGCCCGTTTCTGGGGTGGGTCGCGGGTCAACGCCGCGATCGCCGTGCCCAGCAGCAAATAAACCACGCTCAGCACCAGATAGGCGGTTTGCCAGTCATAGGCGGTTATCAATAGCTGGGCGGAAAGGGGTATGACCGCTTGCCCAAAGGCGCTGCCGGCCAGGCCGACGCCAAGGGCCAGGCCTTTGTTTCTGGTAAACCATTGGCCGATGTTGGCCCAGACGGTGGCGGCAACGGCACCGTGGCCGAAGGCGCCGAACAGGAAATAGGCAAAATAATAATGCCATTGCGTCGTCACCTGACTTAGCAGAAACAGGGAGGAGGAACAGGCGGCCACGGTCAGGAACATGAACCGCCGGGACGGCTTGCGGTCCGCGATAAAGCCCCAAAGAATACCGAATGCCGCCGCCCCCAATGCGGCGATGGTGTAGCCGAACGCCGTTTCGCCCCGGGACCAGCCGAATTCGGCGATCAACGGCTTCAAAAACACCCCGACCGTGCTCAAGCCACCAAAACTTAAGGCGGAAAGGCTGAAGCCGACGAAGACCATGACCCAACCGTACCAACGGTCGGATTTGTATTCGGTTACCGACGACATGCGGTTTACACTCCTAATACCCGTGCCTGGGCAGTTTAGCAGGCTTGCCGGTGCTTGCCATCCGCTCCCGGACGGGCTATCGCGGGGTCTTCTGGATTTAGCATGACGGAGGCCAAGCCATGCCGCTTTCACAAGCCACGGAACGGGAACAAATTCACAGCCGTACCATTTCCATCACCGCCTATGAACGGGCCGATGGGCTGGTCGATGTGGAGGGGCATATCCTCGATATCAAGCCGTTTTCCCATCATCTGCTTGACAGCCACCGCGCCGCCGGGGAACCGGTGCATGATTTATGGCTGCGCCTGACCATCGATAAAACCATGGTGGTGCAATCGGCAGAGGCGAAGTTGGACGTGGGCGCCCACGGTATCTGCCATCTGGTGGCGCCGAACTTCGAAAATTTGGCCGGGCTGAAGATCGGACCGGGCTGGAACCGCATGGTCCGGCAACGGGTCGGGCACGGCCGGGGCTGCACCCATCTGGTCGAGATGCTGGCGCAAATGGCGACCACGGCGATGCAGGCCATGTGGACCGAACGGGCCCCCGCGGGCGCCGCGCGGGAGGCGGCGCAAGACCGGCCCCGCAGTCTGGGCGAAGGCATGTTGAACACCTGTTATACCTACACTCAGGACAGCGTGTTCGTGAAAGAATATTTCCCCGACGACTACCGGCCAGCCAAATAAGGTCGCGCTGATTACGGAATTGATTTCCTGGTTGATCATGGGGGCGGGGGCGGACTACGTTCGCGGCCAGCACAACAAACAGGAAGGGCTAGGATCATGAGCGGAGAGGGCAAGGTTGCCATTGTAACGGGCGCGGGTTCGGGTATTGGCCGTGGCGCCGCCGTGGCCCTGTTGGCGGAGGGCTATTCGGTGGCCTTGGCGGGCCGGCGGGCAGATGCGTTGGCGGAAACCATCGCCGAGGCGGGTGATGACGGCGCCCGCGCCATCGCCGTGCCGACGGATGTCTCCGACCCCGCCCAATGCGCGGCGCTGTTCGCGGCGACGACCAAGGCCTTTGGCCGCCTGGATCTGTTGTTCAACAACGCCGGGGCCGGCGCGCCGCCGGTGAATATCGAGGATCTGCCGTTCGAGCAGTGGCAAAAGGTGGTCAACGTTAACCTGACCGGCGTCTTTCTGTGCACGCAAGAGGCCTTCAAGGTGATGAAGGCCCAGGATCCCATGGGCGGGCGCATCATCAATAACGGCTCCATCTCGGCCCATGCGCCAAGGCCCAATTCGGCGCCCTATACCTCCACCAAGCACGCCGTGACCGGCCTGACAAAATCGACCTCGCTGGATGGGCGTAAATACAACATCGCCTGCGGTCAACTCGACGTCGGCAATGCCCTGACGCCCATGGCCGCGCGCATGGTGGACGGCGTGCCCCAGGCGGACGGCTCGATCAAGGCGGAACCGGTGATGGACGTGGATAACGTCTCCCGCGCCGTGGTCTACATGGCCAGCCTGCCGCCCGACGCCAACGTCCAGTTCCTCACGGTAATGGCGACCCAGATGCCGTTTGTCGGGCGCGGCTGAAGCGCCGTTAATTCCAAGGAATATGCTCTGACCGGCGCGGCCAGATTCACGTCTTTTTCAGCCGCTTGCTATAGCGCGGACTGTTCCGCGTCGACCTTGCCTGACCGAATCTGAATGCTGCGAAAAATGTCCAGGACAAATATTCGGCCGTCACCGACTTCGCCGGTCGTCGCGGCCTCTTGCAAGGTGATGACTACGTCATCCAGAAAATCAGTCGGGACGGCGAATTCAATTTTTGTCTTTGGCATGAAGCCCACGTCGTATTCGGCGCCGCGGTAGTATTCGCGATGCTCTTCGTGGTTGCCATAGCGGCGTGCCTCAACCACCAACAGCGAATCCACGCCGATTCGGGCCAGGGAGGCGCGCACGTGTTCCAGGCGGTGAGATTGAATTATCGCGACGACGTATTTCATTTGGGTACCTCATGTCTTGAGACATTGGATCATGGCTTGCCGGGATATATTCGCTACATTTCGTAGCCCCGCTCACCGTGTAAACGAATATCCAGCCCTTCCAATTCGACTCGTTCTTCCACCCTGAGGCCGACCGTCATGTCGATGAGCTTGAGAATAATATACGTGACAATGGCGCAGTAGATCGCCGTCACGCCAATGCCGTATACCTGCGGCCACATTTGCGCCGCATTGCCTTCGATCAGGCTAGGTGTGCCGCCCACGGCTTCCACGGCGAAAACCCCGGTCAGCAAAGCTCCGATGATGCCGCCGACCCCATGTATGCCGAAGGCATCCAGGCTGTCGTCGTAGCCGCCCCAACGTTTCAGGGTAACGGCGCCGAAATAACAGCCGGCACCCGCCGCCGCGCCAATCAGCACGGCGCCGATTGGATCAACGAAGCCCGAGGCGGGGGTAATCGCCACCAAACCTCCTACGGCGCCCGAGATGATGCCGAGACCGGAAACATTGCGGCGGATCAGCCATTCCACCAGAGCCCAGCTCAAAGCCGCCGTGGCGGCGGCGATTTGTGTAACCGCCAGGGCCATGCCGGCGGCGCCGTCGGCGGCCAGGGCCGAGCCGGCGTTGAAGCCGAACTAGCCGACCCATAACAGAGCCGCGCCAACGAAGCTGAGAACCAGGCTGTGGGGCGCCAGATATTCCCTGCCAAAACCCAGGCGGGGCCCGATGACGATGGCGGCGACCAACCCGGCGATGCCGGCGTTAATATGTACGACCGTACCGCCGGCGAAATCCAACACACCGGCATCGCCCAGAAAACCGCCGCTCCAGACCCAGTAGCAGATCGGCGCATAAACCAGGATTATCCATGCCGCCGTGAACACCATCAGGGCAGAGAATTTCACGCGGTCCGCGAAAGCGCCGCAGATCAAAGCCGGCGTGATGATGGCAAAAGTCATCTGAAAACTCATAAAAACGCTTTCAGGTATGGTGCCTCTCAGGCTGCCGGGTTCAAGGCCCAGTAACAGGACACGGTCAAAACCGCCGATGAAGGAATTTCCCTCACTGAATGCCAGGCTATAGCCGATCAGCATCCAGACAAGTGTGCCCATGCAACAGACGGCGAAACTTTGAATTACGGTGGAAAGAGCATTCTTGCGCCGCACCATGCCGCCATAAAAAAGCATCAGGCCGGGAATGGTCATCATCAGAACCAGAGCGGTCGCCATCATCATCCAGGCCGTATCGGCCCCATTCAGTTTTGCCGCGCCTTCATCGGCCAACGCGGGCGCCGCCGACGCGATCATGGCGCTTGACGCGATCACAATTCGGATCGCCAGTGCGTGGAATGGTCGGGGCAACGGGTTGCGGAGTCAGAAGATATTGCAATGCATTTTTACGGACCTGATTGCGTCTTTTCCCTCGCCCATGGCTTTTCTTCCTCTCCCAATTTGTTGCCGTGCGCCGCCCGCTTACAACACTAATTCGGAAAACTGCCTCAAGCTGACAGCGAATATAAGCACCAATGAGCAAATAGTGCCGCAAGATCCTGAATAAGCAAATGACCGATCCTGACTTTGCCTCAAGGAGCAAGTCAATAGTATTATGCGCCGCACTCGATTTGGTTTAGCGCCAAGCGCCCGTATTTTCAGCGATGATTGGGGACCGTTAAATGAACCAAGCCGACACGAATATTGTCACGAGTAAACCTTTGCGAAGATCGTTGGCTGGAAACAAACTTCTGAAGGATCTTGATCGCGAAGCCATTCAAGCTCTCGAGATGCAATGCAAATGGCGCCGCTATCGAAACGGTGAAAGGATTTTCGCCCGTGGCAGCAGTGGCCGCGAAGTCTTCTTCATTGTCAGCGGAGAGGTGCAAATCCTTGGCGCCAATGAAGCCGGCCGGGAAATAACTCTGGCGCAGGCCTTTGCGGGCGACGCCGTGGGCGAGATGGCCGCGATTGATGGTCAGTCACGATCCGCCAACGTTGTTGCGTTCCAAGATTGTTTGGTCGCCGTGCTCGGGGCGGAGCATTTCGTGGCGCTTCTGAAACAAAACGGGGCCATGAGTTTCGAGTTGCTTCAGCGGCTTTCCTCAATGGTCCGAAAGGGCGATGATCGTGTTCTGGAGCTCAGTATTCTCGAGGCCAAACAACGGATTTGCGTTGAACTTTTACGGTTGGCGAAGCGCGATGACGCCGTCTCAGACCTATGGGTCATCAAATCGTTGCCGTCACTTCGCCAAATTGCCGGTAACGCCAGCACAACACGGGAAGTCGCGGCCAGCACCTTGAGCCAGCTCTATCCGGCAAGAATAGCGACCCGGCGCGGCGAACATTTATATATTCTTGATCGCCCGGCATTGAAAAAATTTGCCCGGGCATCGTTTTGATATTAAGGCTCCCGAAGCCGGCGCCTGCATTCATGCAGTGTCTGTCAGGATGCGGCCCAGGCTTGCGCCAACGAGGGATTTTGCGTTGCGCAGCATTGCCTCCACATCTTCGAACCTCTCGGCACCGGAGGCTCGCGCCAAAGCTGTTTTTACTTGCTCCGTTGCGGTCTCGGGGTCGAAATTCACCCCCATGGCCGCGGCGAGAAAATTATCAGCTTGCCGCATCAGGCGATAAGCCTCGATTAATTGTTTTCCAACCGATTCGTCAAGATAGCCCATGGCAATTAACGTCCCCAAGGCGCCGACGTGGTTTGATGTCACCACCTTCGTCTCTTCCCGAACGGCGCGCACTTGGAGAAACGCAATCAATGCTTGCAATTCCGCGAGGCCACCCGAACAGTGACGGAGGTCCCAGTTTTGTTTTGTTGCCGCCGCCCGGACTAGCGGCACGATCTTATGGGCATGCCGCGACAAATGTTGCCAGGCGGCCCCATCAGCCAGAAACGCCATTAGCTTCCGTGCGACGGCCCCTGCCAATTCGGCTGGTCCAGAAATAACCCGCGCTTGGGTCAAGGCTAGTACCGCCATCGGATTCTCATACACTTCACGGAGCGAAAAAAACGGCTCAACCTGCGAAATTATTGGTCCCCGCGTGCTATAGGGAGTAATCCCCATGTTTACATCAAGAAGCTTTCCGTCGGGACTTCTCGATGTCAGGCGCAAGAGAAGGCGTTGGGACAGCATCCTGGCCGCAAGTTGCTCTGCTGGATCGCTCTGGCAGAAAAACAAAAGGTCGGCGGGCGCGCCGCCGGTCAACTCCC
>JAYGEB010000405.1:0-6767 GCA_046582595.1 Alphaproteobacteria bacterium | reverse complement strand
TTGGACTGAATGTTTTGAGAAAAGCCATGGTCAAATCGAGTGAACCCGAATCTGGCCATCTCATGGCCGCCCTACTCACCTCCAAAATCCCTCGAAGTCCGCAGATAGGTTGGGTCTTATGAAAAGAGTCGGGTACTGTGGTTTTTCACAGACGACTAATTATGTAGTGTCTCTCTTGATCCTACAATCTAAGAATGAAGGGGACGGTTCCCTTTAATCATGGTCTCATTGAAGCTCGTCACGGCTCGGCGGAGGTGAAAACGCGCAGCCTGATTACCTGCATCAAAAAAATATTGGGGCTTAAGTCTTGAAATGACGGTTGAGCTCGTCCTGAGAGAGCGAAAACCGGGGACGTAATTCGCTCTTACCTGCGGTAAAGCGGTTACGTCCCCGCTATTCTTGAGCTTACCTCAGACATCCGCCACAAAAAGAATTGGGCGCGACCCTCGACTTTCCTTATTTTTGGTCAACTCGATCCCGAGACGAGCCTTATTGCCGTCAATTCGGCCCCGCCGGTTGCGGGCGGGTGAAAACCCAGGCGTCGTCTTGGGACAGGGCCTCGCGATATTGATAGCCGCCCAGATCGAAATTCTTCAGCTCGTCCGGGGTGCTGATCCGATTTTGCACCAGATACCGCGCCATCATGCCGCGGGCCTGTTTGGCGAAGAAGCCGATCATGCGGGTTTCGCCATCACGTTCCTCCTTGAAGGCCGGCGTGATGATCCGTCCCTTGAGCTTGGCCGGGCGCACGGATTTGAAATACTCGTTCGATGCCAGATTGAGAATGGTTTTTTCATCGTGGCCGCTGAGCAGATCACCGAGGGCATCCGTGATCCGGTCACCCCAAAAGTCATAAAGGTCCTTGCGCCGTGGCGGGGAAAAGCCCATGGCGCCATGGGTCTGAATGGCCCGGTCAATGGCGCGGACGCCGGCTTCCACCGCGTAGGCCTTGGCCATGGACAATTCCTTGATCGCCGCCTCGCCCCGGTCCAGCAACAATGCCGCGTTCAGGCCCATCAAGTGGGCGGCATGCAGCTCCATCGCCGATTCCGCCAGGGGAAAGGTGACGCCCTGATATTCCGATATGGCCTTGCCGAAGGTCCGCCGCGTGGTGCTGTATTCCAGGGCCAATTCCAACGACCACCGCGCCAGACCCAGGGCGCGGGCGGAATTGTAGATGCGGCCCATGGAGACGCCGAACACCGCGTTCTTGAAACCTTCGTGCAATTCGCCGACCAACTGATAGGGCTCGACCCGGATATCCTCGAACACCAGTTGCGCCTCGTTGCCGCCGACCGAGCCGTGCATGCGGATGATGCTCTCCACTTCAAACCCCGGCGTGTCGGTGGGCACCAGGAAGGCGGAAATTCCCCCCTTTCGCGCCGCCGCGCGCTCCGGGTCGGTCTGGGCGAAGATGATGCAATATTCGGCGATGGGGGCATTCGTGGTCCAGATCTTGCGGCCATTGATACGCCAGCCGTTGCCGTCCGGCGTGGCCCGCGTGGTCAGGGCGGCGGCGTCCGAACCGGCGCCGGGTTCGGAAAGGCCGAAGCACATGGAGGTGCGCCCGGCGATCATGCCGTCCAGGATTTCCGCCCGCGCTTCCTCCGTCACCCGTTGCAAAAGGCGCGAGGGGCCCAGGGCCCAATGGCTGATGGCATACATGGTCAGCCAATTATGCGGGCCGGAGATGCGGTAGGCATGTTCCCAGGCGACATAATAGGCCAGCATGCCAAGGCCGCCGCCCAGCTCCTCGGGCACGCACATGTTGAAATAACCCGCCTTGGCCGAGGCCATGCGGACCTCCCGGATCAGCTCGATCACCTCTTCCACATAGCGGCCGTTTTCGTCGTAGGTATTGCGGCCGTTGGAGAGCAGGTCGTGGTGCTTCTCGTGCCGGGCGAACACCTCGGTTTTCAGAAAACCTTCGAGGCCGTCGCACAGGGCGCGGATTTCGTCCGGAATGTCAAACGCGATACTGCTCATTACCAAAAGCGCCTTTCACGAATTTGTCAGGGCCTATTGTGCGGCGCTTGGCTGCCCCGGTAAAGAGGTTGTCATGCGCCTCTCCCGCAAGAATTGCGCGATAGCTGGGCCGGCGCGGCAAACGGGGTTATAAGCGCGCATGTCTTTGGGCTTTCATGCCGGCCTGGCGATTACCGCCTGTATCGTGACCGTTGCGGCCACGGGCGTGGTGCTGCGCCAGTTACGCACCCGGGCCATTCTGGATCATCCCAACGAACGCTCCAGCCATGACCGGGCGGTGCCCAGGGGCGGCGGCATCGCCGTCATGGCCGTGGTGGCGGTGGGCTGGTGCCTGCTGGCCTGGTGGCGGGGCGATGGCTACCAATTGTTCGCCCTCTCGTTCATCGCCACCGGATTGGCCGCTGGATCCTTTGTCGATGACCTGCGTGGCCTGCCGGTTCTGCAAAGGCTGGCTCTGCAAACCCTGGCCGTGGCCCTTGGCTGCCTGCTATTGCCCGAGGCGCCGGTCTTTCAGGGCCTACTGCCGCCGGTGGCGGACCGCATCGCGGCGGGGTTCTGCTGGCTGTGGTTCATCAATCTGTTCAATTTCATGGACGGCATCGACGGCATCACGGCGGTCGAGGCCGCCTGCATCGGGCTTGGCGTCGGATTGGTGACGGCAACCACGGGCGCCGCGGCCGATCTGACCTCCCCCGCCGTCATCGCGGCCGGTGCGGCCATTGGCTTTGGTTTTTGGAACTGGCGGCCGGCGAAGATATTCCTTGGCGATGTGGGCAGTGTCGGCCTGGGCTTTCTGTTGGGCTGGTTGTTGCTGTCCCTGGCGGCGGCGGGACTGTGGCCGGCGGCCCTGTTGCTGCCCCTGTATTATCTTTGCGATGCGACCTGGACGCTGTTGCGGCGCATGCTGCTGGGGGAAGCCTTCTGGCGGGCCCATCGGTCGCACTTCTATCAGCATGCGGCACGCCGGGCTGGCGATCATGGCCACATCGCGCTGTCGATCCTGGCCTGCAACGTTGTCCTCATGGCCGCCGCCCTATGGGCGGGCTTTGGCGCGGCTGGTCCGGGTTTCTGGCCGGCCCTGGCCTTGGGCGGTGTTGCGGTGGCGCTTCTGTTGTACTATTTCGCCACCATGAAGGCGGGGCAAGAGGCGGACTGATCGTGGGCTGGCTACGGCGCATTAACAAACGCATCGCGGTGGTGGCGGCGCATGACGTCTGCATGGCGATGCTGTCGTTCGAACTGGCGGTCTGGTTCCGCTATCAGAGCTATGGCAAGCCGCAGGATTTTTTCTTTCTCTGGCACGGCACCGCGATCTTCACCGTGGTCTGCTTCGTGGTGTTCTGGCGCATGGGGCTGTACCGGGGCATTTGGCACTATGCCTCGCTCTCGGACCTGATCGCCATCGTCAGGGCGGTCACCCTGGCGATCCTGATTTTTTTGCCGGTGATGTTCGTGCTGGACCGCCTGGCGGATTTCCCGCGCAGCGCGATGTTCCTGAATTGGCCGCTGTTGGTGCTTCTGCTGATGGCCTCGCGGCTGCTGTACCGTTTTTCCAAGGACGGCGACTTGCGCGCGGTGTTCGAACATGCCGACGATGGCCGGGTGCCCGTATTGTTGATCGGCGCCGGCGACGAGGCGGAGACATTTATCCGCGGCCTGGCCCGCGACCGCGTGGCCAGCTACCGCGTGGTCGGCATTGTCGACCACAAAAGCAGCCGCATCGGACGTGATATCCGCGGCGTCACGGTCATGGGCGGCCTGGACGGGATCGAGGATATCGTCCAGCGGCTTGGCGCCAAGGGCCGCAAGCCCCAGCGCATGATCATCACTTGGTCCAAGCTGGACGGCGCGGCCATCGGTAATTTGCTGGAACGGGCGGAAAAACTCGGGCTGACCCTCGCCCGCATGCCCCGCATGACGGAACTTCAAAGCGGCCAATTCAAGAATGGCGGCGCCCCCAGGCTGGAAGTCCAGCCGGTGCGGGTGGAGGATCTGCTGGGCCGGCCGCAGCAGGTGCTGGACCGGGACGCCATGGAAGCCCTGATCGCCGGCCGCCGGGTTTTGATTACCGGGGCGGGCGGCACCATCGGTTCGGAACTGGCGCGCCAGATCGCGGCCTACGCGCCGGCCCACGTCTGCCTGCTGGACAATGGCGAGCATGCGCTCTACCGGATCGATCTGGAATACGGGGAAAACTGGCCGGATCTGCCCCGCCGCGCGGTGCTGGGCGATGTGCGGGACGGCGCCCGCCTGGCCGAGGTCTTTCAACGCGAGCGCCCAGACCTGGTGTTCCACGCCGCCGCCTTCAAGCATGTGCCCATGGTGGAGGAAAATCCCAACGAGGGCGTGTTGACCAACGTCATGGGCACCGCCAACGTGGCGCGGGCCTGCCAGGAAGCGGACGTCAAGGTTATGGTGCAGATATCCACCGACAAGGCGGTCAATCCGACATCCGTGATGGGGGCCTCGAAACGCATCGCCGAGATGATTTGCCAGGCTTTGAGCCTGTCTTCCACGGCCTGCCGTTTCGTTACCGTGCGCTTTGGCAATGTATTGGGCTCCACCGGCTCGGTTGTGCCCCTGTTCCAACGGCAGTTGGCGCGCGGCGGCCCCTTGACCGTCACCGACCCTGAGGTCACCCGCTATTTCATGACCGTCCGGGAGGCGGTGGAATTGGTGCTACAAGCCACCGCCGCGGCGCCGGCGGGGGATGAGGGGGGCAAGATTTTCGTCCTGGACATGGGCGAGCCGGTGCGCATTCTGGATCTGGCGCGGCAGATGATCCGCCTGGCCGGCCTGACGCCCGAGGTCGATATCCCCATCACCTTCACCGGTCTGCGCCCCGGCGAGAAACTGTTCGAGGAACTGCTGCATGACGGCGAGGCGCCACAGCCCACCCCCATGCCCGGCGTCAATCTTGCCGCCCCCCGGGTCATCGACCATGAACTGCTCAGCGTCCAGGTAGACAAGTTGGCCCTGGCCGCCACGGCGCGGGATACGGCCCAGACCCTGGCCCTGATTCGCCACCTGGTGCCCGAAATGCAACCCGATGCGAACCAAGCCGCGGCCGAAAAGTCCGCCGCGCAAGCCGAGTAGCGGGGCGCCTTTGGCGGCGGCTTGGGCCGTGCTATAGGGCCGGCAACTGATATTCGTAGCCGTGGGAGTGGATCATGTCGACAATGCCGGTGGGTGATCTAGTTGTCATCAAGCGTGCCTTAATCTCGGTTTCCGACAAGGGCGGATTGAAGGAACTGGGGGCCGCCCTGGCCGGCCAGGGGGTGGAAATCCTGTCCACGGGCGGCACCGCCCGCGCTCTGGCCGAAGCCGGCATTCCGGTCAGGGAAGTCAGCGATTACACCGGCTTTCCGGAAATGATGGATGGCCGCGTCAAGACCCTGCACCCGAAAGTTCACGGCGGCCTGTTGGCCCTGCGCGACGATCCCGAGCACGCCAAGGCCATGACGGAGCACGGTATCGGCGCCATCGATCTGCTGGTGGTGAACCTCTACCCGTTCGAGGCGGCCGTGGCCAAGGGCGCCGATTTCGCCACCTGCATTGAAAATATCGACATTGGCGGCCCCGCCATGATCCGCTCCGGCGCCAAGAACCACGCCTATGTGACGGTGCTGACCGATCCGGGCGACTATGCGGCGGTGATCGAGGCCATGGCGCGACAGGGCGGCGCCACCAGCGGTGAATTGCGGCGGCGGCTGGCGGCCTCGGCCTATGCCCGCACGGGCGGTTATGACGGCGCCATAGCGGCCTGGTTCGCGGCCCAGCGGGGCGACAGCTTCCCGGACCGCCTGGTGGTTACGGCCTTGAAACAATCCGAGTTGCGGTATGGCGAAAATCCGCACCAGGAAGCCGCCTTCTACACCTCCGGCGCGCCCCGCCCTGGTGTCGCCACGGCCCGGCAAGTACAGGGCAAGGCGCTGAGCTACAACAATTTGAACGATACCGACGCGGCCTTTGAACTGGTCGCGGAATTCGATCCGGCGGTGGCGGCGGTGGCCATCATCAAACATGCCAATCCCTGCGGCGTGGCCATGGGCGCGGATCTGCTGGATGCCTACCAAAAGGCTTTGCGCTGCGACCCGGTCAGCGCCTTTGGCGGCATCATCGCCACCAACCGCGCCCTGGACGGCGCGGCGGCGCGGGCAATGGTTGAAATCTTCACCGAGGTGATCATCGCGCCGGACGCGGACGAAGAAGCCATCGCCGCCATTGCCGGCAAGAAGAACCTGCGCCTGCTGCTGACCGGCGGGTTGCCCGACGCGGGCGCGCCGGGCATGACCTTGAAAAGCCTGGCCGGGGGCTATTTGCTGCAATCCCGCGACAGCGGCCGTATTGGCGCCGGCGACATCAAGGTGGTTAGCAAACGCCCGCCCAGCGAAAGGGAACTGGCCGACCTGCTGCTGGCCTTCCGCATCTGCAAACACGTCAAATCGAACGCCATTATCTACGTCAAGGATGGCGCCACGGTGGGTATCGGGGCGGGTCAGATGAGCCGGATCGACAGCGCCCGCATCGCCGCCCGCAAAGCGGAGGATGCGGCCGAGGCCGCCGGTCTACCGGAATCCCCGGCAATAGGTTCGGTCGTCGCCTCGGACGCGTTCTTCCCCTTCGCCGACGGCCTGTTGGCGTCGGCCGAGGCCGGCGCGACGGCGGTGATCCAGCCCGGCGGCTCCATGCGCGACGACGAGGTCATCGCCGCCGCCGACGAGGCCGGCCTGGCCATGGTGCTGACCGGCATGCGCCATTTCCGGCACTGATGGTCGCCG
>JAYGEB010000377.1:0-18485 GCA_046582595.1 Alphaproteobacteria bacterium | reverse complement strand
ATACGATAGCGCAGCAGTTTGCGCGCCACTTGGCCGAGGCGGGTGGCGTAAAATTCTCTTAGATCGATGACATCTGGTCGCATGACGCCTCAATTTACAGGCGCCGGCTATCTGTCTTCAAGCGCTCTTCCGGCACGCCAGGCCTTCGCCTACAAATTGCCGCGCACGTTTAGCTCGTCGAACAACGCATCGATGATGCGGTCGTTGATTTCAACATGGTACTTTTTGCGCAAGGCGTTGCGGTATTGCGCCAAGACATCCTCCGTCATGGAGGAACGGATGAAATCGCTCAGGCGCTTGAGGGAGGCTTTCCCGGTCTTGGGGTCGGCCTTGGTTATACTTACGACGCGCACGACCGAATGGCCGACGCCGCCCAGCGCCGGCCCTTCGGCGATTTCACCCTTGCGCAGGCCGAACAGTTTTTTCGCCAGCTCGCCACCTAATTTACCCTCGCGCGCGGCCTGTTGCCGGGTCATGGGTTTCAGCGCGGCAAAATTCGTCACTCCACCTTTTGCCAAATCAGCCAGGGATTTTCCGGTCCGCGCCTCCGCCGCCAGTTTACCGGCCCGCGCCGCGCCGGCCTTGGCCCTCCGTTCGGCCAGTACCGCCTTGCGAACGTCCCCGCGAACCTGGCTGATCGGCTTCAGGGCGGATTCATAAACCTTGTCGACCTGGAGCAGAAAATAACTGCCATCGCTGGCTTCCTTCAATTGGCCATCATCGCCCAATTGGGTGGTAAATGATTCGCTGACGAATTCCGGCGCCTCCGGCACGCCCGCCACCGGCTGGCCGTCGCGGCCCCGGCCCCGGCTGTCCATGGCGGCGATAAGGCCATGGTTCAGGTTCAGGGCCTGGGCAATTTCCTTGATCGAGGAGCCGGCCGCTAATTCATCCTCGACCTTGTTGGCCAGTTCGAACATGGCCTCGGCCGCCTTCTCCATCTTCACGCCACGGATCAGTTGCTGGCGCACTTCGGCGAGGGCCTTGCCGCCCCCTTCGACGACTTTCAGAACGCGGAAAATATGCCAGCCCAGTCCAGTTTCGATCGGCGCGCCGATTTGACCGCTGGCCAGGGCGAACACATGATCGGCGGCTTCCTCGGGCAAATCGCCCTTTAGCATCCGGCCCAGCTTCACCGAGGCCTTATCCATGTCCGCCAGTTCCTGGGCCACCACATAAAAATCGCCGCCATCCTTCAGGCGGCCGGCGATTTTCAGCGCCAAGGCTTCTTCGGCCACCACGATTTGTTCAACCTCTCGGCTGGGGGGCGTGGTGAATTCATTCATGCGGGCCTCGTAGGCCTCCGCGACCTCCCGCTCGGTGGCCAGGATTTCATCCAGCAGATGTTCGGGCCGCAATGTCAGATACGACAACGCCCGGAATTCCGGCGCCATGAATTCTTTTTTATGCGCCTCGTGATAGGCGTTCAAATCGCCATCGGTGGGAGCCTGGATACCCACCACCTTGTCATAGGGCAGGCTCAAGACCTCGAACAGACGGGTCTCTTCCTGGTACTGATAGAACGCCTTGACCATCGCGTCCGGCGAGCGGGTTCCGCCCATGATCGAGGAAAACAACTGCTCCCGGGAAAGATCCCGGCGGGAAGCGGCGATATAGCCTTGTTCACTGAAGCCGTTCTCGGCAATGACCTGTTCGAAACGCAGCCTGTCGAATTGCCCGAAACTATTCTTGAACGCCGATGACCGCTTGATCCAGGCGACGATGTCGCTATCGGACATGGTCAATTCCAGTTCCAAGACTTCCTGATCATAAAGCGCGCGCGTCACGGATTGCTGGATCACCTGATCCACCATGCCCAACTGCCGGGCCTGCTGGGTGTCGAAGGCGGGCCCAAGGCTGCGCTGCATGCGGCGGACCTGGCGGTTGAAATCGTTGAGGAATTCATTGCCGTTGACCTTGGTGTCGCCAACCGTGACGACGGCGGCGTCGGGCCGCAGGCGGAAGATATCGCCGATACCCCAGGCCGCGAAGCTGAGCACCAGCAGGCCGAGGAATATCTTGACGACCCAAGAGCCGGCGCTTTGTCGCATGGCGTTCAGCATGCTGTGTTCCGCTCCAAGCTATTTGTCCAAAATCCAACGGTTCGACGATCCAAACCAGCCCATCGAATTGGCGCGGCATCATAGAAACCGTACTACATATGAGCAAGAGCGGATCAAGGAAATATCCGTGCGCCGAATTATCTGCTACATCTTTACAGGCGGCTCTTGCAAACAAGGATAACCCATAATGGCCCCTAAGATACGCCCCTTGATCGCCGGTAACTGGAAAATGAACGGTCTGAAATCGGCTGGCTTGCGCGAGGCCAAAAAGCTGGCGAAGGGCATGGGCAAGGTCGGCAAGGCTGGCTGCGATGTACTGATTTGCCCCCCCGCCACCCTTTTGGCGCCCCTGCGGGAGACGCTGAAGGGCAGCCGCATCGCCATCGGCGGACAGGATTGCCACGGCCAGGCGGGCGGCGCCCACACGGGCGATATTTCGGCGACCATGTTGAAGGACATTGGCTGTGGCTATGTCATTGTCGGGCATTCCGAACGCCGGGCCGATCATGGGGAAAGCAGCCGGGAGGTCCGCGCCAAGGCCGTGGCGGCGCATGGCTCCGGGCTGCGCGCCATCATTTGCGTTGGCGAGACGGCGGCGGAGCGAAAGCGCGGCCGGACCTTGGCGGTGATCGGCAAGCAGTTGACGGACTCCCTGCCCAAGGGCTGCACCGCGAAAAACACCGTGGTGGCCTATGAACCGGTCTGGGCCATCGGCACCGGACTGACCCCCACGGCGGATGACGTGGCCAAGGTTCATGGCGCGATCCGGACCCGCCTGCGGCGGCGGTTCCACGACGAGGGCGCGGCCATGCGGCTGTTGTACGGCGGCTCGGTCAAGGGCTCGAACGCCGCCGAATTGATGGCGGTGGCCAATGTAAACGGCGCCCTGGTCGGCGGCGCTTCGTTGACGGCGGCGGATTTCTGGCCCATCGTCGAAACCTGTATTTGAGCAAATTTCAATCGATTTGAGTCGCTTGCGCGACGTAAGTAATTTGGTTCAATTGCTCTAAACTATAGAGAATGAGCACATTTTTTAGGAAATGTGCTCTGGGGGGAGAGCCGGCATGAGCGAAGGCCATGATCATAACCATTTGAGCGATACGGAACTGCGGGTGCGCAGTCTGGAATCCCTGCTGGTGGACAAGGGGTTGGTGGACCCGGCGGCCCTGGACGCCCTGATCCAGACCTACGAGGAAAAAGTCGGGCCGCGAAATGGCGCCCGCGTGGTGGCGCGGGCCTGGGCGGAGGCCGATTACAAGGCATGGCTGTTGCGCGACGCCACCGCCGCCATCGCCGACATGGGCTACGGCGGACGCCAGGGCGAACATATGTACGTGGTGGAGAATACGCCAGCTACCCACAATCTGGTGGTCTGTACCTTGTGCTCCTGTTACCCCTGGCCGGTGCTGGGCCTGCCGCCGACCTGGTATAAATCCGCGCCCTACCGCTCCCGCGCGGTCATTGACCCCAGGGGCGTGCTGGCCGAATTCGGCACCGAAGTTGGCCGGGAGGTCGCCATCCGGGTCTGGGACAGCACGGCGGAACTGCGTTATCTGGTGCTGCCGGAACGGCCCCAGGGCACGGAGGGGATGAGCCAGGAAGACCTGGCCGGGCTGGTGACCCGCAACGCCATGATCGGCGTCGAAATGGTGCCCTCTCCCAAGACGCGGGCGGCATCATGAACGGGGCCCATGATCTGGGCGGCATGCACGGCCTGGGCGCCATAGATGCCGAGGAAAACGAGCCTGTCTTCCATCACGAATGGCAGCGCCGCGTCATGGCCCTGTCCCTGGCCTCGGGCGCCATGGGCAAGTGGAACATCGACATGGGCCGCCATGCCCGCGAAAATCAGTCGCCCGAACAGTATTTACGCAATAGCTACTATCAGACCTGGCTGCTGGGCCTGGAGAAGATGTTGGTGCGGACGGGACTGGTAACGGCGGCGGAATTGGCCAGCGGAAAGTCCGCCGCCGCCCTGCCCGAAGATCTCGCCGCCCGCGTTTTGCGGCCCGAACATGTGGCGCCCGCCTTGCGCCGTGGCGGTCAATACACCATGGACGACGACGTGGAGGCGAAATTCAAGCTTGGCGACGCCGTCCGTGTCATGAACAACCACCCCAGCGGCCATACCCGCGCGCCGCGCTACGCACGCGGCAAATGCGGCGTTGTCGAGCGCGACCACGGCGTCTTCGTCTTCGCGGACGAGAACGCCAAGGGCCCGGGCCACCAAGTGCCGCAACATATCTACAACGTCAATTTCCCCGCCCGCGAACTCTGGGGCCCCGACGCCGCGCCCAACGATTGCGTCCTCATCGACCTATGGGACGGCCATCTGGAGGCCATCTGAGGGCGCGGGCTGCAACACCACGCGCGTGACCGGGATGATATTGCGCATGCGGGCGGCCAGGTTGTCGGCCTTGTGAGGCGCGATGTCGCCAATGGCGATGTGGATGTGCAGTTCGCCGCCGGCGGCGCGTTTGCAGGTCACTTCATCCGGGATCAGGTCACGCTGGGCGAATATCTCCAGCACGCGGGACAGGGCGGAGGCCTCGGCCGCGGCCTGGATCATGAAATGATGGGCGCCCGTATTTGGGCGAGTGCCGGGGCGGGGGGAAGGTTCAGCGCGTTCGGCTCGTGTAGACATCTGGGGCAAGCTCCTGTTTCGGCAGCATCATCGATAAGCGGCTTCCGTCCCGGCCAGTCGCTATGGCCGGGCACCGAAGCCGCCTGATAATGAGTTGCCCCAGAGGCGTATGCTTGCCGTTGGTGTTCATGAGGTGATTATATAGGGAATATCCGGGCGAATGTCGAGCGGGCCGCGAAGCCGCCGTGCGCCGTCAGAGCATGTTCTCTTTAAACATGCCCTGCCTCTTAAGAAAAGAGCAATTGAACCAATCACCTGAGTCGCGAAAGCGACTCCGATTAATTGAAAATTGCTCTAAGCGCTCCGCATGGCCGCGATGAAAGCGATCCGTTCCTCGCGGTCCAGGGTGGCGTAGGAGACCGCCGTGCGGTCGGCGATATGGCCATAGCGGGTTTTGATCTGTTGGGCGATTTCGGCCGCATCGCCCTGGACGGCGAATTTCTCCAGCACATCATCGCCGATCAACTCGCCCATGGCTTCCCAGCGGCCTTGCTTGGACATGGCGTTCAGTTCGGGCTGCAATTCACCGGCGTCGATGGAATCCAGCACCGGTTTGTACGCCGGGGTGGAGCCATAAAAGGCAACCTGCTGGCGCATTTTGATGGTTTCGGCGGCAATTTCCTCTTCATCCCGGCCCATGATCGAGAAAACCGGATAAACAATCTCGAACTCGGCGCGGCTCTTCCCCGCCTTGGCAAAACCGCGTTCGAGCGCCGGCATGGTCACATTTTCCAAATAGGCTTGCGTCGTGAAACCATGCACCAACAGGCCGTCGGCGACCTCGCCCGCGACCTCCGACATCAAGGGGCCCACGGCGGCCAGATAGACCTTGGGCGCGGCATATTCGTTGTTGGTCGGCGTGAAGAACGGCGTCATCAGGGTGTGGGTATAAAATTTTCCCAGGAATTCCAGGGGCTCGCCCTGATGCCAGCAGGCCCAAATTGCCCGCATGGCCAGGATCATTTCCCGCATCCGCGCGGCGGGAGAGGACCAGGGCATGGAAAAACGCTTGGTGATATGGGGCCGGATTTGCGAACCCAGGCCCAGGACAAAGCGGCCTCTCGAGGCCGCGTTCAGGTCGTGCCCGACATTCGCCAGGGTCATGGGAGAGCGGGCAAAGGCCACGGCGATGCCCGTGGTTAACTCGATTTTCGTGGTCGATTGGGCCGCCAGCAACAGGGGCAGGAACGGATCATGGGCGGTTTCGATGGACTTCAGCCCGTCGTACCCCATCTCCTCCAACTCCCTGGCCTCGGCCCCGGCGGTATCGAGATCCGAGTTCAGATACGCATCGACTTTCATTTTGGCGTCTCCTCAATTTGCTGCCCGCGCGGGGGTTCTATTTCGTTATACCGCCATCGCCGGCGGCGCGGATCGCGGTCAGGGCGTCGGGAGTGTCAATATCGAGGAAGATGCCATCGTCCTCCATGGGCACCTCGACCAGAATATCCTCGTGTTCGCCGATCAGGTGCTTGGCGCCGCTGTCGCCGCCGACCTCCGCTATTTCAGCAAAGAATTGCGCTCCGAACAGCACCGGGTTTCCGCGCTTGCCCTGATAGGTGGGGACACAGATGGCGCGGCCCTCGAGGGGATTAAAGGCGGCGATCAGACGATCCAAATGGTCCGGCGCAATGCGCGGCATATCGCCCAACAGCACGATGACGCCATCGATATCGCCGGGCAACGCGCCGACGCCCCTTTGCAACGAGGTACTGAGGCCATCGGCGAAGGCGGGATTATGGATAGCGGGAACATCGTAGTCCGCCAAGGCCGCCGCGACGCGCTCCGCCTCGTGGCCGGTCACGGCGGCGATATGTTCGGCTTGCGAGGCTTGCGCCGCCTCCACCACCCGGACCAGCATGGCCTTGCCGCCGATCTTCGCCAGCAGTTTGTTGATGGCGCCCATGCGCCTTGACTGGCCCGCCGCCAAGATCAAGGCGGCGATACGCGGCGCCTTTGGCGCGATCGCGGTGCCCCCGGCGCGAAGCTGCGGCCGGGAGGGGATTTCCTTCAACAGGCCGCCCGCCCCCATGGCGGTAATTTCGTCCCGTCCCACCGCCTGATCGGCAAGCAGGCGTTGCAGTACCCAATCGAACCCGTTCAGCTTGGGCGAGCGGGCACAGCCCGGCAGGCCGATCACCGCGCGGCCGTCGTGATCGGCCAGCAGCAGTAAATTGCCCGGATCCACGGGCATGCCGAAATGTTTGATCACGCCCCCCGCTTCGACGATGCCGGCGGGCACCTCGTCGCGCCGGTCGGTAATGGCCGAGGCGCCGAATATCAGGACCGGCTCCAGGCCAAGGTTCAGTTGCTCCCGCACGGCCGCCGCGATCGGCTCCGCCGCGTGCGGGCAGCGCCTCTCGTCCGCCAGGGTACTGCCCAACCGTTCCAGGCGGTCCCGCAGCACGCGGGAGGTTTTATCCAGAACCTTTGCCTTGGTGCCGGCAAGCGTGGTCATGATCAACCCGGCCCGCCGGGGGCGGTAGGGCGCGATATGCAGCAACGGCGCGCCTTCATTGGCGATGGCGATAGCCCGCTCCATCGCCTCGCGGGGCGCGGCAAAAGGTATGATTTTGATGGTGGCCAGCATTTGTCCGGCTTCCACCGCCTCGTGGGGGGCCAGGGTGGCGATGGTGATGGCTTCGTGCAGACGGTTCAAGCGATCGACCCGCCCAGGGTCGATTACCATGATGCCGGGGGCATCGGCATACAGATTGCAACGGCCCGTGAAGGCCGCCTGCAACCGGGCGCCTTCGCCCCGGCAGGCCTTGGCAATGGCATTCGCCGCCGTATTCTCGTCCACGTCACTGGCTTCCAGGCGGGCGGCGATAACCTCGCCCACACCGGCCTTGGCCAAGGCCGCGATATCCTCGGTGGAAAGACAGCGGCCCTTTTTCATGCGCAGGCCGCCGGCGGCGACCGAATGGGCAAGGATGGCGCCCTCGGCCTCGGCCAGGAGCGTGGGGCCGAAAATCATTCCGCAGCCTTGGCGGCCGCCGGGGCCGGACGGCGCAAGGCCCCGGTAATTTCAGCCATGATGGCGACGGCGATCTCGGCCGGTGACTTGGCGCCGATATCCAGACCCACGGGGCCGTGAATCCGGGCGAAATCGGCCTCGCTAAAACCCTCCGCCGCCAGCCGCTCCAAACGCTTGCCATGGGTGCGGTTGGAGCCGAGACAGCCGATATAAAAAACATCCGTCCGCAACACCTTGATCAGCGCCGGATCGTCCAGCTTCGGGTCATGGGTCAGGGTGATGATGGCCGTGCGCCGGTCGGGCGCGAACTGATCCACCCCGTCATCGGGCCAGGCATCGATGATGGTGACGCCGGGGAAGCGGTCCGGCGAGGCGAACTCCCGGCGCGGATCGACAATCGCCACGTCGTAGCCGGCCAAAACAGCCATTCCCGACAGCGGCTGGGCGATATGCACGGCGCCGACGATCAGCATGCGCAAAGGCGGATTATGGACGTGGAGAAAAATCTTGCGGCCATCGCCCGTCTCGACGATGCCGCTTTTGTCCGCCAGCATGGCCCGGCGCGCGGCGTCCACCAATTCATCGCCAGCCGCCGCTTCCGCCGGATAGAGCAATCGCGCCTCGCCCGAGGCCATGTCCGTGGCCAGAACGACCTGCCGCTTGGCCGCCCGGTCCAGCAACAGTTGCTGTAGTAATTCGGTTTTCATTCGCGCCTTACTCCACGGGCTCGATAAAGATTTCGCATTTGCCGCCACAGGCCAGGCCGACCTGCCAGGCGGTTTCGTCCGAAATGCCATAGTCAATCAACCGGGTCTGACCATCGGCGATGGTCTGGCGCGCTTCCGTCACCACGGCGCCCTCGATGCAGCCGCCCGAGACCGAGCCGACGAAATCGCCACTGTCATCGACCACCAGTTGACTGCCCACGGGCCGCGGCGAAGAGCCCCAGGTCGCCACCACGGTGGCCAGGGCGACCCCTCTGCCGGCGGCTTTCCATTCAGCGGCTTTTTCCAGAACCCTATCGTGTTCGACGATGTCGCCGGTCATGCTTGTCATCAGGCTGCTTCCATTCGGTTGGTTGTCCGCCGGTTCGCTTGCGGCCGGCTCAAGGCGTCGGCCAGATCCCCCAGACTAGCAAGATTATGCACCGTGCGGAAATCATCCACATGGGGCAACAGGGCCTTGATGCCTTTGGATTTAGGCTCGAATCCGGAATAGCGCAAGAGCGGATTGAGCCAGATCAGGCGCCGGCATGATTTGTGCAAACGCTCAATCTCGGCGCCGATACCCATCCCCGCGTCCCGGTCCAGACCGTCCGAGATCATCAGCACCACGGCGCCCTGGCCCAGCACCCGGCGCGACCAGTTCGCATTGAAATCATGCAGGCAATGGCCGATACGGGTGCCGCCCGACCAATCCTCGACACCCCGCGATACTTTCTCCAGCGCGATGTCCACGTCCGCATGGCGCAGATGCCGGGTGATGTTGGTCAACCTGGTGCCAAAGACGAAGGTATGCACCCGGTCCCGATCATTGGTGATGGCGTGCATGAAGTGCAGAAACATGCGGCTGTAGCGGCTCATGGAGCCGGAAATATCACAGAGCACCACCAGGGGCGGGTGGCGGTATTTGGGCGAGCGGTGGCGCAAGGACACGCCGCCGCCGCCGCGCAGGGTGGCCCGCAGGGTGGCCCGCATATCGACCCGGCGGCCATGGGGATCGGGGCTCAACCGGCGCGTGGGTACGGCCATGATGGGCAGGCGCATGCGGGCGATGATAGCGCGGGCCTGGGCGACCTCATCGGCGCTCATGGCTTCGAAATCCATCTCCCGCAACACCTCTCGGGCGGAATAGGTCAGGGCGGCATCGAATTCGATCTCTTCCTCCGCCTCATCTTGCGGCACTTCGGCGCCTTCGCCATTGGCCAGGGCCTCGGCCACCCGGCGGGACAGGGCCTCGTGGCCTTTCTCGTCCATCTCCACCCGTATCTGGGGCAGCAGCGCGTGCAGCATGCGTTCCAGAATGCGCGGGTTGCGCCAGAAAACGTGAAAGGCCTGATCGAACAGTTCCCGGTGGTCCTGGCGGTTGACGAAGACCGAAAACAGCGTCCAGTAGAAATCCTCCCGGCTGCCGACGCCGGCGGCAATGACCGCGCGCACCCCTTCGAACACCCGGCCCGGCCCCAAGGGCAGACCCGCCGCCCGCAGCACCCGGGCGAAATTCATGATGTTCTCCGCCAGGCGGTTGCGCTCTTCCGCGTCGGTATGTGCGGCGCTATCGTTCAATTGCCGGCCACCGCCATTTCCCGCTTGACCTGTTCCAGGATCAAGGCGGCTTCGCTGCCTTGGATTTTCTGGATGTCGTCTTGATATTTCAACAAGGCGCCCAGGGTATCGTCCACCGTCTCGGGCTCCAGGACAATTTTGTTCAATTCGGTCAGGGCGGTGGCCCAATCGATGGTTTCCGAGATGCCCGGCAGTTTGAACAGATCATGTTCCCGCAGGCGCTGAATAAACGCCACCACCTGGCGGCTCAGGATATCCTCGCAGTCCGGCACCTTGATGCGCAGAATATCCAGTTCCCGCTTCGCGTCCGGGTAGTCAACCCAGTAATAAAGACAGCGGCGCTTCAAGGCGTCGTGGATCTCGCGGGTGCGGTTGGAAGTGACGATGACGATGGGGGGATGTTCGGCGGTAATGGTGCCGATTTCCGGTATGGTGATCTGAAAGTCGGAAAGGACTTCCAGCAGGTAGGCCTCGAACGCCTCGTCGGTACGGTCCAATTCGTCGATCAGCAGGACCGGCGCGACGCCCTGCTCCGCCTGCAAAGCCTGCAACAAGGGACGCTTGATCAAAAACTCGTCGCGGAAAATATCCTGGCCCAGACGTTCCCGGTCGATATCGCCCGCAGCCTCCGCCATGCGGATTTCGATCATCTGGCGGGCATAGTTCCATTCATAAACGGCGGAGGCGATATCCAGGCCTTC
Organism: Alphaproteobacteria bacterium; assembly: GCA_046582595.1. Classification (GTDB taxonomy): domain Bacteria; phylum Pseudomonadota; class Alphaproteobacteria. The sequence goes on along the minus strand of JAYGEB010000377.1, from coordinate 7,815 downwards.
ATAGCATTGCAAGCGCACCAATGGCCGCGACAGGGTGTTGGACAGCACCTTGGCAATCTCCGTCTTGCCGACGCCGGCCTCGCCCTCGAGGAACAGCGGCCGGCCCATTTTCAGGGCCAGAAACAGCGTTGTCGCCAGGCTGCGGTCGGCGATGTAATCCCCCGCCGTCAGCAAATCCAGGGTGGCATCGATATCTTTTGGAAGGGCTGTGCTCATATCCGACAAGGTAAGTTAGTTGAGGCATAAAGAAAAGGCGGGGAAGCCCGTCGCTCCCCCGCCAGTCCGTGACTTGTATGGCGGCCTCAGCCGGCGGCGGCCACCGCCCGCTTCGCCATGACGATGACCAGATGCGCGCGGTATTCGGCACTGCCATGGATGTCGCCGTTTATATGGTCGGTGGGAATGGTGATCCCGTCCAGGGCGTCGGCCGACCAGTTTGCGGACAGCGCGCTTTCCAGCCTCGGCCCCCGGTGCGCGCAATCGGTGGCGCCGGTTACCGCGACACGGACACCATCCGCCGCCTGGGCCACGAACACACCGACCAGGGCGAAACGGGACGCCGGGTTGGGGAACTTGGCGTAGGCCGCCTTGGTGGCGTTCGGGAAGGTCACGCTCTTGATGATCTCGCCATCGTTCAGCGCGGTTTCGAACAGGCCGGTGAAGAAATCATCGGCCGCGATGTCCCGCTGGTTGGTGGTGATGGTGGCGCCCAGGCCCAACGCCGCCGCCGGATAGTCCGCCGCCGGATCATTGTTGGCCATGGAGCCGCCGATGGTGCCGCGATTGCGCACCTGGGCATCGCCAATACCCTCCGCCACCGCCCGCAAGGCGGCCGGGACATCGGATGAACCAGCCACCTCCGCATGGGTGGTCATGGCGCCGATGGTGACGCTGTCGCCATTGTTGGTGATACCCGAAAGACCGGCGCCGGCCAGGGAGATCACGTCGGATGGATTGGCCAGACGTAGTTTCAGGACCGGGATCAAGGTTTGTCCCCCGGCCATGACCGTGCCGTCCGCGGCCGCCGACAATTTGGCCGCCGCATCATCGATGCTGGAAGCCGATTGGAAGTTGAAGTCGTACATTTATCTATCCTCCCCTGGCCTAGCTGGCCGCCTGCGCGGCGCGCCACACCACTTCCGGCGTGGCCGGCATATCCAGATGTTTGATACCGAGCGCATTGACGATGGCGTTGATCACCGCCGGTGGCGCCGCGATGGCGCCGGCCTCCCCGCAGCCTTTCACGCCCAACGAATTGTGCGCCGGCACGGTCGGCGCATAGTCCACGTCGAACGACGGCAGATTATCGGCCCGCGGCATGCAGTAGTCCATGAATGAACCCGACACCAACTGACCGCTGTCGTCGTCATAGATACAGTTTTCCAACAGGGCCTGGCCGATACCATGGGCCAGGCCACCATGCACCTGACCTTCCACGATCATCGGATTGATCAGGGTGCCGAAGTCGTCCACCGCCGTATATTTGACGATTTCCAAGGTGCCCGTGTCCGGGTCGATCTCGACCTCGCAGACATGAGCGCCGGCGGGGAAGGAGAAGTTCAGAGGATCGAAAAAGGCGATCTCATCCAACCCGGGCTCCACCCCTTCGGGATAGTTGTGGGGCACATAGGCGGTGAAGGCGACCTCGGCGATACTCATGGTCTTGTCCGTGCCGGCAACCGTGAAGTTGCCTTCCGCGAACTCGATATCGTCTTCCGCCGCCTCCAGGCAATGGGCGGCGATCTTCTTGCCCTTGGCGACGATCTTGTCGCAGGCATTGGCGATGGCGATGCCGCCCACGGCCAAGGACCGGGAACCATAGGTTCCCATGCCGAATTGTCCCTTTGCGGTATCGCCGTGCACCACCTCGATATTCTCCACCGGCACGCCCAGACGCTCGGTCACCAACTGCGCGAAGGATGTTTCGTGGCCTTGGCCATGCGAGTGGGTGCCCGTGAAGACCGTGACGTTGCCCGTGGGGTTGAAGCGGACCTGGGCCGATTCCCACAGCCCGACGCCGACGCCCAAAGAGCCCACCGCGGCCGACGGCGCGACGCCGCAAGCCTCGATATATGAAGACAGCCCAATACCGCGCAGTTTGCCCCGGCCCTTGGCCTCCGCCTGACGGGCGGAAAACCCGTCATAGTCGGCATTGGCCAGAGCCTTGTCGAGGGAAGCGTGATAATCGCCGCTGTCGTAGCACTGTACCACCGGCGTCTGGTAGGGCATCTGGTCGGGCTTGATGAAGTTGCGCCGGCGAATTTCCGCCGGGTCCAAGCCCATCACCCCCGCCGCGACATCGACCAGGCGTTCCAGAAGGTAGGTCGCTTCCGGCCGGCCCGCGCCGCGCGCGGCATCCACCGGCGCGGTGTTGGTGACGACCGAACGCATTTCCAAATAAATCGCCGGGGTGGTGTATTGCCCGGCCAGCAGGAAGCCATGGAACAAGGTCGGGATGGCGATCGAAAACACTTGCAGGTAGGCTCCCATGTTGGCTTGAGAAGTCACGCGCAGGCCAATGAACTTGCCATCGGCATCCATGGCCATTTCCGCCTTGGTGACATGATCCCGGCCATGGGCATCGGACAAAAAGCCTTCCGAGCGGTCGGAGGTCCATTTCACCGGACGGTTGATCTTTTTGGCCGCCCAGGCGCAAACCGCCTCTTCATTGTAAGTGAAGATTTTTGAGCCGAAGCCGCCGCCAACATCGGGCGCCACGACGCGGAACTTATGCTCGGGCGCGATGTTCATGAAGGCGGACATCACCAAACGATGCACATGGGGATTTTGCGAGGTCAAATACAGGGTCGTCTCGTCCGTGCCCGAATTATAATCGCCCACGGCGGCGCGCGGTTCGATGGCATTGGTGACCATGCGGTTGTTGACCAGTTCAACCTCGGCCGTTTTGGCGGCGGAGGCAAAGGCCGCGTCCACCGCCTCCTTGTCGCCCAACGCCCAGTCAAGCACGACGTTGTTGGGGCATTCCTCGTGCAATTGCGGCGCGCCGTCCTTGTCCGCGTTCGCGGTCGAGACGATGGAGGGCAGCACCATATAGTCGATCGCCACCAGTTCCCCGCCGTCCTTGGCCTGGGCCAAGGTCTCGGCGATCACGGCCACGATGGGATCACCGACAAACCGCGCTTTGTCTATGGTCAAGACATTGCGCGGCGGTGCCTTGTTGACCTCGCCATCCTTGCCGGTGACGGAAGCGCCGCAGATCAAGCCGCCGACGGCGTCATCCAGTAGATCCTGACCGACGAACACGGCCACCACGCCCGGCGCCGCTTTGGCGGCGGCGAGGTCGATGGAATTGATGGTGGCGTGGGCGTGGGGCGAGCGCACCATATATAGATAAGTCTGCCCCGGACGATTGATGTCGTCGGTGTAATTGCCCTTGCCGGTGAGAAAGCGGACGTCTTCCTTGCGCTTCAGGCTCGCGCCAATGCCATTTTCGACCATAATCAGCCCCCCATGGTCTTGGCGGCTTGTTGCACCGCCTTGACAATATTGTGATAGCCGGTGCAACGGCAGATGTTGCCTTCCAACTGTTCGCGGATGGTCGTTTCATCCGGGTTCGGGTTTTTGTTCACCAGATCGATGGCGCTCATCACCATGCCAGGGGTGCAGAAACCGCATTGCAGGCCATGGTTGTCCTGAAAGGCCTGCTGCATGGGATGCCATTCACCGTTTTGCGCCAGGCCTTCAATGGTGGTGACGCTGGCGCCCTCGGCCTCCAGTGCCAACATGGTGCAGGATTTCATGCTGTCGCCGTTGACATGCACCACGCAGGCGCCGCACTGGCTGGTATCACAGCCCACATGGGTACCCGTCAGGCTCAAATTTTCGCGAAGAAATTGTACAAGCAGCGTGCGGCCTTCCACCTCGCCGCTCACAGCTTGACCATTGACGGTCATTGACACCGTTGCCATGCCTTACCTCCCTGTCGTTCGTTGCCGACTATGTATTCTGGGCAGAAGACCGGCCCCATTTGACCAGCCCTCCCCGGTGAGGGGAGTGTTCCGTCTTGTCGGCCCAAGGTCAAGCCCGGATTGCCGATGTGGCTCCGTGAGCCTCGATTTTGTTGCGCTAATCTCCGTTCAACAGCGCCAAAATGGCTACCACGATGACAATTGCCCCGACCAGCCAGACCCACATGGGCAAGCCGCCGCTCTTGGCCTCGGCAACCGGTTCCGGTACGGTGGGCGAGGGCGCCGGCGTCTCCGCCGTGGCGGCGGCGGGGGCCGCGGCAACAGGTTCGGCGGCGGGTTCGGCCGCCAGTTTCGCGAAAGTCTCGAAAAACTCCGCCGAGAGTTTCCGCGCGGTACCGTCGATCAGGCGCGAGCCGATCTGCGCCAGCTTGCCGCCAACGTTGGCCTCGACCACGTAATGTAACAAGGTGCCGTCGCCGTCCTCTTCCAGACGTATCTTGGCGCCGCCCTTGGCGAAGCCGGCGGGCCCGCCCTTGCCCTCGCCCTGAATGGTATAGCCGTTCGGCGGGTCTAGATCGGACAGGGTGACCTGGCCTTGAAACTTGGCTTTCACCGGTCCCACCTTGGCCGTCACGGTCGCGGTAAAGCTGTCATCGCCCACCGCCTCCAGGGCGGTGCAGCCCGGAATTGCAGCCTTGAGAATTTCCGGATCGTTGAGCGCCTCCCAGACTCGGTCCCGGGATGCCGCTATGCGGTATTCACCTGTCAGTTCCACGTCACGCCCTCATATGTTTCTATGGTGGCGGCAATATAGCACCATCGGCAAGATTAGGGAGGACATGAATGACGGCGGTTCTGCTTTTCCTGGGCATCTTTGTCATGGCGTTTCCCAATCCGGCGGCGGCACAGGAAGGCGTCCGTTTCCACGCCCCGGACATCCCGCCCACATTGCTGCAAAAACGCATGGCGAAACTGCGCGGGGAAGCGGCCAAGGCCACGCCCGGCCTGGACCTGCGCGGACATTTGTATATCCCGGCCAAGGGCGACGCCCCCTATCCGGCCTTGGTGCTGTTGCACGATTGCCGGGGCATTACCGGCGCCATCGAAGACTGGGCCTACCAATTGGCGGATTGGGGTTATATCGCCCTGGTCGTGGACAGCTATGGGCCAAGACGCCATCGCCCCGACTGCAACAGCTACCAAGCCATGGAATCGGTCGATCAGACCTTCGATGCCCTGGGCGCCCTGCAATTCTTGTACCAGCGAAAAGACGTGGACCCGCGGCGCATTGGCCTGATCGGCTGGTCGATCGGCGGCAGCAAGGTGCTATCGGCGTTGAACCGGATTGGCGTGCAAAATTTGTACGCCGAGAAATTCCGCTTCGGGATCGCATTCTATCCCTATTGCCTGACCGCTTCGGGGCCATTTATCGGACCCTTGCTGATCCTGATCGGCGGCGCGGATGACTGGACCACGCCCCGGCGCTGCATAACCTTGCGCGACCAGAACATGAAATCAGAGCATCCGCTGGACCTGAATATCTATCCGAATGCCGTCCATTTCTTCGATGACCCGGACATGGGGCCGCCGCGCTATCACGGGACGGTTGAAAATCGGGAACGTTCCCCAACGCGGGGCGTGACCTGGGGTTATGACGCCGCCGCGCATGGCGCCGCCAAGGCATCCGTCCGGGGTTTTCTGGACCGGCAACGAAAATAGGCGCGCCGGCATCCTTTTCGGCGCGCCTGTCTCCCTTTTCCTTCATGTACTAACCATTGATAAAGTGCCGGCGAACGCGTCGGTTATATTTGCGGTAGCGGCGTTTATGCCAGGCCTGGTGCTTGCGCCAACTGCGGAAATACCGGTGCTGATGGCCAAAGCGGCCATGGCGGGTGAACTCACGGCGATGATTTTGGCCTCTGAAACGGCCGGGATAATACCGTTTTTGTACGAAATCATGACGCCCGCGAACCTTCAGGCGGCAATCGCCGGCGCCGCAAATCAGCGCCAGGATGGGTTTGAGCAGGTTCTTGCTCCGGACCTGGCGCACGGACGTGAAATTGTACTGCGTGGTCGTGGCGTGGTTTTGGTTTTTCCGCTCTCCACGGTCATGCGCCATGCTGGGCAGGGCGGTGAAAACCAAAACTGCGGCAGTCAGGGCGAGCAGGATTTGCTTTCTCATGGGATGTTCCTTTCGTTGCTTCACCGAACGATGAAGGCATTCTGCCACGGCGATGCTGAACCCAACCTGAGGGCGCGGTTCATCTGCCGTTCAACTTCCGGAACAACGCCGCGGGGCGGAACATTGTCTTAAAATTAACCATTAAGACCTACTGGTAACTCGGTAAAACGAGGCACTCGAGGAACCGTCGCGCCATGGCGAAATATGATTACGACATGATCTGCATTGGCAGCGGGCCGGCGGGCCAGCGCGCCGCCGTGCAGGGCGCCAAGCTGGGCAAGCGCATGGCCATCATCGAAAAGGAACCGGTGGTGGGCGGTGTTTGCCTGCACACCGGCACCATCCCCTCCAAGACCTTCCGCGAAGCCGTGTTAACCTTCGGCAAGGGCGGCCGGCGGGCTTCCGACATGCGGCGGCGTGCCGGTGACATGAATGGCGCCAACCGCGATGTGGTGACGGCCTCGCAATTGTTCGAACAGGTCGATACCATTGTCGAGCGCGAGGAACAGATACAGGACAGCCAACTGGGCCGCAACAATGTCGATGTCATCGTCGGCACGGCGGCTTTTGCAGGCCCGCATGAACTGGTCGTCACCTCGTCCCACGGGCAGCGCAAGGCCACGGCAAGAAACATCATGATCGCCGTGGGCACGGTGCCCGCCACGCCGCCGGAAACCAAACTTGACGGCCAGCTAATCCTGACCTCGGACGAAATTTTCGCCCTGAAGGAAATGCCCCATTCCATGGTGGTGATCGGCTGCGGCGTGGTCGGCATCGAATATGCCTCGATGTTCGCCCTGATGGGGGTTGCGGTGACCGTGGTGGATGGCCGGGAGCGGCCGTTGGAATTTCTCGATCGCGAGATCATGGACGAGCTGGTGCATCAGATGCGCGACAACAAGGTGGTCTTCAGGCTTGGTGAAAAGGTCGAGGCGGTGGAGGTTCGGGACAACGCCCGGGGACGGGTCGTGGTCTCGCTCGAATCCGGCAAGCGCCTGGTCGCCGACCTGGCCCTGGTCTGCGCCGGGCGTTCGGGATCGACCGGCTCGTTGAATCTGCAAGCGGCCGGTTTGCAAGCCGACGAACGCGGGCGCCTGACGGTGGATGAAACCTTCCGCACGTGCAAAAAGCATATCTTCGCCGGCGGCGACGTCATCGGCTTCCCGTCCCTGGCCGCGACCTCCTCGGAACAGGGCCGCCTGGCCGCCTGCAATGCCTTTGGCGTCGAAGTCGGGCCGATGCCCTCCAATTTCCCGGTCGGGATTTATTCGGTGCCGGAAATTTCCATGGTCGGCGAGGCCGAGCATGAACTGACCGCGAAGAAAATCCCTTATGAAGTTGGTCTTGCCCGCTTCCGCGAAATTGCCCGCGGCCAAATTCTGGGCGATGATACGGGCCTGTTGAAATTAATCTTTCATCGCGAAGACCACAGCCTGTTGGGGGTCCATACCATCGGCACCGGCGCCACCGAGCTGATCCATATTGGGCAATGCGTCATGAGTCTGGGCAGCGGCTTGGATTACTTCCTCCGCACCGTCTTCAATTATCCAACGCTTGCCGAATGCCACAGTACCCGACTCTTTTCATAAAACCCAACCTATCTGCGGACTTCGAGGGATTTTGGAGGTGAGTAGGGCGGCCATGAGATGGCCAGATTCGGGTTCACTCGATTTGACCATGGCTTTTCTCAAGGCATTCAGGCCG
>JAYGEB010000371.1:0-2093 GCA_046582595.1 Alphaproteobacteria bacterium | reverse complement strand
GCCCCGGCCTCCGTGACCAAGGGCGCATTACCGGCTTTTGGCCGGGCGATCATGATGACGGGCAGGCCAAGCTGCCGCGCGGCGGCGATCTTGGCGTTGGTGGCGCCGCCGCCGGCGTTCTTGGAAATCAGCGCCGATATGTCGTGTCGCCGCAGCAATTCCAGTTCCCCGGCTAGGCTGAAGGGGCCGCGCGCGTAGAGATACCGCCCGTTTGCGAGCGCGGGCAGATCCGCCCCCGGCGTGATCACGCGGGCCAGCCACCAACAGCGGTGATCGCCGGCGAAGGGATCCATGGCCTGCCGGCCCGTGGTGAGGAAAACCCGCGAGGCGATCTCGCAGGCGGCATCCCGCGCCTGGCCGATGGTGCCGGCATTGATCCAGCGGTCGCCCGGCGCCACTTCCCAGGGTGCCTCTTGCAGGCGCAGCAGGGGCGTGTTCGAAATTTGACAGGCCGCCTCGGCGTTGGCTGATATGCGCGCCGCATAGGCATGAGTAGCATCGACCACCGCCGTAATATTCTCAGTCTGAAGATAGGCTGCCAAGGCCTCCACGCCGCCAAAGCCACCGCGCCGTGATTTGACGTCGGGAATAGCTTTGGCTTCGGTGCGCCCGGCCAGGGAATAGATCACGGCATGACCCAAGCCCGATGCCTCCTCGGCCAGGTGCCTGGCCAGCGTCGTGCCGCCCAGGATCAGCAAGGCGGGGTCAGCCATCGCCACGCCCAACCAAATCGCCGGCTCTGTCGAAGATCAGCACTTCGATCTCCACCTTGCCGCGGTTGATTTTGAGGGCTTCCAGGCGGGCCCGTTCCGCGACTTTTCCGGCCAGGGGGTAACCCGCCAATCGCGCCGCCGCCAGGACCTGGGCGGCGGTATTCGCATGGTGGCAAAGGGCGGCGATCTCCGGCGCGTCCGCCGCCAACTCCGCCAGCCAGGCAAAATCCACTTGGGAGCGTTTGGAATGCAAATCCATATGCCCCTTGGCCAGTTTCGATATCTTGGCGAAGCCGCCGGCGATGGACAGTTTCTTGACCGGATGGGTGCGCAGATATTTCAACATGCCGCCGGCGAAGTCGCCCATGTCGATCAAGGCGCCGTCGTCAAATCCGTACAACGCTTTCAACGCCGCCTCGGAGGTGCGTCCCGTGGCGGCGCCCACATGCTCCAGGCCGGCGGCGCGGGCCACGTCGATGCCTTGGTGGATGGAGGCGATCCAGGCGGCGCAGGAATAGGGAATGACAATGCCGGTGGTGCCTAGGATGGAAATGCCGCCCAGAATGCCCAGGCGTGGGTTCATGGTCTGCCGCGCCATGGCCTGGCCTTCGGGGACGGAGATTTCCACGTCTAGGTCCATGGCCCGGCCGGCGGCGGCCGCGAGCCTTAATAATTCCGCCGTTATCATGGCGCGCGGCACCGGGTTGATGGCCGCCTCGCCGACCCCGATGGGCAGTCCGGGTTTGGTGACCGTGCCCACGCCATCCCCCGCGAGGAAGTGGATACCGCCGCCGTCGTCGGTCCGCTGGCGCACATGGACGTGAATGACGGCGCCATGGGTGACGTCCGGGTCATCGCCGGCATCTTTTTCCACCGCCGCCATGGCCCCGTGCGCGGTTAGGTTTTCGCGGCTAAGGCAGAAGGCCACGTTGGCGCCGTTGGGCAGGGTAATCTCCACCGGATCGGGAAATTCGCCATGCAACAGCGCATGGTAGGCAGCCTTGGCGGCGGCCGTGGCGCAGGCTCCGGTGGTCCAGCCGCGCCGCAACGGCGCTTTGTCAGCCGCTTTCTCCGCCATGCCGCCGAAAATCCCTTGATCGTCTTCCAGCCCTGCAATAGGCATGCATCCAGCTTTGCCGCAAGCGGGAAAAGGCGCGACAACGTGTCAGTTAATCTTGGAACCATGCCGGTGTTCGAGCCGGGCAGCGTTTGGCTGGCGGGCGCCGGGCCGGGCGATCCCGGTCTGTTGACCCTGCATGCGGTCAATGCCATTCGCCAGGCGGGTGTGATTATCTACGACGCCCTTGTGTCGCGGCAAATTCTCGACGCCATCGAGAACCCCGAACGCCTGGAATATGCCGGCAAACGCGGCGGCAAGCC
>JAYGEB010000365.1:0-2278 GCA_046582595.1 Alphaproteobacteria bacterium | reverse complement strand
GCCGCCCTGGCATTGTTCGGGCAGATTCATGTAAATGATCGCCGACCAGACGACGCCGGGATCAATATGGACGGTGTATTTGCGGGCAAGATCGTCGGCCGCCATTGAAATACGGGCGTGGCAATGAGATTGCAGGGTGCTTTCGACAACTTTTTCGCCGGTGAGATCGCTCACCAACCGGCCTATGCCGGGCAATTTCAGTTGCTGGGACGAATCCCGGCCGGGGTAGTTGGCGTCCCGCCGCGCTTCGGGATAGTCCATATCCAGCATGGTCCGCCGCAACGCCAGCGGATCATCGAAAAAATCATCCCCGATTAAAGTTGTTGTCAACATGGCAAGGTTTCGTTGTTTAAGGCGTAAAATTGGAAATCCGGGGCCAAGTTTGGAATTGTACGGCAATCGGGCCGCCTGATCATTGAATTTCTACGGCGATCCCCCGTCTTTCCAGACCGGCGCGCAGGGGCTGCAAATAGTCTTCGTAACGGCGCCAGCGGCCGATGGCGCTTCGGTAGATGGGTTGGCGCACCTGATCATAGCTGGCGGTATTGGCGATGCGGCCCGAAGTATGGAAATCCAACACCGACCGGTCCCAGGGCAGGCCGATGAATTCCAGCAGCCGGCGGCTTTCCCCCTCGGTATCGGCGATCAGACCCTCGTAGGACAACTCCAGCAGTTGCGGGCCAGCGGTTTTGGCCCAATGCCGGCCGAGGCGGTCATAGCCCGCGTAATAGGCGGCAAGATGGTCTTGATCCGCCGTGAACGGCAGACGCTCGCCGAAATTTTGAGTGAAGCATGACAGGCAGGTATCCATGGCATCGCGGCGGATGTGAATAATATGCGCCCTGGGAAAAAGCCGGGCAATCATGCCCACCTGCAGGATATTGCCGGGCAACTTGTCGGTAATGCGCGCGGCGCCCGGCGCGGCTTGGCGCAGGCGGGCGACATATTGCCGGGCGGCGCCCGCCAGGGCCCCCGCGCCGGCCAAACCGAGAAGCCGCGGCGGGGGCAGGTTCATGGGGTTGTTGATGGGCATCGCGGTCACGGCCTCGAACAAATAGGGCACTTCGCCGGCGCCATGGACTTGCGGGTGACTGGCCAAAATTTGCTCCACCAGGGTGGTGCCGGAACGGGGCATGCCGACAATGAATACCGGCGTCTGGTCTTCGTTTTCAGCGACCAGCGCTGATTGGCTGGGGGTGAAATGGTCGATCAAGGCGCTGATATGGTCGGCAAATTCCTGCTGGTCGAAAAGTTGCCTGGTCAGGCCATTGCCGGCCTCGAAATGGGCAAAGGCCCGGTCATAGTCCCCCCGCCGTTCATAAAGCTGGCCCACGGCGAAGCGCAGGTTCTTTTCCCGGACCTCGCCCCCCATGCCGCCACCGGTATCCCGTCCCGCAAGCGCCGCAAGACTTTGTTCCGCCGCCTCGATCGCCTCGTCCTCCCTATTCAGGCGGTGGGCCAGGGTCGCGAAGGCGCCCGCCGCCGCCGGACTGGCCGGGCGGCCGCTGGTTCGCCTCAAACCGGGTTGCAGACGTTCCCAGGCCGCGGCAAAGGCCCCTTCGCGCTCGTCCAGATAAACCAAACCGATCATGGCGCCTTCCAACCCGCCATCCTGCCCGCCGTCCAGTTCCAGGGCCGTTCCGAAGGCCTCTCTGGCGGCCTCGATCTCGCCCAGCTCGGTCAGACAATTACCCAGATTGATCAAGACCTCGGGAAAATCGGGGCGCGGACCGAGAACCCGGCGGTATAAGTCGGCCGCCGGCCCGTAACGGCCGCGCACTTGCAACAGGGAGGCCAGACTGGCCAGCAGGTCCATGTCCAGGGGCGCCAGGGCGACGGCATGGCGGAACTGGGCCTCTGCCTCCTCCAAGCGGCCCAATTGACGCAAGGCCTGGCCGGCCTTGGCGTGCCATAACGGCGCCGGCCCGCCGCCGTCGATCAGGGCCATGAATTCCACCAGTGCCGCTTCGTTCCTGTTTTGCAACGCCAGCACCGTGCCCAGATGCAACCTTGCGGCGCCGTTGTCCGGCGCCAGCGCCAAAACTCGGCGAAAGTTGTCTTCCGCCGCCGTCAGGCGCCCGGCCGCATGTTGCGCCAGGCCAAGATTGTTCAGGAACGAGGGCTCGTCCGGCTGCAGGGCGAGGGCTTTTTCCATATGGCGGATGGCGCGGGCCTGATCGCCCGATTGATGCGCCGTCAGACCCAGCAAATGTAGGGCGTCGGGTAGATCTGGCGCGCGCTTCAGGATGGCGCGATAGGCCCGCGCGGCGGCGGCCAG
>JAYGEB010000303.1:0-2108 GCA_046582595.1 Alphaproteobacteria bacterium | reverse complement strand
CCTGGGCGACGTGATCGTCGAGGGCGACGACATTTTCGGCGACGGCGTCAATATCGCCGCCAGCCTGCAGGAAATCGCCGAGGCGGGCGGCGTGACCATATTCCATACGACGCAGGAAAACGTCACGGGGCGCATTGACGCGGTGTTCATCGACACCGGCGAACAGGCCTCGAAAAACATCTCCAAGCCGGTCCGCGCCTGGCGCTGGGCGATTGAGGGAGGCGGTATCTCGGTCCCGGCGGCGGCTACCAGCGATCAACCAACCCTGCCCGACCGGCCGTCCATCGCCGTGCTGCCGTTCGACAACATGTCCAGCGACCCAGAACAGGAATATTTCGCCGACGGCATGACCGAGGAAATCATCACCGAACTATCCCGTTTCGAGGGCCTGTTCGTGATCGCGCGCAATACCACCTTCACCTACAAGGGCCAAAAGGTGGATGTCAAGGAAGTTGCCCGCGAACTGGGCGTGCATTTTATCCTTGAGGGCAGCGTCCGCAAGGCCGGCGACCGGGTCCGCATCACGGCGCAGTTGATCGACGGCATTGACGGCAAGCACCTCTGGGCCGAACGCTATGACGGCGAACTGGCGGATGTCTTCGACCTACAGGAGCAAGTGACCCGGCAGGTCGTGGCCAGCACGGTGCCGCAACTGAAGGATGCGGAGACCGCGCGCATCGTCCGTGGCGATCGTGTGTTCGACGAGGCCCAGGACGTATCGTGGCGCGCCGGGAATATCCTCCGTCTGGCATTGAATGCGGGCGATCCTGAAAGGGTGGAGCGGGCCATTTCCTTGAGCAAGGAAGCCGTCGCGCTGAACCCGGAATGTTTCAAAGCCTATATCACCATCTGCCTGAGCTATGCCATGCAGAGCCTTTTCCGGTGGGGGGAAGACCCAAACGGCGCGGCGGATTGGTCGGAACATTGGGCGAAACAATTTCTTGCCAAGGCGCCGCACAGCTACTGGGCGCATTTTTGTCTCGGATCGGCCCGTCTTAGAAAAGGCCAACTGTCAGAGGCAATCGGCGATCTTCGCCACGCTCATGAGCTGAACCCCAATGAAATGACAATCTTGCAGACCTTGTCCTATGCCAAAGCGAGAGCCGGAGAAACGATTGCGGCACGGGAACTTGCCCAACAAGCCATTCGTCTAAGCCCGAAAGACCCGAACATAGGCAACGCCTATCTCGCGCTGTCATTGGCCGCCTTCGTCGAACAGGACCACGATGAATTCAGACAATGGGCGGAAAAGGCCATTCGCGCGGCGCCCAACGCGCCCATTCGGCGCGCCCTGATGATCGCCCATGCGGCCATCATCGGCGACCAGCAATTGTTGGAAACCCATCGGGACGAACTGATGCGTTTTGCCCCTGATTTCATCGCCAGCATATTCAGCGGCGAGAACAAGCAGTTCGAGCGGCCCGAGCATATGGAACTGCTGTTGAACGGCCTCCGCAAGGCGGGATTTGGCGAAGACTGACGGGACGTCCTCAGTTGCCGGGCAGGACAGCCACGCCGAAGGCCCATTCATGACCCAAGAGCAGGATCAGCAGATAAAGCGCCACGCCGCCCGCGATCCGGCCCCAGCCGATCTCGCCCAAGGTTACGCTTGCGCGGCCTTGAAAAATCGCGGCGAAGGGCAGCCAGGATGTTCGCGCCAGGAAAGCTGGCCAGGTATCGGGGTGCTTGACGGCGCGCTTGGCGTCGATCTGCACGGGTCCGATCAGCGAGAGGGCCAGAAAGCCGCCAAACATGACGGCCGAGGCCAGATCGCCATTGACCAGGATATGGGCGATGGACCAGATGGTGACGCCAACCAGAAAGGGATGCCGGGTGATCTTTATGATGCCAGTGGCGGCCCTATCGCCGCGCAAGGCCTTCTCCCCGCCGGCGGCGGTGGGGTTGGGTGTGCTGAAAGCCAGCACCGCCAGCACCACGGCTACCGCCATCAAGGGCACGGCCAGCATTTTCAGGCCCCCGACCTCGGCCCACAATTCCACATGCGGCGCGGCGCCATAGGCCAGAATGATCCAGAACAGCGCCGCTGCCGAAAGGGCTGAAAACAATCCCATGTAGGCGCCCTGGCCGATCTTGCCGATAAGGGCGGC
>JAYGEB010000245.1:0-8158 GCA_046582595.1 Alphaproteobacteria bacterium | reverse complement strand
CGGCGCCGGCGCCGGTTTCGGCGCCGGTATCGCCCGGCGTTTCGCCGAGGAAGGCGCCCACGTGGTTGTCAACGATATCAATACGGTCAACGGCGAGGGCGTGGTCGCGGGGATCCACAATAACGGCGGGTCGGCAATTTATGTCGCGGCGGATGTCTCCTCCGGCAAGGATACGGCGGCCCTGGTCGCGGCGGCGGTGGCCGAATTCGGCGGCCTGGATATCATGGTCAACAATGCCGGGGTGCCGCAGCGGAACATGCCCATGACGGAGGTCACGGAAGAGGCCTTTGATCAAATCTTCAATGTCAATGTCAAAAGCCTCTATTGGGCCGCCATTCACGGGATCCCGGCAATGCGCGAAAGGGGCGGCGGCGCCATCGTCAACACCTCGTCCACGGCCGCGATCAGCCCCCGCGCCGGTCTGATCTGGTACAATGGTTCCAAAGGCGCGGTGAACACCATCACCAAGGGCATGGCGATCGAATTGGCCGGCGACAATATCCGCGTCAATGCGATCTGTCCCGTGGCCGGCGAGACCCAGATGCTGGCGGAATTCGCCGGCGGGGAGATGACCGAGGAAAAGCGAAAAATGTTCCTCGCTTCCATTCCCCTGGGCCGCTTCAGCCAGCCCCTGGACATCGCCAATGCGGCTTTGTTTCTGGCCTCCGACGAGGCTGCAATGATTACCGGCATCTGCATGGAAGTGGACGGCGGGCGCTGTATTTGATCTGGCGCGGGGCAGCCCGTAAATCTCGTAGCCGCACACGGGGAGAGTGGCTATATTGTGCCCGCTCGACGGGAGGGGTCCGGGCGCATTTTATGTGTTAAGGAAGCCGCCAAGTGCCAAAACGCACGGACATCAACAGCATCATGATCATCGGCGCCGGGCCCATCATCATTGGCCAGGCCTGTGAGTTCGACTATTCCGGCACCCAGGCCTGCAAGGCGCTGCGCGACGAAGGTTACAGAGTCATCTTGGTGAACTCCAACCCGGCCACCATCATGACCGATCCGGATTTCGCCGAGGCGACATACATCGAACCGATCACGCCGGAGATCGTGCGTAAGATCATCGCCAAGGAACGTCCCGACGCCATCCTGCCCACCATGGGCGGGCAAACCGCCCTGAACACGACCATGGCGCTGCACGAGAACGGCACCTTGGAAGAATTCGGCGTCGAGTTGATCGGCGCCAAGCCCGACGCCATCAACATGGCGGAAGACCGCAGCCTGTTTCGAGAGGCCATGACCCGGATCGGCCTGGCCACGCCCAAGGCCGGCATCGCCCATGACATGGCCGAGGCCATGGTGGCCCTGGAGCTGGTCGGTCTGCCGGCCATCATCCGGCCCTCGTTCACCTTGGGCGGCACGGGCGGCGGCATCGCCTACAACCGGGATGAGTTTCAAGCCATCGTCACCACCGGCCTGGACGCCTCGCCGACCAAGGAAGTGCTGATCGAGGAATCCGTCCTGGGTTGGAAGGAATTCGAGATGGAGGTGGTGCGCGACCAGGCGGACAATTGCATCATCGTCTGCTCCATTGAAAACGTCGATCCCATGGGCATCCATACCGGTGACAGCGTCACCGTGGCCCCGGCCCTGACCCTGACCGACAAGGAATATCAGATCCTGCGCAACGCCTCGATCGCCTGTCTGCGGGAAATCGGCGTGGATACCGGCGGCTCGAACGTGCAATTCGCCCTGAACCCGGAAAATGGCCACCCGGTGGTGATCGAGATGAACCCGCGGGTCTCGCGTTCCTCCGCCCTGGCCTCGAAAGCGACCGGATTTCCGATCGCCAAGGTCGCCGCCCGCCTAGCCGTTGGTTATACCCTGGACGAACTGGACAACAATATAACGGGTGGCATCATCCCCGCCTCGTTCGAGCCGACCATCGATTATGTGGTAACCAAGATACCCCGCTTCACCTTCGAAAAATTCCCCGCCACCGAAGCCCTTTTGACCACCTCCATGAAATCCGTGGGCGAGGCCATGTCGGTCGGCCGGACCTTTGCCGAAAGCCTGCAAAAGGCCCTGCGTTCCATGGAGACGGGGCTGTCCGGCCTGGATGAGATCACCATTCCGGGCGTGGACGAGGACAAGGAGGATGCCTTGCGCAAGGCCCTGGGCCGGCCGGCTCCGGATCGATTATTGGTGGTCGCCCAGGCCCTGCGGCACGGCATGGAGCGCGAGGAGATCGAACGGATCACCCGCATCGACCCTTGGTTCGTGGCTCAGATCGCCGATCTGGTCGGTGTCGAAAAATCCGTCGCCGGCCAGGGCTTGCCGGACCGGGCCCGGGAGATGCGGGCCCTGAAGGCGCAAGGATTTTCCGACCGGCGTCTGGCGCAATTGACCGGGCGGAGCGAGGCCGAGGTGACCGCCCACCGCCAGGCCTTGGGCGTGCGCCCGGTGTACAAACGGATCGATTCCTGCGCGGCCGAGTTCGAAAGCCATACGCCCTACATGTATTCAACATATGAAGGGCAGGACGAGCCGGCGGAATGCGAGGCCCGGCCCAGCGCCCGGGAAAAAATAATAATTCTGGGCGGCGGTCCGAACCGGATCGGCCAGGGCATAGAGTTCGACTATTGCTGCGTTCATGCCGTCTTTGCCCTGCGCGAGGCGGGCTACGAGGCAATCATGGTGAACTGCAATCCCGAGACCGTCTCCACGGACTATGACACTTCCGACCGGCTGTATTTCGAGCCCCTGACGGCGGAAGACGTGTTGGAAATTGTCCGCCTGGAACAGAGCAACGGCAGCCTGAAGGGCTTGATCGTGCAGTTCGGCGGACAGACACCGTTGAAGCTGGCGGCGGAACTGGAGGCGGCGGGCGCGCCCATCCTGGGCACCTCTCCCGACGCCATCGACCTGGCCGAGGACCGGCACCGCTTTCAAGAATTGTTGCATCGCCTTGATCTGAAACAGCCCCCCAATGGCATGGCCACGTCGGCGGAGGAAGCCCACGCCGTGGCGGATCGGATCGGCTTTCCCGTCGTGGTGCGGCCATCATATGTCCTGGGCGGCCGGGGCATGGAAATCGTCCGGGACAAGGCGCAATTGGACCGTTATATGCGCGAGGCCGTCAAGGTCTCGGGCGACAGCCCGGTGCTGGTCGATGGCTACCTGCAAGACGCCATCGAAGTTGATCTGGACGCGCTGGCCGATGGCACGGATGTCATCGTGGCGGGCATCATGGAGCATATCGAGGAGGCCGGTATTCATTCGGGTGATTCGGCCTGTTCCCTGCCCCCCTACTCCTTGAGCGATGAGATCGTCGATGAAATTGGCCGCCAGGCCGACGCCCTGGCGCGCGGTCTATCCGTCGTTGGCCTGATGAATGTACAATTCGCCGTGCGCGGGGAGGAGATCTTCATTCTTGAAGTTAATCCCCGCGCCTCGCGCACCGTGCCGTTTGTCGCCAAGGCGATTGGCCAGCCCATCGCCAAGTTGGCGGCGCGGGTCATGGCCGGGGAAAAGCTGGCCGATTTCGATTTGCATCTAGGGGGCCAGAAACACGTCGCGGTGAAGGAAGCGGTATTTCCCTTCGCCCGCTTCCCCGGCGTCGATGTGCTGCTGGGACCGGAGATGAAATCCACCGGCGAAGTCATGGGCCTGGACAGCTCGTTCGCCGCCGCCTTCGCGAAATCGCAGATTGCCGCCGGTACGGAGCTGCCAAATGGCGGCAGTGTATTTATTTCCATCAAGGACCGGGACAAACCCGCGGCGGCCGCGTTGGCGGGCGATCTCGCGGAATTGGGCTTTGAAATCGTGGCAACGACCGGCACCGCGGCCTATCTGCGCGGCAAGGGCCTTGAGGTGCGTCATATCAACAAGGTGTTGGAGGGACGGCCGCATATTGTCGATGCCATCACCAACGGTGGCATCGCGCTGATCTTCAATACGACCGAGGGCGCCCAGGCAATCGCCGATAGCTTTACCTTGCGCCGGGCCGCGTTGACCCACCGAATATCCTATTACACGACAATCTCGGGCGCCAAATCAGCCGTGCAAGCGATCGGGTATCTAAGCCGGCGGGGACTTGATGTTGCCCCCTTGCAATCTTACTTCTAATCGTCTCTTGTGGATGCGTGCAAATGCGCCGACCAGAACGAATCTAATGGAAAGAGGCTTACGACCGGCAAATGGAAAAGGTGCCCATGACCCGCGCGGGTTTCACCCGCATGGAAAAGGAATTGAAACGGCTGAAGGGCGTGGAACGCCCCGCCGTCATTCAGGCGCTGGAAGAGGCCCGCGCCCACGGTGATCTGTCCGAGAACGCGGAGTATCACGCCGCCAAGGAGCGCCAGGCGTTTATTGAAAGCCGGGTTGCCGATCTTGGCAGCAAGGTCAGCCGGGCGCAAATCATCGATACCTCGGGGCTATCCGGCAAGACCGTCAAATTCGGCGCTACGGTGACGGTGGTCGATGAAGACGACGATTCCGAAATGAAGTTCCAAATCGTCGGCGAAGACGAAGCTGACATCAAGGAAAAGCGCCTCTCCGTCGGCTCCCCCCTGGCCCGCGCCCTGATCGGCAAACAGGTCGGTGACGAAGTCGAGGTTTCAACGCCGTCGGGCGGAAAATTTTATGAACTGCTGAAAGTACAGTACGTTTAATTCAGCCGTTTCCGCGTGCCTGACCCGGCCTGGTGGCGATCCAGATCGCGACCGGCGCCAATATGGCGCCGACAAGAACCGGCACCAGCCAATTTTGGTTCAGGGTAACGGCAACGTAGGTGAACGATGCCGCCATCATCGTGACCGCGGCCGCCTTGGCCCGCAAGGGTATCGCCCGGTTTTGCTGCCAGGCGCGGATGGTATGGCCAAAGCGGGGATGGTGATACAGCCACAGGTGCAGCTTTTCTGATGACCGGGAAAAGGCCCAGACGGCGATCAACAGGAACACGGTGCCTGGCATGACCGGCAGGATTATCCCAATGACCCCCAGGGCCGTACACATCAATCCCAGAGCCAGCATCAGATAACGCAGGGACTTGCACGGAATGGGCGGAACCGGCCGGGAGATATGTTGATCGATTGACATACGCCGATCATCGGCCATGGCCATGAACAAAACGTTGATCATCGAAATATCCTGTTTGGCCTTGGCGCCGGGAATATCCGATAATGCAGGCTGAACGAAAACGTTTTTAGGGACCGGCACCGAATGCGGCGTCCATGAAGGCGACCATGCGCCTTCGACAAAAAGTCGAGGTGGAGGCCGGGAGCGAGTATCGGGAAGCGAAGACATGAGCATGAAATTTGATCTGAAGACACCGGAAGCCATCAATGACCCTGAGCCCATATTCGCCGCCATGCTGGCCGAACGGCCCGTGCATTACAGCGAGAGCCTGAAATCCTGGGTCGTCGCGGACTATGACAATGTAAAGCTGGTGTTGGCCGACCCGCGATTTTCGGTGGAGAAAATGTCGCCCTTCGCCGATCACATGGCGGATGGCGCGGATGCGCGCAAGATCGGGGAATTGGCCCGCGTCCTGGGCGGCTGGATGGTGTTCAAGGATCCGCCGGCCCATACCCGCCTGCGCCAGGTCTTGCAACAACCATTCAAGCCGCGCGAAATGGAACAGCTGCGGGGCTCGGTCATCCGCATTGCCGGACAGGTGGCGGACGAGATGGCGGAACGGGCGGGCGAAACTGTGGATTTTATCGCCGCCTTCGCCAATCCCCTGCCGGCCAGGGTTATCGCCGTCCTGATCGGCGTCGATACGGCAATGGTGGGGCAATTGACCGCCTGGTCGGGCGATATCGCCAAGTTCGTCTTTTCGGCCCGCGACACGCCGGACAAATACAGCCGGGCGCACGCCGCCCTGGTGGAGATCGAGGCGTTTTACCGCCAGGTCATTGCCGAGCACCGGGCCCGGCCCCGGGACGATATGCTGAGCCGGATGATCGCCTATGATGGCGGCGGCGATGGCGGGCCGTTGACGGACGATGAAATCGTTTCGATGATGATCCTGCTTCTCTTTGCCGGCCATGAAACCACGGCCAATCTCATAGCCAACGGCATGGTGGCGCTGTTGCGGAACCCCGGACAAATGGCCCGTTTGCGGGACGATTTCAGCCTACTGCCCGGCGCCATCGAGGAATTTCTGCGTTATCAGGGGCCGGTGCAAACCGTGGTGCGCATCGCCAAGCCGGATATCGTGCTGGGTGGAGAGACTATCCGAGCCGGCGAACGGGTTTTCGCTCTGCTGGGCGCCTCCCACCGGGATCAATCCATGTTCGCGGACGCCCATGAGGTTGACATCACGCGGCAACAAAACCCCCATGTCGCCTTCGGCTTCGGCATCCATATGTGCATCGGCGCGCCGCTGGCCCGGATCGAGGGGCAGGAAGCCTTCCGTATTCTGCTGAGCCGCTTCGAAAATTTCCAACTGGCCGCCGGCGATTTGAAATGGCGAGACGATTTCGTCACCCGCGGCTTGGAAAGCCTGCCGTTGACCTTCAAATTGCGGACCAATTGAAAGCAACAGTCGAACAAACAATGAGGAGAGGTCCATTGACCTTTGCAAACCAAACCATCGTCATCACCGGCGCGGCGGGCAATTTGGGGTCCGCCGTGGCCTTGGCGTTTCACCAGGCCGAGGGGCGGGTCATCCTGGTGGATGAGACCCAGGGGTTTCTCGACAACCGGTTTCCCGATGATGATCCGCGCCTGGTGAAAGTGGCGGTCGATCTGTTGGACCGCGACGCGGTGGCGGCTTCGTTCGCCGAAATTCAAGCCCAATATGGCGGCATCGATGCGCTTTGCGCTATTGCCGGAGGATTTCATATGGGCGAGACGGTCCACGAAACGCCGGCGGCAAATTGGGATTTGATGCACGATCTCAACGTCCGGACCCTGCTGAATTCGGCCGCCGCCGCGGTGCCGCACATGATCGAACGGGGCGTGGGGAAAATCGTCACCATCGGCGCCAACGCCGCTCTGAAGGGCGTGCCGGGGATGGGCGGCTATTGCGCCTCGAAAAGCACGGTCATGCGCATAACCGAAGCCATGGCCGGCGAACTGCGCGATAAATCCATAAACGTGAACTGCGTCATGCCTTCCATCATCGATACCCCGGTCAACCGCGCCGACATGCCCGACGCCGATCCCGCCCTTTGGGTGGTGGCCCCGGACCTGGCCGCGGTGATCATGTTCTTGTGTTCGGCACAGGCAAAAGCCATCCACGGCGCGCTCATACCCGTGGTCGGGCTGTCTTGAACGGCATGGCGGGACGGCCGCCTTATACCAAGGTGCGACGGCGGCCCGGCGCTCATGCGCCGCCCGCGCGGAGCGGTGCGCTCTTGTGCACAAGCGTGAGCGAAGAGAGCCAGGCCGGATTCCAGTCAAACTGGAAATTCTCTAGGCCTCGCCCAGCCCGTCCAGCGGCACGCCAAATTCGACTTTTGAACGCCTGAGAACCGGCGCGGTCTTGACGGAGGCGACATTGGGGGCGGAAATCAACTCCGCCGTCAGGAAGTTTTGCCAAGCGTCCCAATCTTGCGCCACCACTTTCAAAATAAAATCCGCTTCCCCAGTCAACATGTGGCATTCCCGGATCATCGGCAACTTCGCCACGCGCCGTTCAAAAGCCGATAGGTCATCTTCGTGTTGGCTGTCCAGGCCGATCCAGGCAAACACCGTCAGGCCATAGCCCAGTTCCTCGCCATTCAGATCGGCATGATAACCGCGGATCAACCCGGCCCTTTCCAGGGCCCGCACACGGCGTAAGCAGGGCGGGGCGGAAATACCGACGCGGCGGGCCAGCTCCACGTTGGTGATGCGGCCGTCATCGCGCATTTCCGCCAGGATATGGCGGTCGATGGCGTCCAGCTTTACCTTTGCCACGGGAAGACTATCCTCTATTCAGGTTACGAAGGCTTCGGGGTCATTGGGATCTTGTTTTTCCGCGCAACAATATTACACACGCAACAATATTTCAAACTGGTTCGATCTTGTTACCGAATATTACAACAAATACCACGCCCGAGTCCGGCTCGCCAACCTGTTGGGTGCTGACGCCGGGCCACGCCGGAATGGAGAACCAGGCCGTTGCCCTGGCCGAGGCCGTGGGTCTGCCCTATGTGATCAAGCGGGTCCAGCCGCGGCCGCCCTGGACATGGTTGCCGCCGGGTTGGTGGCCGTGGCC
>JAYGEB010000236.1:0-3884 GCA_046582595.1 Alphaproteobacteria bacterium | reverse complement strand
GCGCGCGGCGGCGGCCACGCCGGCGGCATCGGGCACGGGATGGGCGGCCTGGATCACTTCGATATGTTCCGTGGCAACCCCGTGGCCGTACCGGGTGACGACCAGCCCCTCGAGCGGTCCCGGCCAATTTTGTTCCACCGCCCGGGCCATGCTGGCGGCGGCCTTGCCGGCGCCCAACACCACCGCGCGGCCCTTGGGCCGGGGCGGCAAATGGGGGGCCAGGCAGACCGCCGGGTCGGCGGCGGCCACCGCCGCCCCGAATAGCCGGCCCAACAAGGCGCGTGGATGGTCGGTCATGCTGTTTGCTCCCCGGCCCAAGAACCATTGGATGGCGCGGCCCTAAATTTGCTAAGTAGGGATGTTCCCCCGCCTCACGGGCGCGCCATCCGGCATCTTTATCTCAACCCGCATCGAATGGGCAATACATTGAAATATACCGATCCCAGGCACCACCAGGCATATGACGGAGACGCCTGACATCGAACAACCCGGCGATACGCCAAGCCCTTATACCGTCATCAATCATAACGGCGGCGCGCCCGTATTGATCCTTTGCGATCATGCCAGCCGGCATATTCCGCCCGCCTATCATGGCCTTGGCTTGCCGCCCCGGCAGCTTACCCGGCATATTGCCTGGGATATTGGCGCCGGCGAGGTGAGCCGCCGGCTGGCCGGCCTGCTTGATGCACCGGCGGTTTTGTGCGGCACCTCCCGCCTGGTGATCGATTGCAATCGGCCATTTTCGGCCGACGGCTCGATTCCGCGGCACAGCGACGGCGTTGTTATCCCTGGAAATTCGCGTCTCGATCAGGCGGAACGCCAACGCCGCATCGAGCGTTATTTTCAACCCTATCATGACGAGATCGCCCGCCGCATCCAGGTGCATTTACGGAACGGCGCACCCCTGGCCCTGGTCTCCATACATTCCTTCACGCCGGTGATGGATGGCTTCGAAAGGCCCTGGCACGTGGGCCTGCTGTGGGACAAGGATGACCGCCTGGCCGCCCCCTTGATCCAAAAATTGCGCCGGGACGCGGACTTGTGCGTCGGCGAAAACAAACCCTATGACGGCTCTGATCCGCCCGGCTATGCCCTGCATGTCCACGCCGCCGGCAATGCCCTACCCATCGCCGTATTCGAAATCCGCCAGGATCTGATCGGCACCGAACAGGGCGCCGGGCGCTGGGCGGATATTCTGGCCAGCGCCTTGAGGCCGGTTCTGGCCGCCCATGGGCTCTGAGCCAAGATTGGGCTAGGCTGGCGTTATGTCCATTCCAAATCCAAGCTTCACCCTGGGGATCGAGGAGGAATACCTTCTCGTTGACCGCGAGAGCCGGGATCTGGCGGCGAACCCGCCGGCGGATCTGCTGGCCGATTGCGAGGCGCGCCTGGGCGCCAGGGTAACGGCGGAATTCATGCGCTCTCAGATCGAGGTCGGCACGCGGGTTTGCCAAAACATTGGCGAGGCACGGCAAGAATTGCAGGAATTGCGCGGTACCGTGGCCGAGGTGGCGGGCCAATACGGCCTAGCGCCCATTGCCGCCTCGACCCACCCCTTTGCCCATTGGAGCCAGCAGAGCCACACGGACAAAGCGCGTTATGACGATCTGGCCGATGCCCTGCAGGCCACGGCGCGGCGGCTGCTGATCTCGGGCATGCATGTTCATGTGGCGGTGGAGCCCGAGGACATGCGCATCGACCTGATGAACCAGGCAACCTATTTTCTGCCGCATTTGCTGGCCTTGAGCACGTCTTCGCCGTTTTGGGGCGGCGAGAATACCGGCTTGATGTCGTACCGGCTGACCGTGTTCGACGCCCTGCCGCGCACCGGCGTGCCGGAACGTTTCGATTCATATGGCGAATACCAACGCCTGGTCGAGCGCCTGGTCGGCGCCGGGGCGATCGAGGACGGCACCAAGATCTGGTGGGACATGCGGCCCTCGGCCCGCTACCCCACCCTGGAAATGCGCATCACCGATATCTGCACGGCGCTGGAAGACACCCTGACCGTCGCCGCCCTGTATCAAAGCCTGCTCGCCATACTGCACCGCCTGCGCACCGCCAACCAGCGCTGGCGCATCTATCCCCTGATCTGCGTGGAGGAGAACCGCTGGCGCGCGCAACGCTACGGCATCACCGATACCCTGATCGACTTCGGCCTTGGCGAACAGGTGCCCTATGGGGAGCTTCTGGCGGAGATCATGGAGATGGTCAGCCCCGACGCCGAGGCCCTGGGCTGCGCCGACGAGGTCGGCCACGCGCTGCGGATCATGGCGCGGGGCACCTCCGCGCAAAGCCAGATCCGGATTTACGAGGAAGCCGTGGCGGCGGGCGCCGAGCGCCAGGCCGCCCTGCATCAAGTGGTGGATTGGTTGATCGCGGAAACCGTTCGCGGTCTATAGTATGAAGCACGACCGTTTCGGCAAATTTTTCAGCGAAGGGAAGCGAACATGAGTGAGCAAGCGATCGATAGCCAAACGCAGTTGGAGCTGGAGGCCGCCGCCTACCGCCGCCTGCGCGACCATCTGCGGGAACGCACGGATGTGCAAAACATCGACCTGATGAACCTGGCCGGATTTTGCCGCAATTGCCTCTCGCGCTGGTACATGGAAGAGGCCAACGGCAAGGGCCTGGACCTGGACAATGACGCCGCCCGTGAAATCGTCTACGGCATGCCCTTCGGCGAATGGCGCGACAAGTACCAGACCGAAGCCAGCGACGATCAGAAGGCTAAATTCGGCCGGGTGATGGACAGCGGCAAGCACGGCTAAGCCGGCGTCCGCCGCGGCCCAAGGTGGCCGAACGGAGCCACCGCGTCAGACGCAAAACGGCGACATCATATGAGACCGGCCCAGGTATTTCGCCGGGGCGCCGGCCCGCGATTTGCTGTCCCCGTTTTGCGAATTATGTCTTATTCGCTAGAAACTCTATT
Organism: Alphaproteobacteria bacterium; assembly: GCA_046582595.1. Classification (GTDB taxonomy): domain Bacteria; phylum Pseudomonadota; class Alphaproteobacteria. The sequence continues at coordinate 952 of JAYGEB010000236.1, read as the reverse complement.
TAGTAAACTGTCACCGTAACTTCACTATGGCATAGGAGTTACTATGGATAACGACATTAACAGGAGGTCGGTATTATTAGGATTAGCAGGTTTATCACTAGATGCATGTGTGACTGGTCCGTCTGGCCGGTCTAATCCCGGAATGCATACATGGAATGATGGCGGAATTGCAGATTTCATGAAGCATGTGAATGGTAATGGTTTTGGGGGGATTGACACGTATTCTGGAAGAGGAGCTCTTCTTGTCGCTTCTGCAGGACCTGGCCTTGGCCTCGCATACCGCCTTAACCCACCAGCTGGTAGGCAAGTCCGTGGATATCATGGGATTGGTGGAGTCTCTTCATTAAAGGGAGATGATTTTCTATTAGATGATCCTTATAATCATATCAAATCAGCCTTATTCTGGACGCAGCAGTCACATTTTGATTCACTTGTTCTTGAAAACAGCACTCTTGTTGGTCGGGACATCGTGAATGGTCGTGAGGGAAGTGATGGTGTACCATCAGTACACACACATACTACTATCTTTGGTCCAGAGTCCATTGGTCGAGATCTCTCGAGTAATGTGCAGCAGCATCAAAAAGGTAAAGGTTCTGCACGGAGCGTTAGGTATGATCCTGAAATATTTACTCGGACAGGACGTTTGATAGTTAATTCTTACCACAATTTTGAAACAGCTAGATACGATGACCATTATTCAAGGGCTGTTGAGAAAGTTGATGATATAGTCGAGGGTATTATGCATGATTACCCTGATGGTCCACTTATAATTGGCCTTAGAGGAGACAGAGGTTCGAGGAGATCTCTGATTGGCGCTGTTAATGATTGTTTGGACATGCAGGAAAAGGCACTAAAGGATGGATCTCTTCGAAGAACTTCTCCCGAATACAAGTCTGCACAAAACCTTTGGAAAGCAGTGGGGGATCAGGGCTGTTCAGTTCTCGGGACGATA
>JAYGEB010000189.1:0-4848 GCA_046582595.1 Alphaproteobacteria bacterium | reverse complement strand
CGCCATGGCGATATGTATAATTTGCAATTGCCGGTCAATGAATTCGATGTGGTGGTGCTGCATCAGGTACTGCACTACGCCGAGGAGCCTGGCTCCGTCATCTCGGAGGCGGCCCAGACCCTGCGCCCGGGCGGCCGCCTTTTGGTGGTTGATTTCGCCCCTCATGATCAGGAATTTCTGCGCGCCGAGCACCAGCACCGTTGGCTTGGCTTCGAGCCGGAGCAGATGGAGGCCTGGTGCGCGGCGGCCCGGATGCGGACGCGGGCGCCGGTGGAATTGGCCGGCGGCCGGCTAACCGTTTTGATTTGGCTTGCCGTGCGGCAGGAGGATGCGCCGTCGTGACACCGAGCGTCCCCGATAACCGGGTATTTCCATCTCAGTCAATGGGACCGCTCTCGGTCTCGTTCGAGTTTTTTCCGCCCAAGACCGAGGCCATGGCGGAAAATCTGTGGCGCGCCATGGAACGGTTGCGCCCATTGCACCCGGCCTTTGTTTCAGTGACATACGGCGCGGGCGGCAGCACCCGCCAGCGCACCCACGACACCGTCACCCGCATCCAGAACGAGGGCGGATTGCCGTGCGCGGCGCATCTGACCTGCGTCGGGGCCAGCCGGGAAGAGGTCGACAAGGTTGCCCAGGCTTATTGGGACGCCGGCGTACGCCATTTGGTTGCCTTGCGCGGCGATCCGCCCGATGGCGAGGCAGATTTCCAGAACCATCCCAACGGCTACCGCGATGCCGCCGAACTGGTGGCCGGGCTGCGGGCGGTCGCCGACTTCGAGATATCGGTCGCCGCCTACCCCGAGATGCATCCCAATTCCCCCTCTAGCCAGGCGGATCTGGATAATTTGAAACGCAAGATCGACGCCGGCGCCAGCCGCGCCATCACGCAGTTTTTCTTTGATGCCGATACCTATTTGCGCTTTCTGGAACGCGCCCGGGCGGCGGGGATTTGGCTGCCGATCGTGCCCGGCATCCTGCCGGTCAGCAACTTCGTGCAAGCCAGCCGCATCGCCAAGGCCTGCGGCGCCGCCATGCCGGCCTGGATGGCGCATCTGTTCGAGGGCCTGGAAGACGACGCCGAAACCCGGCGCATGGTGGCGGTTACCGTGGCGGCGGAGCAATGCCGGAAATTGCAGACCGCCGGCGTGACCGATTTTCATTTTTATACCTTGAACCGGGCCGATCTGACCTATGCGATTTGCCATATTTTGGGCCTTCGCCCGCACGGAGACGGCCTGGGGGACGGCCTGGGGGACGGGCCGGGGGACAGACTGGGGGAACCATCGCAATGACGGATATTCTGGCGCATTTGCGGGAGGAAGTGCTGCTGTGCGATGGCGCCATGGGCAGCCGTTTGCAGCAGGCGGACCTGGATACCGAGATCGATTACTGGGGCCAGGAAAACTGCTCGGAGGTCTTGAACCTCAGCCGCCCCGATATCGTCCGCGAGATCCAGCGTGGTTTCGTTGCCGCCGGCGCCGATATCCTGCTGACCAACACCTTTGGCGGCTCGCCCATTACCTTGGCGGAATTCGACCTCCAGGAGCGGACCCATGAAATCAACATGCGCGCCGCCGAGCTGGCCCGGGAAGCCTTGGCCGAATTCAGCCGCGATGGCCTGCAACGCTATGTCCTCGGCGATATCGGGCCGGGTACCAAACTGCCCAGCCTGGGCCAGATCGGCTATGACGAGCTGGAAGCCGCCCTGGCGGCGCAGACGGCCGGCCTGCTGGCGGGCAGCGTCGACGGCATCATGATCGAAACGGTGCAGGACATCCTGCAACTGAAGGCGGCGGTGAACGGCGCCCGCCTGGCCATGGCGGAGGCCGGGCGCGAGGTGCCGCTGTTGACCCAGGTCACGGTGGAGACCACGGGCACCTTGCTGGTGGGGACCGATATCGCCGGCGCCGCCACGGTGATCCACGCCCTGGGCGTGGAGGCCATGGGCCTAAACTGCGCCACCGGCCCCCGCGAGATGGCCGAGCATGTGCGCTGGCTGTCGGAGCAATGGCCGGGCATCATCACCATCCAGCCCAACGCGGGCCTGCCCGAACTGGTGGATGGCCAGCCCAGCTATCCCCTGACGCCGGAAGAGCTCGCCGATTGGGCGCGGCGCTTCGTGGTCGAGGATGGCGTCAATATGGTGGGCGGTTGTTGCGGTACCGTAACAACCCATATCAAGGCCCTGAACGACATGCTGGAAGGCCTGGGCGAGGGCCGGCGGCCGAAACCGAAAACCCGGCAATCGCATTGGGTGCCCGGCATCGCCTCCCTGTATGGGCAGACCCCTTATCGTCAGGAAAACGCCTATCTGTCCATCGGCGAACGCTGCAACGCCAATGGATCGAGAAAATTCCGTGAGTTGCAGGAGGCCGAGGATTGGGACGGCTGCATCGCCATTGGCCGGGAACAGGCCAAGGAAGGCTCCCATGCGCTGGATCTTTGCACCGCCTTCGTGGGCCGGAACGAACTGGCCGACATGAGCGCCATGGTCAGCCGCATGGGGGGCGCCGTGCATGCCCCCCTGGTTATAGATTCGACGGAATTTCCCGTGCTTGAAGGCGCCCTGAAGCTGTATGGCGGCAAGGCCCTGATCAACTCCATCAATTTCGAGGACGGCGAGGAGCCCGCCGCCAAGCGCCTGCAATTGGCGCGCAAGTTCGGCTGCGGCGTTATCGCCCTGACCATTGATGAAGAGGGCATGGCCAAGACCGCGGAGGCCAAGGTCAAACTGGCCCACCGTCTGCACGATTTTGCCGTCAATCAACACGGGCTGGCGTCAAGCGACCTGCTGTTCGATCCCCTGACCTTCACCATTTGCACCGGCAACCCCGATGACCGGCGCCTGGGCCTGGAAACCCTGGATGCGATCGAGCGGATCGCCCAGGAACTGCCCGAATGCCAGATCATCCTGGGGCTGTCCAATATCTCCTTCGGGCTGAAGCCCGCCGCCCGCCATGTGCTGAATTCGGTCTATTTGCAATACGCCCTCGATCGCGGCATGACCGGCGCCATCCTGCATCTGTCGAAGATTTTGCCCCTGCATTCGATTCCCGAGGACGAGGTCAAGGCGGCGGAGGATCTGATCCATGACCGCCGGGCAGAGGGTTATGACCCCCTGCACGCCTTTATCGCCCTGTTCGAGGACCGCCAGGCGGCGAAGGTCGTGAAAGAACGCCCGGCGGAGGTTGGCGAGCGCCTGAAATTGCGCATTATCGACGGTGACCGGCCCGGTCTGGAAGAGGATCTGGACGAGGCCATGGAAAAATATGCACCCCTGGAGATCGTCAACGATATTCTGCTGGACGGCATGAAGGTGGTGGGCGAGCTGTTCGGCTCGGGTCAGATGCAATTGCCGTTCGTGCTGCAATCGGCGGAGACCATGAAAGCCTCCGTGGCTTATCTGGAGCCGCATATGGAACGCAGCGCGGACAGCCAGAAGGGCACCATCGTGCTGGCCACGGTGCGCGGCGACGTGCACGATATCGGCAAGAACCTGGTGGATATCATTCTCACCAACAACGGCTACCGGGTGATCAATCTGGGCATCAAGCAGCCCATCGGCGCCATCATGGACGCAGTCAAGGAACATCAGGCGGACGCCGTGGGCATGTCCGGGCTGTTGGTCAAATCGACCACGATCATGCGGGAGAATTTGGAAGAGATGTCCCGTCAGCAGATCAATCTGCCGGTGATACTGGGTGGCGCCGCCCTGACGCGGGGCTTTGTCGAGGAAGATTGCGCCAAGGCCTATGCCGCCGCGTCCGGGCGGGTGGCCTATGCCCGCGATGCCTTCGACGGCCTGGATATCATGGGCAAGGTGGTGGCTGGCGCCTTCGACGACTATATCGCCGAGCGCGATAAGAAGCGCGAGGGCCGGCCGACCAACAAACGGCGCAAGCTGGGCCAGCCCACCCTGCTGCCCCGGCCCCTCGATCTGGAGGAGGTCCGGACCCGGCGGGAGGAACTGCACCGCTCGGTTACCGTGCCCGAGGCGCCGTTCTTCGGCCACCGCATTATCGAACAAGTGGGAATCAAATCCCTACTGCCCTATTTGAACGAGCGCATGCTGTATCAATTCCATTGGGGCTACCGCAAACGCGGCCGGGCCTTGCGGGAATACATGAAATGGGCGCGCGGCGAGATCAGGCCGATCATGCTGGATCTGGTGGAACGCTGCGAGCGGGAGGATATACTTCAACCGCAAGCCGTCTACGGCTATTTCCCCGCCGCCTCCGACGGCGACGACCTGGTTCTCTACCACCCCGATGGCGGCGATGAGGTGGCCCGCTTCGCCCTGCCCCGGCAAGACCGCGCGGGCGGGCTGTGCATCGCCGATTTCTTCCGCGAGGCCGGCACGGAGCAGCGGGACGTCATTGCCCTGCAGGCCGTGACCATTGGCCAGCACGCTTCCGAAGTGGCCCGGCAATGGTTCGATGATGACCGCTACCAGGATTATCTGTACTTGCACGGCCTGGGCGTGGAGATGGCCGAGGCCATGGCCGAGTATGTCCATAAACGGGTGCGCGGCGAGTTGGGCTTTGGCGATCAGGATGCCCGCGGCAACGATGCCCTGTTGAACCAGGGCTATCGCGGCTCGCGCTATTCATTCGGCTATCCGGCCTGCCCGACCATGTCCGACCAGCGCAAAATTCTCGATTTGCTGGGGGCCGACCGCATCGGTCTGGTGATGGGCGAGGAGGACCAGTTGCATCCCGAACAATCCACCTCGGCCATCATCGTGCATCACCCACAGGCCAAGTATTTCAGCGTTTGAGGCTAGAGCGTATTCGAAGAAAATGTGCTCAGAATCTTAAGAATAGAGCAATTGAATCAATCACTTCG
>JAYGEB010000036.1:0-19577 GCA_046582595.1 Alphaproteobacteria bacterium | reverse complement strand
GGCTTGCGGCAGCGACTTATCATCGCCCGGCCGTTTCATGGCTTGCGGCGCGACATTGGGATGGGGCGCCCATGTATTGGGTCGCGAAATAGCTGTCTCCGCCCCCGGATTTTTGGGTAAAGCCCTTGACGTCTATGGCCTGGCCGCCTTTTCGGGCATCGTTCACGTCCACGACGATTGGCATTTGTCTATTCTCCCCAGTTTTAGGACGCCAAATAATCAACCCCGGTCGCGCATCAGGCGGGCCTGGTCCCGCTTCCAGTCCCGGTCCTTGGAACTGGCCCGCTTGTCGTGCTGCTTTTTGCCCTTGGCAATACCCAGCAGACATTTGGCGATGCCCCGTTCGTTGAAATACAGCTTCAACGGCACCACGGTGACGCCGGCGCGGGCGATGGCGTTGCTCAAACGCTCGATCTCGCGCTTATGCAGCAGTAATGGCCGGGGCCGCAGGGGTTCGTGATTGAAACGGTTGCCGCCCTTGTATTCCGGAATATGGGCATTGATCAACTGCAGGCAGCCGTCCTTCTCCACCGCGTAGGCCTCGGCGATACTGGCCTGCCCGGCGCGCAGGGATTTCACCTCCGTTCCGGTCAGCATCAGGCCCGCCTCCAACGTATCGTTAATGAAATAATTGTGGCGGGCCTTCCTGTTTTCGGCGATCGATCGGGTCATGAATTTGCCAACCCGGGGTTAATCGAGCAGGCCGGCATGGGTCATGGCGACTTCGATTTTTTCCGCCGTGCCCTCCGTCACCGGCACGATCGGCAGACGCGTCTCCGCCGCACACAAACCCAGCCGCGAGGCCGCATATTTGGTTCCCGCCGGGCTGGGCTCCAGGAACAAGGAAATATGCAAGGGCATCAGGCGTTCGTGCATGCCAAGCGCCAGATCGTATTTGCCGGCCAGGCAGGCTTCCTGAAATTTGGCGCAAAGATTGGGCGCGACATTCGCGGTAACGGAAATGCAGCCGTTTCCGCCCTGGGCGTTGTAGGCTAGCGCGGTCCCGTCCTCGCCCGACAGGTGGCAGAACCCATCGCCCAGCAACAGCCGCTCGCGGCTGACGCGCGCGACATCGCCGGTGGCGTCCTTGACCCCGATTATGCGCGGCAACTCGGCCAAGCGGGACATGGTCGCGGGCAGGATATCGACAATGGCGCGCGGGGGGATGTTGTAGACGATTATCGGGATGTTGGAGGCATCATGCAGCGCCTTGAAATGCTGATACAGCCCCTCCTGATTCGGGCGGTTGTAGTAACCCGCCACATGCAACACCGCGTCCGCGCCGGCTTCCTCGGCGTGCCGGGTCAAGGTTATCGCCTCGGCCGTATTGTTGGAACCCGCGCCCGCGATGACCGGAATGCGGCCCGCGACCTGATCGACCACCACCTCCACCACCCGGCCATGTTCTTCATGGGACAGGGTGGGGCTTTCCCCGGTGGTGCCGCAAGGGACGACGCCGTGGGTGCCCTGCTCAACATGCCAATCGACAAGTTTGCGCAGCGCATCTTCATCAACTTGGCCGTCGCGGAAGGGCGTGATGAGCGCAACAATTGACCCCTTGAACATGGTTCTCTCCTAGGGAAGTGTTATTCTTACGGAAGAAACGCGAACTTAACCCTTTCCCCGCCAAGGGGGCAAGCAGCGAGAATACCTAATTCGGTCCTTATCCCCACAGCTCTCCGTGACCCTCCGCCTCGGCCGCGCCGTGCTCATCCTGCTGTCCGTGTCCCTGCCGGCGCACGCGGCCGGCGATCAGCTCTCCGCCCGGGACCGGGCCTATTATAAAAAAGCCTTCAAGGCGGCCGAAAAGACTGACGGGTCCGCCGCCCACCGCTGGGCGGGCAAGGCCAAGGAGCGGCTGCCCGGCAAGGCCTTGCGCTGGCTGAACTACACCAAACCCGGCAACCGGGCGGCATTCTCCGAGATTGCCGGGTTTCTGGAGGCGAATGCCAACTGGCCTTCCATCCCGCGCTTGATCCGCCGGGCCGAGGAAGCCATGGAGAAGAGCGGTATCGACGACCAAACGGCCCTGGCTTGGTTCACCCGGCACGAGCCCGTCTCCGGCCCTGGCAAGATCCGCCTGGCCGAGGCCATGATGTCAACGGGATTGGACAAGGGGGGCAGGCAATGGCTGCGCCATGCCTGGATCACCAACACCTTCGCCCGGCGGGCCTCAAAGGCAATCTACCGCCGCCATCGCAAGCTGCTGTCGCAAACCGACCATATGGCGCGTCTGGATCAACTATTGTGGCGGGGACACCGCTATAACGCCCGGCGGCTCTATACCCTGGTGCCCGAGGGCTACCGCAAACTGGCCGAGGCGCGGGAAAGCCTGATGGTCCAGGGCCCCGGCGTCGACGGCAAAATCGCCGCCGTGCCGCCGCAATGGTTGTCCGATGGCGGCCTGGCCTATGAACGATTGCGTTGGCGGCGGCGCAAAAATCTGGACCGGCGGGCCCGCGAGATACTTTTGCAGCCACCGCCGCGACTGGGTCCGCGGCTAGAACGCTGGTGGCTGGAACGCCATATCCAATCCCGCATGGCCATGCGCGAGGGCGATGCCGCCCTGGCCTATCGCCTGGCGGCGGGCCACGGCCAGGTGCCGGGTACCTTGAGTTATGCTCAGGCGGAATGGCTGTCGGGATGGATCGCCTTGCGGTATCTGTCGAATGGCGCCCGCGCCCTGCGCCACTTCACCGCGCTGTACAAGAATGTCCGCTTCCCCGTCAGTCTGGCCCGTGGCGCCTACTGGGCCGGGCGCGCCAATCTGGCCTTGGGACGGACCAAGGATGGCGCCGAATGGTTCAGATTGGCCGCCGGCCATCCTTCGACCTATTACGGCCAGCTTGCCACTCAGGCCCTGGGCCCGGAGGGGCGCTGGCGCCTGCCAAGGGAAGCCGTGCCCACGGTTGCCGCCAATGTTCATTTTCAGAAACGTGAATTGGTGCGTCTGAGCCATATGCTGCGGGCTCTGAAACAAGAGAAGCATTTGCGGCCGTTCGTATTGCATTTGGCCAAGGGGGCCGCCACCCCGCATGAGCGGCTGTTGGCGGCCCGCCTGGGGCAAAACCTGGGCCAGCCGGCGCTGGCCGTGCGCGCCGCCAAGCTGGCCTTGCGCGCGGGCACGTTATTGCCCCGCGCCGGCTATCCCGTCCTGGCCTCCCGGCCAAGGATGCCAATCGAGACCGCCCTGGCCCACGCGGTGGCCCGGCAGGAAAGCGAGTTCGATCCCCGCGCCGTATCCTCCGCCTCCGCCCGCGGCCTGATGCAATTGTTGCCAAGCACGGCCCGCACGGTGGCCAAAAGCCTGCGCCTGCGCTACCGCAAAAATCTGCTGTTTGACGGCCGTTACAACATGCGCCTGGGCGCGGCCTATTTGGGACAATTGATCAAGGGTTACCGGGGCTCCTACATTCTGGCGCTGGCCGCCTACAACGCCGGGCCCAACCGCGTGACCCGGTGGCTGCGTCAAAACGGCGATCCGCGAAAGGGCGCCGTCGATCCCATCGATTGGGTCGAGGCCATACCGATTTCCGAAACCCGCAATTATGTGCAGCGCGTGCTGGAGAACCTGCAAGTCTACCGCTGGCGGTTAAACCCGAAAACCACCAAGCTGGCCCTGCTGGAAGATCTGCAACGCAACGGCTTGCCATCGCAATAAAGTCAGCAACCATGCCGTCGCGGCGAATTGACCGGGCGCGGCTTGGTCCCATAATGATTGCATGGGATACTCCGCCCCACGACGCCCGGATGAGAGGTTTGATCATGAACGTTACCCAGCTGGACGGTATCGGCGCCTGTGTTTTCGATGCCTATGGCACTTTGTTTGACGTCAATGCGGCGGCGGCGCATTGCGCCGGCGAACTGGGCGACAAATGGCAGCCCCTGGCGGAACTGTGGCGGGGCCGGCAGTTGCAATACACCTGGTTGCGCAGCCTGATGGAAAACTACGCGGATTTTTGGCAAGTCACCGGCGATGCGCTGGATTTCGCCATGGACGCCCTGGGTCTTGAGGATGGCGCCCTGCGGGAGCGGTTGATGCAATTATACCTGCAACTGGACGCCTATCCGGAGGTCGCGGGCGTCTTGCGCCAACTGCGCGAGGGCGGCATGAAGACGGCGATCTTGTCGAACGGTTCGCCCAAAATGCTGGCGGCGGCGGTGGCCAATGCCGGCATCGGGGACTACCTGGACGCGGTTATTTCCGTGGATCAAATCAAGGTCTACAAGACCGTGCCGGCGGTCTATCAGTTGGCGGTGGATCGGCTTGGCGTGGACGCATCCGGCATCTGTTTTCAATCATCCAATGCCTGGGATGCCCATGCGGCCTCCAACTTCGGCTTTCGCGTCGCCTGGGTGAACCGTTTTGGCCAGGCCCGCGAGCGCTTGCCGGGCAACCCAGACGTCATGCTGGACAATCTTGAGGGTCTGCCGGCCCTGCTGGGAATGGGGTAAAGATGGCAATGGACTACAGCGAACACCGTTTTCGGGCCCAGGATGGCTTGGAGCTTTTTTACCGGGATTACGGCGACCGGCAATCGGGCGGCGTGTCGGTGTTGTGTCTTGCCGGTCTGACCCGCAACACGGCGGATTTTCACGATCTGGCGCTGCATCTGGCGCCCCACAGGCGGGTGGTGGCATTCGATTTGCGGGGCCGGGGACAATCGGCCCATGATCCAAATCCCGCCAATTACGCCCCGCCAACCTATATGTCCGACATCGGGCATCTGCTGACCGTGACCGGCTGCGACAAAGTCATTGTTATCGGCACCTCGTTGGGCGGGCTTTTGGCCATGGTCCTGGGCGCGGTGCGGGCGACGGCGCTGGCCGGCGTCATCATCAATGACATCGGCCCGGAGATCGACCCCAGGGGCGTTGAACGTATCAGCGGCTATGCCGGCAAAACCCCCGATGCCATGACCTTGGACCAGGCGGCGGAACATATGCGGGGACTGTTCGGGCAGGCCTTTCCCGACTTCGAAACGGAACAATGGCGAGAGGAAGCGCGCCGCGGCATGCGGGAACGGGAGGATGGCCTTTTGGTGCAGGATTATGATCCCGCGGTTGCCCAGAACGCCACCGAACAGGACGGCGACCCCGTGGATTTCTGGCCCTATTTCAATTCCCTGGCGCAAATCCCGGTGCTGGCCATTCGCGGCGAATTGTCCGATATCCTGAGCGTTGAAACCTTCGCGGCGATGTCGGCGGCGAAGCCCGATTTGGTGCAAGTCACCTGCCCCAACCGCGGCCATGCGCCAAACCTGTCGGAACCTGTTTGCCTGGCCGCGATCGAGGCCTTTCTGGAAGCCCATGGCAACGCCGGGCACTGAACCGCCCGTCAATTATGACGATATAAGGGCGGCGGCCGGGGTTTTACGGGATGTGGCCGTGCGGACGCCCTTGCTCGAATGCCGGGCCCTGAACGAACGTGCCGGCGGGCGGCTGTTGTTCAAGGCGGAACCCTTGCAAGTGACCGGGTCATTCAAGTTTCGCGGCGCCTATAACCACATCAGCCGCCTCGGCCCCAGCGCCCGCGCGGCCGGCGTGATCGCCTATTCTTCGGGCAATCATGCCCAGGGCGTGGCGGCGGCGGCCCATTTTTGCAATGCGCCCGCCCTGATCGTCATGCCCGAGGACGCGCCGGCGGTAAAGCAACAAGGTACCGCCCGCTGGGGCGCGGAAATCGTCAGCTATGACCGTTATGGCGAGGAGCCGCGCGAGGCCATCGCCGCCCGGCTGGTGGCGGAGCATGGTTTGACCATGGTCCGGCCCTATGATGATCGCCTGATCATGGCCGGCCAGGGCACCGTGGGCCTGGAAATCGCTGAACAACTGGCGGCGTTGGCATTGACCCCCGACCGGGTCTTGGTGCCCTGTGGCGGTGGCGGCTTGACCGCCGGCGTGGCGACGGCGATCAAACATCATCACCCCGAGTCCGTGGTTCATACGGTCGAGCCAATGGGTTTTGATGATACCGCGCGCTCCCTCGCGAAGGGCCAACGGCAAGTCAATGATACGGACTCCACCAGCTTCTGCGATGCCTTGCTGGCGCCCGAACCGGGGCAATTGACCTTTCAGGTCAACCAATCCCTTTGCGGCAAAGGTCTGGCGGTCAGTGACGGGGAGGTTGCCGCGGCCATGGCGGCGGCCTTTGAACATCTAAAAATCGTGCTCGAACCCGGCGGCGCCGTCGGTCTGGCCGCCGCCCTGGCTGGTCACGTGGCGTTGGATGGCATCACGGCGATTGTTCTGTCGGGCGGCAATGTCGATCCCGCCCTGTTCGCCACGATGCTTTAATATCCTTTTTGAAATTCAAAGTTTGCTCCAGGCTTGCCGGGATTGGCCATAGGCATTATTGAGCCAAGCGGTTGCGTGGCGTTGGCGTGGCGGCAAAAGGCGGCAGATCATGAAATTCGGCGTATTTTACGAACATCAAATCCCCCGGCCCTGGAACCAGGGCGATGAGCACAGATTGTTCAAGGAGGCCCTGGATCAAGTCGAGTTGGCGGACCAACTGGGCATCGATTATGCCTGGGAGGTGGAGCATCATTTTCTGGAGGAATATTCCCATTCCTCGGCCCCCGAGGTGTTCCTGGCGGCCTGCTCGCAACGGACCAAAAAAATCCGTCTGGGACATGGCATTACCTTGATGCCGCCGGGCTATAACCATCCGGCCCGCGTGGCCGAACGCATCGCCACGTTGGATCTGATCTCCGACGGCCGGGTGGAATTCGGCACCGGGGAAAGTTCGGCCGCCCTGGAATTGGCCGGCTTCAATGTCGCCGTCGATCAAAAGCGCGAGATGTGGCGCGAAGCGACGGAACAATGCGCCAATATGCTGACCATGGACCCCTACCCCGGATTCGAAGGGCAATATTTTTCCATGCCCTGCCGCAACGTGGTGCCGAAACCGCTGCAACAACCCCACCCGCCGATTTGGGTCGCCTGTTCCAAGCGCGAGACCATTCACATGGCGGCCCGCGCCGGCATCGGCGCCCTCACCTTCGCCTTCATCGACCCGAAGGAAGCGGTGAAATGGGTTGGCGAATATTACGACATCATCAAATCCGAGGATTGCGTGCCCATCGGCCATGCGGTCAACGCCAACATCGCCATGGTGACCGGTTTTTCCTGCCATGCGGACGAACAAGAGGCTTTCGACCGCGGCGTCGAGGGTTTCCAGTTCTTCGGTTACGCCCTGGGCCATCACTATATCTATGGCGACCAGAAACCGGGCCGCACGGACATCTGGCAACGCTTTCAAGCGATCAAGGACAATCTGCCGCCCATGGGACCGGGCAGCAGCGGCGGCAGCGGTATCGGCACGCCGGCGCAATTGCTGGAGAACCTGGCCCTGTTCGCCGATGCGGGCGTCGATCAGGTGATCTTCATCCAGCAATCGGGCCGCAACAAGCACGACCATATTTGTGCATCACTGAAACTTTTCGCATCCGACGTGATGCCCGTTTTCAAGGCCGGCGAGGCCGAACGGGACGCCAAAAAAGCCGCCGAACTGGCCCCCTATATCGAGGCCGCCCTGGCCCGCAAACCGCGCCTGGCGCCGCTGCGGGATGACGAAATCCCCACCGTCCTTGCCCTGGGCCGGCAGATTTCCGAGACGGACAAGAAAAGCGATCCCGATGCGCCGCCCGCCTCCCTGGGCGAAACAATCGCCCTTGGCCGCAACAGCGCCGTCCAAGTACCGGCCCAGGAGCCGGCCCCTGAAACAGGCGCGGAAAGTGGCGATGATTAGGCCGGGCGCAGGACCAGGTCGCAGATATTGACGTGGGCCGGCGTATCCAGGGCGTAGAGCACGGCATCGGCCACGTCCTCGGGTGACAGGGCGGCGTCGAACTTGTCGTAGAATTGCGCCGCCCGTTCTTCATCCCCGCGCCATCGCGCGGCGGCGAATTCGCTCCGCACCAGACCGGGCAGAATTTCCGTCAGGCGGACACCGCTGCCCTGCAATTCCTGGCGCAGCGAATTGGTGAAACCATGCACGGCGAACTTGGAGGCGACATAGACGCTATGCCTGGCGGTCCATTCCAGGCCGCTGGAAGAGCCCATGTTGACGATATGGCCCCTGCCCCTCTCGCGCATTCCAGGCAGGATCGCCAACGTCGTGCGCATCAGGCCCGTCACGTTGGTTTGAATTGTCGCCGCCACGTCGTCCGCCTCGCGCTTTTGAAAGACCTGACGTCCGCCCAGATCATGACCGGCGTTGTTGATCAGGATATCGATAACGCGCCATTCTTCGGGCAGCCGCAACAACAGGTCGTCCACCTGACCGCCGTCCGCGATATCCAATTCGAACGCCAGGGCCGGCGCCGGCAAATCATCGGCCAACACCCGCAGGCGCTCCAGGCGCCGGGCGGCGCAGATAACCCGGACGCCCCGCGCGCTCAACGCCCTGGCCACCGACTGGCCAATGCCCGCGCTGGCGGCCGTCACCAGGGCAACCGCCCCCTCTGTCAGAATTGGCTTTTCCGTCATGCCCCGCCTCGTTGCTCCCTATACCCCGCGATGCGGGTCAATGTTCCGGGAAAGAATAGAGCCAACACCACGCCGCTCATCCGGGCCGTGGATTCCCAAAATGCTTTCGCCAAAGTCCGTAAACGTAGCGCATCCAAGCATGGCGTACTCATGCCTGCCCTCAATCCCCGCTGCCTTCGACATCCGTTCCGGGCTAAGGTGGCGGCAAGTATTCATGCTGTCAAACCGGATTGGATAACGACATGGCCCGCGAGGCTGAAATTCCCTATGGCGCCTATTGGTCGACGCCGTTCGCGCGCTGGCAGGGCAGTCTTTCCCACCTGCATAGTCTGGAATTCGCCGCCCACGTGGGGCGGAAAGAACTGGCGCGGCGCAATATTGCCCCGGATGACATCGATTGCGGCATCTTGGGTTTTACCGTGCCGCAACGGCAATCCTTCTACGGTCTGCCCTGGGTGATGGGCATGATGGGGGCCGAAGACGTGGCCGGCCCAACCATCAGCCAGGCCTGCGCGACGGGCGCCCGCACCCTTGCCGCGGCCTGTCATGAAATCAGCGCCGGGTTGTCGGACAGCGCACTGATCCTGACCACGGACCGGACCTCCAACGGACCGCACGTTTATTATCCCGCTCCGAGCGGTCCGGGCGGCACCGGCGCCCATGAAGACGTGGTCATGGATAATTTCAATCACGATCCATTCGCCAAGAACGCCATGATCGATACGGCCGAGAATGTCGCGGCGAAATACCAGATCGGCGTGGCGGAACAACACGACGTCGTGCTGCGCCGCCATGGCCAATACCTCGACGCCGTGGCCGACGATCATGCCTTCCAGCGGCGTTACATGACCCTGCCTTTCGATGTGCCCGATAGCCGTTTTCGTAAATCAACCGCGACGCTGGCGGGCGATGAAGGCGTGTTCGAGGTCAGCGCCGAAGGTCTGGCCAAACTGAAACCCGTGCGGGACGGCGGCAGCATCACCTTTGGCGGCCAGACCCACCCCGCGGATGGCTCCGCCGGCCTGCTGGTCACCACGGCGGAGGGCGCGCGCAAGCTGGCCACGGACCCGGCCATCAAAATCCAAATACTGGGCTTCGGCCAATCGCGGACCAAAAAGGGTTTCATGCCCCAGGCACCCGTCGAAGCGGCCCGGCGCGCCCTGGACAACGCGGATTTGACGATCGGCGACATGGACGCGGTGAAATCGCACAATCCCTTTGCCGTCAATGATATCGTTTTCGCCCGGGAAACCGGTTTCGATCTCGACCGGATGAACAATTATGGCTGTTCCCTGATCTGGGGCCATCCCCAAGGCCCGACCGGATTGCGCTGCATCATCGAATTGATCGAGGAATTGGCCCTGCGGGGCGGCGGACGCGGCCTGTTCCATGGCTGCGCGGCGGGCGACAGCGCCATGGCCGTGGTGCTCAATGTTGACGGCCGATAGTGGATAGAGCCGAGCCGCCCAACCACGCCGCCTGATCAGATCGCGCCCTGCTCTTTCAAACCGGCGATCTTTTCTTCACTAAAACCGAGTACATCGCGAAGCACGTCGTGGGTATGTTCGCCCAAACAGGGTGGCGCGCTGGGCTTGGGGAACGGCGTGCCGGTCATTTCGATGGGATTGGCGATATTGCGGACCTCGCCGGCGGAGGGATGTTGCATGGACCAGATCATGCCGCGCTGTTTGAGGGTCTCGCTTTCACAGATCTCGCCCACCGTGCGAATGGCGCCGCAGGGTATGCCGGCGCCGCTCAACACCTCGATCCAGTCATCCCGGCTCTTTTGCCGCAACACTTCCGCCAGCAAGGGGATCAATACCTCGCGGTTTTCGACCCGGTCGGGCGCCAGGGCGTAATCGGCATGATCCGTCAGGTCGGGACGTTCGATGGCCCGACAAAAGATCCCCCACTGAATATCGTTGCCGACGGCGATGTTCAACCAGCCATCGGCGGCCTGGAAGGTCTCGTAAGGCACGATCGAGGGGTGGGCGTTGCCGCGCCGTTCCGAAGAGACGCCGGTGGCGAAATAATTGCTGGCATGATAGGTCAGCAGCGCCGACAGCGCCTCCAGCATGGAGACCTTGACGTGCTGACCCTTGTGACTGACCCGGCGGTCATAAAGTGCCGCCAGGATACCCTGGGTCAGGGCCATGCCCGAGACCATGTCGGCGATCGAGGTGCCCATCTTGAAGGGCGGGGTATCGGGCGCGCCGGTGATATTCATCATCGAACTTTCACCCTGCACGATCAGGTCATAGCCGGGCCGGGTGGCGTCGGGGCCGGTATCGCCAAAGCCGGAGATCGAGGCATAGATCATTTCCGGGCGCCGGGCCGAAACCGCCTCATAGCCGAAACCAAGACGGTGGGCGGCGCCGGGGCGGAAGTTCTCGACCAGGATATCCGCCGTATCGATAAGCCGCCACAACACCTCCTTGGCGTCCTCGTCTTTCAGGTTCAGGGTCAGGCTCTTTTTATTGCGGTTTATGGACAGAAAATAGGCCGATTGGTCACCCTGGTAGGGCGGCGCGAAGGCCCGGGTATCGTCGCCGCCCGTGGGATGTTCCACCTTGATCACCTCCGCCCCCATGTCGCCCAGGGTCATGGTGCAAAACGGGCCCGACAGCACGCGGGTCAGATCGATCACCCGCAATCCGGCCAGTGGTCCACCTTGGGGATGATCGGCATCAACAGAGGACATCGGCAAGCTCCTTGAAATCAACGACAACAATATCGGGTTGGTGCGGCGTATGGCCGAAGGGCCGTTTGCGCCGGTCTATGAAGGCCGTAGGTATGCCACAAGACTTCGCGCCGATGCAATCGAAGGCATGGTTGGCCACGAACAGAATTTCCGAACATTCCAGGCCCAGAATTTCCACCGCCTTGCGGTAGGTGCTTTTGTGCGGCTTGAAGTGCCCGGCGGCCTGAACCGAGATCACATGGTCGAAAGCAAATCCGATGTGGGGCTTGGCCGCCTCCAGCATATCCACATCGCCATTCGACAGAATGGCCAGCTTGTATTGTCCCGACAGCCGGCCCAGGGCCTCGATCACATCGGGAAACGGTTGCAGGCGCTCGATCTGGCCGACCAGCCAGCGCGCATCTTCGTCGCCGTAGGAAAAACCGCAACGGTCCATGACGTAAGAGACCGCGCGCTGGCCGATTTCCCGGTAGGGCGTGTGTTCACCGGGACACAGGGCATCGATCATGGAATTCTCGAAATGGGTGCGCCGCCACCAGGTAACAAAGCGATGCGCCTCCCCGTCCCAACCCTTGTCCCGCAAAAATCCGCTCACGGCCGCCGTCAAACCGCCCTGCATATCGACCACGGTGCCATATTGATCGAACACCAGGGCCTTGATTTGGGTTTTCAACATCAGCCCACCAATCTTTGAATTTCCGCGAACATGGCGCTTTTGGCTTCCATGCCGATGCCGATATGCTCGCCGGGCTGCGCCCAACCATCCGCGATCACCGTATCGTCGGCGAAGCCGCCGAAGGGTTGGAAGACGCCGGGATAGGATTCCGAACCGCCGAGTTGCAGGCCCGCCGCCAGGGCCAGGGCCAGTTGATGGCCGCCGTGGGGGATCAGGCGGCGGCGGGACCAGCCCATGTTTTCGGCCATGTCGATAATGTCGAGATATTCCGTCAGGCCATAACTCAAGGCGGGGTCGACCTGGATCCAGTCCCGCTCCGGGCGCAGGCCGCCGTGGCGGAGCAGATTGCGCGCATCCTGCAAGGAGAACAAATTCTCCCCGGTCGCCAGGGCGCCCGGATAGCGCGCGGCAAGCTCCGCGTTCAATTGAAAATCCAGGGGATCGCCCGGCTCTTCGAACCAGAACAAGTCGAACGGCGTCATGGCCTCGCCATAAGCCAGCGCGGTTTCAAGGTCGAAACGGCCATTGGCATCCACCGCCAGATCATTGCCACCCACAAGCTTCGCGACCGCCTCGATCCGCGCCAGGTCCTCGTCCAGGGGCACGGCGCCAATTTTCATCTTCACGACCTTGTAGCCCTGGTCGCGGTAGCCGCGCATTTCGTCGGTCAATCGATCCAGGCCCTTGCCGGGGTAGTAATAGCCGCCGCCAGGATAGACCATCACCCGTTCGTCGTGGGCCCCGCCGTTGTACCGATCAGACAGCAGCCGCCACAAAGGCTGTTCGGCAATCTTCGCCACCAGGTCCCACACGGCCATGTCCAGGGCGCCCGCCGCCACGGCCCGGTCGCCATGGCCGCCGGGTTTTTCGTTCGACAGCATGACGTCGCGGATTTTCCTTGGCGCGAAGTTGCCGCCGTCATCGTCCAACAACGCCCCCTCCCCGGCCGCGGTCAGGCGCGGGATCAGACGCTCGCGCAAGATGCCGCCCTGGGCATAGCGCCCGTTTGAGCAGAAACCATAGCCGGTCAGCGCCCGGCCGTGACGCATGACATCGCTCTCCACCGCGATCACCGATATGGTCATCCGCGAGAAATTGACGTAAGCGTTTTGAATGTCGGAACTGATCGAGGCCGTCGCTTCGCGAATATCCTTGATACGCATTTACCAACCCAGGGCGTAACCGGCGCGGCGCGGATCGGCGCCGGATTCCAACAAGCCGCTA
The DNA here is from genome assembly GCA_046582595.1 of Alphaproteobacteria bacterium. Classification (GTDB taxonomy): domain Bacteria; phylum Pseudomonadota; class Alphaproteobacteria. The sequence goes on along the minus strand of JAYGEB010000036.1, from coordinate 6,483 downwards.
TTGAGATCCCGGCGAATGGTGCACATGGCGCCCGCCATCCACTCCCAATCCCCCCACCATTCCACCTTATGGCCCATGACGGTCAGTTCGTCGCCGACAGCCTTGTCGATCCGCCCCTCCAACTTCAACAGTCCCGGATGATAGGCATGCGGCGCAAAGGATTGCGGGAAGGAATAAGAGGCGAACCGGGGCGCTTCCACCGCCTGCTGCGGGTTCATGGCGAAGGCGTCGATATTCAACAGCGTCTGGGCCATGGCCTGGCATTGCACGTCCGCCCCCGGCGTGCCGAACGGCATGGCCCATTCGCCGGGCCGGATGGCGATGGCCGGGTTGGGCGTCAGCCGGGGCCGCTTGCCAGGCGCGATGGAGGCCGGATGCTCCGGGTCGGGCCGTGACTGGGAGCCGCGCGAAGACGGCACGAAACCCAGGCCCGGTATCACCGGGGCGTCGGAGGAAGTATCGGACGGCGTGGCGGAGAAAATATTACCCTTGCCATCGATGGCGCAGGCATAAGAGGTATCCAGGGCATCCAGGGCCGCCAGCCTTGGCGCTGGTTGGGCCGCGTCCGGGTCACCCGAGGGCGGCATCCCCGGCCAGGCCTTGGCGGGATCGATCATGGCCCGGCGCCGGGCCGCATAGTCCTCGGACAGCAGCCAATCCATGGGCACATCGACAAAGCGGGGATCGCCGTACCAGCGCTCCCGGTCGGCCACGGCCAGTTTCACGGCTTCCGTCACGTGGTGGATATGGGCGGCGGAATTATGCCCCATGGCGGCAATATTCCGCCCTTCCAGCAATTGCATGATCTGCAACAACAGGGGCCCCTGGCACCACGGCCCGCAGCTATATATCTTCGTGCCCGCCACATCCACGGACAGCGCATCCTCGACCTCGACCTCGAATTCAGCCAGATCGTCCAGGCCGATCAGACCGTTGTTGGCGGCGTGGTAGGCGGCGATCTTTTGTGCGATATCGCCTTTGTAGAAAGCATCGCGGGCCGCTTGCAGTCCAGCCGCCCGGCCGCCCTGCGAGGCCGCCTCGCAATCGGCCATGTATTGCAGGCTTTTGCCCAGGTCCACCTGGCGGAAGTTCTCGCCAACCCGCGGCGGCCGCCCGCCAGGCAGGTAAATCTCGGCATTGGCGGGCCAGCGGGCATACTTCTGGGCCTTGCCCTCCACCACCTCAGCCATCAGGGCGTACATGATGAAACCGTCACGGGCCAGGCGGATGGCGGCGGCCGCGACCTCGCCAAAGGTCATGGTGCCGTACAATTCCAGCGCCTTGATCCAGGCGGCGGGCGCGGCGGGAATAATGCAGCGCAGAATGCCTTCGGGCACGCTGTCGGGATATTCCCGGGCATAGAAGGCGGGATTGGTGGCGCGCGGCCAAGTGCCCAGACCGGCAATGCTCACCACCCGGTCTTCCTCGGCAAGATAGATGATAATCGGGGCCACGCCGGCGGCGCCGACCAGATCGCTCTGCACCACGCCCAGGGTAATGCCGGCGGCGACACCGCCGTCGATGGCGTTGCCGCCCGCCTCCATGATCTGAAAGCTGGCCTGGGCCGCCAAATAATGTCCGGCGGCGGTCATATGCCGATGGCCGCGCAATGACGGGCGGTAGGCATCCATGAAGCTCGCGGGGGGTTGCATGGGCGCTCTCCTAACGTCCCTTGAAAATGGGCGGGCGTTTTTCCGCGAAGGCCAGCATGGCCTCCCTGGAATCTTCATAAGAGGACAATTCGAATGTCATGTTCTGCTCGAAGCGGTAGCCGTCGCGCAGGCTCATTTCCTCGATGGTGTTCAAGGCATGTTTGGCGATGCGCGAGGCCACGGGGCTTTTCGCGGCGATGGTGCGGGCCAGATCCATGGCCGTCTCCATCAGCTCCTCCGGCGGCACGCAGGCCTCGACGATCCCGAGGCGGTACAATTCCGGCCCCGGCACCCGGTAACCGGTCAGCATGACCCGGCGGATCAGGGAATGGGAAAACAGCCGCATGGCATGGCGCCCGCCGCCCATCAGGCCGACGTCGATCTCGGGCAAACCAAGGCTGGCGGTTTCCGAGGCGACCAGAATATCGCAGCTCGCCGCCACCGCCAGGCCGGCGCCCAGGGCGGGGCCGTTCAGGGCCGCGATGACCGGTTTGCGGCAATCCAGAATGGAATTAAAACAGCCCCTGGCCCGGCGGCTATGTTGCCAGGCATCGCCCGGTCCCCGTTCCTCGCCCGCCTTGTTCTTGATATTGGCGCCGGCGGAGAAAACCTTGCCCGCCCCCGTCAGCACCGCGACGCGGACTTCGTCCAGATCTGAGATAGTGTCGAAGATCAGCATCATGTCGTCGTGAAAGCGCTGGTCCTGGGCGTTCACGGGGGGATTGTCGATGGTCACCAGGGCGATATAATCATTGATCTCGCAACGAACCACTTCGGTCTTCATCATCCGCCCGGCCTCACGTTACACGGCCGCTGGGCAGGTCCGTGATCAGCATGGAACCTGGCTGGTGGGTGATGCAAAGGGGCGGCTTGGCGGCCATGACGGCGGCCTGCGGGGTGACGCCGCAGGCCCAAAAGACCGGCACCTCGCCGGCCCTGATGTCGGGTACATCGCCCCAGGCGGGTTGGTCAAGATCGCCGATCCCAATGCCGGCCGGGTCGCCGATATGCACGGGTTTGCCATGCATCATGGGAAAGCGCGCCGTGATCTCCACCGCCCTGATCGCCTCCGTCATGGGCATGGGCCGCATGGAAACAACGGTGGGGCCGTGAAACGGACCCGCCGGCACGGTCATGATATTGCTGCGGTACATGGGCACCAAATAGCCCCGTTCCAGATGGCGCATGGGCACGCCGCCCGCCAGCAAGGCCTCCTCGAAGGAAAACGAGCAGCCCAGGACAAAGGCCACCAGATCGTCGCGCCATAAATCAGTGATGTCGGTCACGGTATCGGTCAGTTCGCCATTCCGGTAGACGTTATAGGACGAGACATCGCTGCGGATATCGATGTCCTCGCCCAGGGTCGGCAACGTGGGGTCGCCGGTCTCGGAGATTCCGACCAATGGGCAGGGCTGTGGATTGCGCTGGCAATAGCGGGCGAAATCGAGCGCCAGGCCGGCCGGCAGAATGGCCAGGTTGCCCTGCATATGGCCCAGCGCCATGCCCCCGGTCTGTCCGGTAATCTCGCCCCGGCGGATCAGGCCGCGCACATGGGCCGGGCTGGCGTCCGACAGGTGATTGCTTTGGTCTTCGAATTCCCGCATCGCCATGACATGGCCTCCTTTAGATCGCGGCTTCAAGATTGCCCAGGCGCTGGGTCAGTTTGATATTTTCGGAATAATCCACCGGCACGGCGATCAGGGCCGGGCCGGTCTGCTGGAAGGCTTCTTCCAGGGCGTCGGCCAATTGACCGGGGCCGTCCAGATGCTTGCCCCACATGCCAAATGATTTCGCCAACAGGTCAAAATCCGGATTGGTGAAAGCCAGGTCCGAATGTTTGCCGTCGAACTGGTTCTGCTGTTTCCATTTGATCAGGCCGTATTCCCCATCGACCAGTATGACGCAGACGAAATTGATCTTCCGGCGCACCGCGGTTTCCAGATCCTGGACATTCATCAAAAACCCGGCGTCGCCGCAAATGAAGCCGACCCGGCGCTCCGGATGGGCGATCTTGGCCCCGATGGCGCCGGGCAGGGCAAAACCCATGGAGCAGAAGCCATTGGGAATCAAACAGGTGTTGGGCTCGAAACATTGATAGTAGCGGGAAACCCACATTTTATGGGCGCCCACGTCCGACAGCATGATGTCATCGGGGCCAAGGGCGGCGCGCATCTGATTGACCACGGTCTGCGGTTTCATGGGAAAGGAGGTATCCGCCGCCTGCCCCGTCAGGTCATCCCAAATCGCCGCGCGCAGGGCCGCGTGACCGCCAATATCGAACAGCGGCAGTTTATCGCCGTAACGTTCGTTCATCAGCTCATTTATCTGCCACAGCGCATCGGCGATATCACCGACCACATCGACGACGACGGTGAAATCAACGTCTATCTCGGCCGGCTCGAAATCGATATGCACAATGGTTTTATCGCCCTTAGCATTCCAGAAGCTGGGCGCGTATTCCACCAGGTCATAGCCGACGGCAATGACCGTATCGGCCCGCTCAAAGGCGGCCAGCACATGGTCCCGGCCCTGCAGGCCGATGGTGTACAGGCTGTGGGGATCCTCCAATGACACCGCGCCCTTGCCCATGAAGGTATTGACGACGCCGATGCCGCTCTTTTTGGCCAGCCGGCGCAGTTGCTGCGAGGCGCGCTTGCGGACCGTGCCGTTGCCGGCCAGGATAAGCGGCGACTTGGCGGCGACGATGGCGTCCACCGCTCGGGCCACCGCCTTATGATCGGCCGCCGGGCGGCGGGTGATATCGACGGGCATGGGCCGGGCGGAGACCTCCGCCTTGGCCAGGTCCTCCGGCAACTCGATCACCGTGGCGCCGGGTTTTTCCGTGGTCGCCACCTTGAAGGCCTTGCGCACGACTTCCGGAATGGTTTCGGCGTTGCCGATGGAATGGGCCCATTTGGTGATCGGGCGGAACATGGCGATGGCATCCATGTTCTGATGGCTTTCCTTATGCAGGCGCGAGGTCGAGGCCTGGCCGATAATGGCGACCAGGGGCGCGCGGTCCATGTTGGCATCGGCGACGCCGGTCACCAGGTTGGTCGCGCCCGGTCCCAGGGTCGCCAGGCAGACGCCGGGCTTGCCGGTCAGACGGCCATAGGTATCGGCCATGAAGGCGGCGGCCTGCTCGTGGCGGCAGAGCACGAAATCGATGCTTGAGTCCATCAGCGAGATCATGACGTCGGCGTTTTCCTCGCCCGGCACGCCGAAAATATGGCTCACGCCCTCCGCTTCCAAACAACGGACAAATAAATCCGACGCCTTGATGCTTGCACCGCCGCCTATTTCGCCTTGATCCGACATTGCCTTCGCCCCCTTCGCAATTATTTTCACCCCGGCCAATTCCTCGACTGGCCAAGGAAGCTATTTTAGGGAAGGATGGCGGCGGAATGTAAAAAATCGTAAAGGGAAACAAAGAAAATGCCTGAATTTTGCCTGGCCGAACAGGACGGTCATATCCTCACCGTGACCCTGAACCGCCCCGAACGCATGAATGCCCTGCACACGCACGCGCATTTTGAGCTCGATAAGATTTTCAATGATTTCGAGGCGGACCCCGATCTCTGGGTCGCCATCGTCACCGGCGCCGGCGAAAAAGCCTTCTCCGCCGGCAATGATCTGAAATGGCAGGCCGAGGGCAACCCGACCGACAGCCCCGATAGCGGTTTCGCCGGCCTGGCCAAGCGCTTCGATATGAAAAAACCCATCATCGCCGCCGTCAACGGCCTGGCCATGGGCGGCGGTTTCGAGGTCGCCCTGGCCTGCGACATCATCATCGCGGCGGAAAACGCCTTTTTCGCCCTGCCCGAACCCCGCGTCGGCCTGGCCGCGCTGGCCGGCGGCCTGCACCGCCTGTCGAGGCAGATCCCCATGAAACAGGCCATGGGCATGATCCTCACCGGCCGCCGGGTGATGGCCAAGGAGGGTTATGACCTGGGCTTCGTCACCGAGGTGGTGGCGGAGGGCGAGGCCCTGGCGGGTGCCAGACGCTGGGCCGAATTGATCCTGGAATGCTCCCCCGTCTCCATCCGCACCTCGAAAGACGTGGTCATGCGCGGCGGCGATTACACCTCCGTCCAGGAAGCCTTCGAGGCGGAGTATCAATCCGTCATCGATATGCGCAACAGCCTGGACTTCATCGAAGGTCCACTAGCGTTCTCGGAAAAACGGCCGCCCAATTGGAAGGGCCGGTAGATAGCCGACACCGGTCATGACGACGATCCACAAGCTGGACGATCAACGAGGTCTTTGCCATTGATGCCAAGCATTGGTCGAGGCGCGGGACATTGCGTCGCGGCAAATTGGGGATGTCGTGGGCGAGGGGGTCAAAAATATGGCGTAATAGATCCGGGTCGATCGGTAATTTCTCAAGTGGCAATGCCTGTTAGCGAAACCACCCGATTGCGGAAATCCTCGTATTCACTGCCGCTTCCCCGCTGTATATCGGAAATGCGATAGAATCTGCTGGTCGAAGGTGATTCCCTGTGGGCTTTCTCAACATCAATCTTATCCACGTTAACGACCGTCCAACATTCATTGTATCCGTCGGCGCGGGCCTTCTGGTGGCTTTTTTCTGCTTCACCAATCCGGTTATGTATATTTGAAAAATCCGTCCCAGCCTTGACCTCAACCGCGATCAATTCGCGAAAGCTGCCGGGGACCATTTCTTCCCGTATAATTGGTCGTCTGTTAAGAAGCGGCTCTGAGTGCTGAGAACGGTATCATGGCGGCCCAAATGGCGGCGATGATTTTGCCCAACAAAGCCTTCAGCCACTTGAGGATGAGGCGGAAGTTGTAGCCGACGGCGCTCATCACG
>JAYGEB010000019.1:0-2917 GCA_046582595.1 Alphaproteobacteria bacterium | reverse complement strand
GGCAGCCGGTATTCGATCCATTTGATGATGGCGTTGTTGGATTGGAAGCTTGATTGACCTGACATGACCGCCCCCTAGCCGATCTTAATGTTATTGTCGTCTAGGTAGACATAGTCCGGCACCGGCAAATTCAGCGGCGCCGGTCCCTTGCGGATACGTCCCGAGGTATCGTAATGGGAACCATGGCACGGACAGAACCAGCCGTTGTATTCCCCCTGCTGGCCCAAGGGAACGCAGCCCAAATGGGTGCAGACACCGACCATGATCAGCCATTCCGGCTTTTCGGCCCGGGCCTCGTCGCTCTCGGGGTCCGGCAGTTCGTCCATGGGGACGGCCCTGGCCTCGGCGATCTCCGCCGCCGTGCGGTGGCGGATAAAGACCGGCTTGCCGCGCCATTTCACGGTGATCGATTGCCCCAGGGCGATGCCGGACAAATCTACCTCGATCGAGGACAGCGCCAAGACGTCCTTGGAGGGATTCATCTGATCGATCATCGGCCAGACCGCGCCCGCGGCGCCGACCGCGCCCAGACCGCCCGCCGCGACATAAAGGAAATCCCGGCGGCTAGGGTCGTGTCCGTCCCCGCCTGTGCTATCCGCCATGTATCGATTACCTATCTATCTTAATTCTATCGGGAAATTTATAGGCTCCTATTTGTCATGTCACCACGGATTTGTCCAGCCATGGCGGGTCCCCATAAGCCGGGTCAAACGTTGCCGGCGCGCCGGTTTCCCCAGGGTCTGGCCAGATTGCCCGGAATCGGCGATGCTGGCTCATGCGCCTCGCCCTCTATCAGCCGGATATCCCGCAAAACACGGGCACCTTGATCCGTCTGTGCGCGTGCCTGTCCGTGCCCCTGGATATTATCGAGCCCTGCGGCTTTACCTTCACCGACAAGCAACTGCGCCGCGCGGCGATGGATTATGCCGATGGCGTCGATCTGTCCCGGCATGATTCGTGGCGGCATTTTCTGCCCCGGATCACGGGCCGGCTGATCCTGGCAACCACCAAGAGTGACCACCCGTACACGGATTTCGCATTCCGGAAAAACGACATCATCCTGCTGGGACAAGAACAATCCGGCGTGCCGGAGGAGGTCCACGCGCGCGCCGACGCGCGCCTGAACATTCCCATGCAAAAGGCGGCCCGGTCATTGAATATCGCGGTCGCTGGCGCGATGATATTGGGCGAGGCCTTGCGCCAGACGAATGGCTTTGATCAAGCAATTTCTAATTAACCCGAGTCGCTTGGGTGACCCAAGTGATTGGTTCAATTGCTCTTCTCTTATAGAGTTCAGGCATGTTTAAAAAGCACATGCGCCACGGCCCAATAAGATAGAAGATACCGAATAGACGTTATTGCGAAAGGTTGATCCATGTCCCCTACTCTGTTGCGCCTATGCGCATTGCTTCTGTTCTGGCCCGGCGCCGCGTTCGCCGCGAATTTGGGCATCGCCGCTTTTGAGGGGGTCTGGCAGGGCAATGCGGTGTCCGAAAGCGCCATCAGCGCCAATTTCCAACTGACCAGCCGCGATATCGACGTCACCGTGCGCGCGGATGGCACGGGCGGCTTCAATATTGTCTGGAATACCGTGCAGCGGCAAAAGGGCGATCCCAACAATCCCCGGCCGAAACTGAAAAGCACGAAGATGCAATTCGTACCCACGCGCCCCGGCGTTTGGCGTTCCTCCTCCAACAGCGATCCGCTGGCCGCCAGCACGCCCTATGCCTGGGCCTACATCAAGGAGCGCACCTTGCAGATCGTGACCTTGCAGATCTACGCCGATGGCGGCCACGAGACCCAGATCTATAAACGCACCCTGTCGGGCACGGGCATGGCCCTGGATTTTGTCCGCAACGTGAATGGCGAACAGGTTCGCCAGGCCAGCGGCCGGCTGATCAAGGTGGCGAAGTAATGGCCACGAAAACCGGGGCGGAAGGGATCGATACGGTTATCTTCGATCTGGGTGGCGTGCTGATCGATTGGAGCCCCTATCATTTGTACCGCAAGCTATTCGACAACGACGAGGAGATCGCCCAATTTCTGGCGGAGATCGATTTGTTCAACTGGCTGCGCGGGGTCGATGCGGACCAGGGTTTCCAACGCGGCGTGGAGGAGCTGTCGGCGCGCCTGCCCCGCCATGCGGCGCTGATCGAGGCCTATTGGCATCGCTGGGAGGAGACCCTGAACGGCAGCCTGGATGACAGTCTGGCCATCGTCTCCGAACTGAAAGCCCAGGGCACACCCTTGTACGTCATCTCAAATTGGGCGGCGGAAACCTGGCACCACGCCACCGCGCGCTTTGAATTTCTGGATTGGTTCGACGGCGTCGTGGTATCGGGTCTGGAGGGGGTGGCGAAGCCAGACCCGAAGATTTTCGAATTAGCCTGCGAGCGCCATGCCTTGGCGCCGGAACAATGCGTCTTCATCGATGACATTGCCAATAACGTGGACAGCGCCCGCAACCTGGGCTTCCACGGCATTCAATTCACCGACGCACCGGCATTGCGAAAACAGTTGGCTGGATTGGGATTGCTGCCATGACCGGCGCCAAACCCACGATCGGCTTCATCGGTCTTGGCCTCATGGGCCAAGCCTTCACCAAGCGGTTGTGCGGCGCGGGCTATCCCGTGATCGGCCATGACCTGGTGGCGGAAAAGTGCGAAGCGGCCGCCGGGCATGGCGTGGTGGCCGCCGCCTCGCCCGCCGAATTGACCGCGCGCGCGGATTTTGTCTTGCTCTGCGTGACCTCGACGGACGCGGTGCGCCGGGCGGTGTTCGGTCCGCAAGGCGTCGTCGAGGCGGCCAGCGCGGATAAGCTGCTGGTGGATCATTCGACCTCCATCGTGCGGGCAACCAAGGACATGGCGGCGGAATTGGCCGAACGGACGGGCATGGGCTGGGTCGATGCGCCGGT
>JAYGEB010000490.1:0-4018 GCA_046582595.1 Alphaproteobacteria bacterium | reverse complement strand
CGACGCTCTTCCGATCTTGCTGGCCAATGTGGCCGGATTGTCGGGCGGCCTGTCCGTCGCCACCCTGACCGCCGTGACCGAATGGATATGGGGCTTCGCGCTGGTCCCGGCGTTCTGCACCGTGGTCGTGGCCGCCCGCCTGGTCTGGCTGGTCAGGCCGTCCAGGTCCTGATCACGCCCCTGTCACGCAAGCCGGCGATGGCATCGGCGTCATAGCCCAATTCGCCCAGCACCTCGTCGCAATGCTGTCCGGTGACGGGGGAGGAACCGGTGGGCGTACCCGCCTCGATCCTGGGAATTCCGGGCGGGTTGGGAATGGGTAGGGGTTTCTCCAGACCGGCCAGTTCCAGATAGCTGAACAATTCCGTTGCCGAAACCTGGGGGTGGTCGAGGAATTGTTCGAAACTCTGCAAGACTTCGTTCTGCAAACCGGCCTCGGTGAACATATCGCGCCAATAAGCCGCCGGTTTGGTCAGAAAAATCTCGCTGAACCGAAGCCGCAGGCTTTCGCCCCGTTCCAGGCGGGCGGGCAGGCCCAAAAGGCTGTCATCGGCCCGTAAATCATCCAGCCCGAGCAGATCGCACAGGGTATGGAAATCACCATCCTTGATGATGACCAGTTGCAACCAGCCTTTCGCGGTAAGATGGATGCCCGAGGGGGGCGAGCCGGCGGTCTTGCTCACTTCGCGGTGCGAGGCCGTCATGATGCGAATAGCGGTCAGATTGGCGGCGGCGCGCATGAGGGAGACATCGAGGAAGCGCCCCGGCGCGCCATCGCGCTTGGCATGCAGCGCCGGCGCCACGGCGGAGAAGGCATAAAGCGCCGTCGCCATATCGTTGATGATGGTGTTGGCGCGGTGGGGGATGCCGTCATGGCCCACGTTGTCCATCATGAAACCGGTGAAGGCCTGCAACACCGGGTCCATGGCCGGCTTGTCGCGCAGCGGCCCAACCTGGCCGAAGCCGGAAATGGAGACATAAATCAGGCCGGGGTTCAGTTTCAACAGACGTTCATGGCCAAAACCCAGACGCCCGATCACGCCGGGGCGGAAGCCTTCTAGGAATATATCGGCGTTCGCCACCAGGGCGTCGATGATGGCCGGGGCCTCGCCGCTTTTCAGATCGATGGCCAGGCTGCGCTTGCCCAGGGAGCCGAGGAAGGAAAATTCCGTATGGTCGGACGTGGGCGTGCCGAGAACACGGGCCCAATCGCCCTGCAACGGCTCCACCTTGATCACCTCGGCGCCGTGCTGGGCCAGCAACATGCCGCAATAGGGCCCGGCGATGCCCTGGCTCAGGTCCACCACCTTCACGCCCTCGTAAGGTCTGTCGTGGCTCATGGCGCGTCCAGCCCGGTCCACGTGGTGATGACGCCGCGCTGCCGTAGTTCCGCGATGGCGGCAGCGTCATAGCCCAGTCCGGCGATGATTTCGTCGCTATGCTGGCCGGTGACGGGCGAGGTGCCGGCGGGCGTGCCGTCCTCGATCCTGGGAATGCCCGGCGGGTTGGGAATGGGCAGGGGTTTTTCCAGGCCCGGCAGGGCGATGTGCGAAAACAACCCGGTCTCGGCCACTTGCGGATGCCCCAGAAACTGTTGGAAATTCTGCAGCATCTCGTTCTGCAAACCGGCTTCGGTAAAGATTTCCCGCCAATGGGCGGCCGGCTTGGTCAAAAGAACCTCGCCCACCCGGTCCAGCAGCATCTGGGCCTGGTGCAGGCGGGCTTCATTGCCGCGCAAGCTCTCGTCGGCCTGCAAATCATCCAGGCCAAGCATTCCGCAAAGTGCGAGAAAATCCTTGTCCTGCAAAATGACCAATTGCAGCCAGCCTTCGGCGCAACGGAAGATGCCCGACGGCGCCGTGCGCGGCAGCCGGTTCATCTCGCCGCGCGAGGCGGCCATGATCCGGATGGCACTGAGATTGGCCGCGCCCCGCATCAACGAGACATCGAGATAACGCCCCGGCACGCCAGCGCCCTTGATGTACAGCGCCGGCGTCACGGCGGCGAAGGCATACAGCGCCGTTGCCATGTCGTTGATCACCGTATTGGCCCGGTGCGGAATGCCGTCATGACCCGCGTTGTCCATCATGAAGCCGCTGAAAGCCTGCAATACCGGGTCCGTGGCCGGTTTGTGCCGCAGCGGCCCGGTCTGCCCGAAGCCGGAGATGGCGACATAGATCAGGCCGGGGTTCAGCGCCATCAGGCGTTCGTGGCCAAAGCCAAGGCGATCGATGACGCCGGGGCGAAAACCCTCCAGAAAAACATCCGCCCGCTCGACCAGGGCATCGATGATGGCGGGCGCCTCTTCGCTCTTCAAATCGATCGCCAGACTGCGCTTGCCCATGTTGGAGACGAAGGAAAATTCCGTGTGATCGTGTACCGGCGGTACCCAGCATGCGCGCCCAATCGCCCTGGTGGGGCTCCACCTTGATCACATCGGCGCCGTGCTGGGCCAGCAGCATGGCGCAGTAGGGCCCGGCGATGCCCTGGCTCAAATCCACCACCTTGATGCCCTCGTAGGACCGCTCGAAACTCATGGCCGCCGCCCCTAAACGTCCAGTCGATAGGCATCGCCGTCGCGTTTGAGGTATCCGGCGGTCGGTGTGTGGAAATGAGTGCCGATGATGAGGGTTGGCGTTTCGGCAAAACGGGCGAACACCTCCTGGCGGGTTTCCGCCGATTGCACGGGATCGGTATCGACGGAAGCCGACCATTCCGGATGCGCGAACTGGCAGGGGTGATGGATGAAATCGCCGGTAATCATGGCCTCCTCGCCCTGACTGCTGATCAGGACCGAGACATGGCCCGGCGTATGCCCCACGGTGGGGATCAGGCTGACCTGATCGCAAATCCGATGATTGGTCGGCACCAGATCCACCAGCCCGGCATCGAACACGGGCAGCACGGAATCCGCCATGAGCACGGCCTGGCCGGCGTCGCCGTCCTGGCGCCAATGGTCGAATTCCACCTGGCCCATGAGGTAACGGGCCTTGGGGAAAGTGGGCACCCATTTGCCATTCACCAGCATGGTATTCCAACCCACGTGATCGATATGCAGATGGGTGCACAACACGGTGTCGATCCGGTCAAGGCCGTAGCCGGCTTTGGCCATGTCGTCGAGGAACGTGGTCTGCAACCGGTTCCAGGCGGCATTGTCCCGCTCCTTATCGTTGCCGACACAAGTATCGACCACGATGGTCCGCTCCGGCGTCTCGATGATCAGAGCATGAATGGAACCGCGCATGCGGCCGCCTTCATCGACGAAATGCGGATATAACCAGCCGATCTTCTGGAGTCTTTCCCGTGTCGCCTCGGGGATAATCCGGCTCATGCCGCCCGTCGCCTCGATCTCCACCACGCGGGTAACCGTAACCTCGCCGATCCGCCACTTACCCTGGTTCATCTGCCTTTGACTCCGTCCAACAATTGGCCCGCATCGCCGTCCAGGGCAAAAATGCCCGTGATCCGGCCTCGATGCGGGTTTCGGGGATGCGGTCCCAAGTTTGTCCCCTTGGCGCGCCCGCGTCCAGCCCGCTTGTCAGGGAGAGGCAATATGCTATGAGGGGCAAAATTGAACCGATCGTGGGACCGTCCGAATGAGCATTAGCAAGATCGTCAAGAAACATCCCGACGCCGCCGTCGCGGAGGCCGGCGAAAGACGGTGTGCGGCGTCGGATATTGCTGAAATTTGTCATTCCCGCGAAAGCGGGAATCCAGGGAACTGCCAATAACCGCGAAAATTTCGGAGATATCTAGATTCCCGCTTTCGCGGGAATGACATTGCAAGGCTGGATTTATAAGAGTTTCAGCAGACCGTTTGAAATTTTCGTCAGGCTTCAATCGTGTAAATCTCGGTCGGCTCGGGCACATTGCACAGTTCGTACTGGCCGAGCGGGGTCAGATCCTCGGCCAAGGCGCGCTGGACGGCGCCCGATAGCAGCAGGGATTGGTCCAATACCTTGCATTGGTCCGACAACCGGGCGGACAGGTTCGCGGCGCTGCCGATGACCGTGAAATC